>NZ_JNWJ01000030.1:0-120435 GCF_000716805.1 Streptomyces yerevanensis | reverse complement strand
GACAAACGCGACTACATCTTCAACGGCACCCTGACCGTCACGGCCGTCGTCATCTGGCTCCGAGACATCGTCCAAGAGCCATCAGAAACGCCCTAGCTGCGGGCCAGGATGCGCGGCATGAAGTCCGAATCCGTGGCCGCCCTCGTTTCCGCCGCCATCGCCCTGGGAGCCGCAGTAGTCGCCCTGCACGCAGCACGAGGCAACAGTGTCCGCGCGGCCTACGAACTCGCCCGTAGCCTCTACACAGAGCTCACGTCCAAGGACACCGCGACGCTCCGCAGCTCGCTCACGTTCTACCGTCTAGCCGAGACTCGCACCGCCGAAGACACGAGACGGATCATCGACGACTACTTCGCTCTCCTCTGGCAGTTCGAACGCATCCATGCCGGCCGCGAATCGCTCGTCGGCCAACGCCGCCTCAACGGGACCGGCCCCGCCGTCGACTACCTCGACAACATGATCAGGGGACACGTCAACGAATGGGCATCCCACTGGATCGACATCCGCACAAAGATCAAAGAACACGTGCCGAACCTCGAAGACCATCCACCGCTCAAGGAATTTTGCAAACTCGCCGAAAAGATCAACCCTGCCGGTACCCATGCACACGGAATACGCGCAGCACTCGCTGATGAACAGCAACGGCGCATCCAACGCGCAAGCAACTGAACAATCACGGCGCCCCCTAGAGATCCAGGGCGAGGGCGCTTCACATGCTGGGCTACCCGGCGTCCGGCCACTGCTCTTTGGACTAGGCTCTGAGCCCGTCTGCCGCTCCGCCCGCCGCGCATTCTCGTCCCGCAACGCCGGTCATCCGGCCGTCCGACAGCACGACCGAGCGGTGCTCGGCCGGCACCAGGTGCGCCAGCATGGTGACGTCCGGCTCCACCATCACCCAGTCATGATCCAGCGTCACCACCCGATCGTGCGGCAGAATATGACCTCCCCCAGCGCCACCGGCCGCATCGACATCCTTCCTCTACAGCAACGTCGGTCTCCAAGACCACAACCGGGCCTTGGAGACCGACGTCGCGCGGGCTCCAAATTAACCAACAGCATCCACGAACCTGGTCCAGGGAAAACGCGCCGCACCGATGCGCGCCCGCCGCGCGATACGCACTAGGTGCGCACCGCGGCGCGCTATTGGTGCGCACTGCCCGAGGGGTACGCCGCGCGGGCCCGCTCCAGGTGCTTGGTGCGCATCGTCTTCAGGGTATCGACGGTGTCCTCGCCTTCCTGCCGGAGGACGTTCTCGGTGAACCGGATGATGGTGTTGGCGATGTCCCAGATCGAGCTGGGGACGCACACGCGTCCACTCCTCCAGCGCGGCCAGCAGGACGCACCCGACCTCGTCCAGGGCGAAGGAGTCCGCGCACGGATCGGCATCGGGCGCCAGGTCTGCGACGGGGAGGATGATGTCCTCAGCCAGCCGCAGCAGGAGGACGGTCGGTGCCGGAACGGCGTTCGTTCGATCGATGACGGTGGCAAGGGCGTGCTCGCTGTGGTCCTGCATCGCCAGGAGGTATTCGAAGGCGAGCTCCACCTCTTCCGGGGTCAGCGGCGTGCGGGGCTGCTCCAGGTGCGGCATTCGGATCTCCTCAACAGGCTGGCCGCCGTGCCGATCACGGCGACTGACCTGATGCTCACGCCGTGCCCCTGTGGATAAAGTCCGGAGACTTCCCCCTGTCCCCAAACCGGGGCGAACTGGGGCTTCATGGGTTGAAGCGGGCCCTCTTGTCCAGCCTGGTCGGCCCGACCATGACCCCTTGTCGAGTCATGGTCGGGCCGACCACGCACCCCTTGTCCAAGTTGGCGCAGCCCGCCGCGGCCCGGCATTTCTCCTAGACCAGCCTCGCTACCGGCGGCCAACAGGTCGCGGACAAGGGGTGGGTGTTCACGATGGCCGCCACGCGCCCGCAGGAGGGGCATGCAGCGGCCACCGAGCCATCTGGGCGGCTCTCCCTCGCGCGGGCACGCCACCGGCCGTCACAGGGCCGGTGGAGGACGCCAACGCACAGGGGAGAGACCCGCGATGATGACCGACCGCAGGCGCCCGCCGTACCCTGACCGCGTCGCCGACCGGCGAGCCGCGCGCCCGGCGCCGGGAGGGCTGGTCGGCCGGGCAGGCCGCCGCATTCTCCTGCCGTCGGCGCTTGCGATCCCACTGCCGTACCCACTTCCGTGCCCGGCACGAGCGCTGACCGCATTTCCCCAGACCATCGGGGCTTTTCGGGGCTTTGGCGCACCGTCACAACCCTCTTCTCTCCTCCTCTCACTGACCAAGCCCCGGGAAATAGGTGGGGGTGGGGTGTCAGTGGTGGAGGCGATCATCGGGTTCAGGGCGTGCCGGGTGCCCTCCGCGGCCGGGGGCCGGCGCCCGGCCGGTGGCCGGTCGCGACGCACGGGAGGGCACATCTGATGGCGGGCAAGCGCAAGACGAACGAGGCGGGATCGTCGACCGGCCTGCGCGCCGATGTGCTGCGCGCGCTCGGGGTGCTCAAGGCCGCGACGGCGGATCAGATCCAGCGGCTGTCCTCACCGCACCTGACCTACCGGCACACCCTCAAGGAGACGGCGGCCGAGCGGAAGGAGGCGCGCACCGCCTCCCATCGCGGCGCGCTCAACGATCTGCGACGGCACGGCCTGTCCGTCGACGGCGGCCGCACCCGAGGCGGGGAGGAGGTGCGCCTGCTCACCAAGGACGGGCTGGCCGCCGCCGCGATCGAGCTGGACCGGGGGCCGGAGGAGATGGGCGGCATGCCCAAGAGCGCGGGCCGCTCGGGTGCCTCGCACGCGATGACGGTCAACGAGACGGTCATCGCGATGATCCGCCCGAAGCCCGACCTTCACCTGGTGGCCGGTGAGCCGGCCGAAGCCATCGCTGCCGCCCAGGCCTGGGTCGACGCACCCGACGGGATCGGCACCATCACCTCCTACGCCACCGAAGTCGCCCTCCCGTCGACCGGCACCTGGAAGAACCCCGGCATCGGCAGCGCGTGGGCCGACATCGTCCTCACCGCCCCGGAGGCTGGGCTGCCGCTGTTGTTCATCGAGGCCGACAACTGCACCGAGGAAGCCCCGGTCATCGCGGCCAAGTTCGACAAGTACATGCGCCACTTCCACCGCACGGTGAAGGACACCGACGGCGAGGAGAAGCCGATGTGGCGCACCCGCTGGTCCGCGCCCGATCCCCGGTGGGGCGACGCGTCGCACCCGCCGGTCCTGCTCGTCTTCAACCAGACTGGCAAGCGGTCCGCGCCGCAGCAGATGGAGCGGGTCGCCGAACTCACCCGCGAGCACTGGCAGGGCGACTGGAACAGCTGGGGTGGCTTCCACTCCTATGACGGGAAGATGCCGATCGTGGCGACCACGCTGGAGCGGCTGCGCGAGCACGGCCCGGCCGGGCCCGCGTTCCGGCGCTTCGGCCGCGAGGACGACCAGAACCTCTGGGACGCGATCGGCAACCCCCGCCGCGACGCTGCCCTCGCGCGCCGTGCCGAAGATGCGCGGCGCCGCCAAGCGCAGGAGGCAGCCGAACGTGAGGCCCGGCGCCCCGTGTGCGAGGACTGCGGGCAGAAGTTCACCGACGACCGGTGGAAGGCCAGCATCAGGGTCGACTGGGGCCGCGGGGACAGCCACCCGCACCTGTGCGACGGCTGCAAGGCCCGGGCGCTAGAAGCGGAGCGGCAGGAGGAACAGGCCGAACGCGAGCGCCAGGAGCAGGAGCGCCAGGAGGCGGAGGCAGCGCAGGCCCCGAAGGATGGCGGCTGGCTCGGACGCTGGCGCACCTGACCCGGGCAAGCCACCCCGGCAGCGCGAGGACTTGCCCAAGCACCCCTTGGGCAAGCCCCCGTTGTCGGTGGCGGCTGCGAGGCTGACCCGTATGGACAGCGACGATGAGCAGCTGCTGCGCGGCCGGATCTACGGAGCCGACCACGACCACCCAGGCCCGAAGCCGGGACGGCGCTACGCCGAACTGGTGGGCGGGCCGCTGGACGGATTGCTGCTCGACATCACCGGCTGGAGGCCGGAGGAGATCGACGACGGTGTCTCCCTCCTCACGGAGCTCGGGCAGTTCGGGCCCAGGGGCCGGGCGCTGTACGACCCGCGCCCCGGCGACCCGACCCGCTGGGACTGGGTCGGCGACAGCCCCTGACCGCCTGCACTCGGTCGGGTGAAGACACCGCCGCTGCGGAACCCGCTCGGCAGGCCAGGCGTAGTGCCGTACATGGACCCCATCAACGAGGCGCACGTGAGTGAGCCGGGCCTGGTCGTCGTCGACGTTGCGGCCGGACAAGGAGAAGACCCTGGCGGATCGACGCGGCACTGGCGAAGCTGACGGCGTAACCGAGTGAGAGGGGCGGCGGTCGGCACGGCCGTCGCCCTTTGGCCACCCAACCGGCATGGCATGTTCATGAATGATCCACTCTCGGTGCCCACGCCCGCCTGGCGCTCGTAGCCATGACATCCCGAAGAGCTTCTCTGCGGCTGGTCGTCCCCGTCGGCCTCGCCTCTCTGGTGCTCGCTGCCGCCGGCACCCTGACGCCCGCGTCCGCTGCCACCAACTGGTCGTACATGAACGACTACGAGGGCAACTGCCTCGCCTCCTCGACCACAACCAGCAACGTCTGGTCGGCCACCTGCAACGACTCTCTCAGTACGCGGACCTGGCACTGGGGTGCGACCTCCTACTCTCTCGGCGGGCACACGTGGCGCCGGCTGGTCAGCAATGCCAATGGCGACTGCCTCAGCACGGCGTTCAACAGTTCGGCGTTGGCGAACCCCGTCTGGACGAGCCCCTGCGGCCGCGACGTGGAGCAGTTCTGGACCGGCGACGGAAACCGGCTCCAGAGTGCCGACGACACTTTCCTGCGCACTTCCGGAAACGGCGACGCCGTCTACGCCGACTACTACAGCGTGGTGAGCAGCCACGGCATCGAGCCGGAGCGGTTCGTCTGGTGGGGCGCGCACGACTGAGACGTTCCACGGACGCGGCCCCGGGGACCGGGTTACCGTCGCACCATGAGCATTCGCGCAGTGGTCTGGGAGTCGACGACACCCTCTTCGACTACACCGCGGCGGACCGCGCCGGCATGCTCGGACATCTCGCGGCCGAGGGCCTGCTCGACGGCTACGACAGCGTCGAGCAGGCCCTCGCGCGGTGGCGGGAGGTCACCGACGCGCAGTGGGCGCGGTTCGCAGCGGGCGAGGTGTCCTTCGAGGGGCAGCGCCGGGACCGGGTGCGGGTCTTCCTGGGCCAGGAGCTGAGCGACCCCGAGGCCGACGCGTGGTTCCGGCGTTACATGGCGCACTACGAGGCCGCCTGGGCCCTCTTTCCCGACGTCCTGCCCGCCCTCGCCGCCAGCCACCGACACGCCGTGCTGTCCAACTCGAGTCTCCACGTCCAGGACCGCAGGCTGCGGGTGCTCGGCGTGCACGACCGCTTCGAGGCCATCCTGTGTGCCGCCGTGCTCGGCATCTCGAAATCCTCGCCCCCAGCGCGATCGCCATCGACAATAAGACGTTCACCGAGAAGGGCGAGCAGCCCTTCCCCGTACCGGAAGCGATGACCACCGCAGAGATCCGGGCAGCCCTGGAGGACTTCGTCGCCGCGGCCCGCCGGGCCATCGAGGCGGGAGCGGACGGCGTGGAGATCCACGGCGCCAACGGCTACCTGCTCCAGGAGTTCCTCTCCCCGGTGGCCAACCAGCGCACCGACGAGTACGGCGGCTCGCCGCAGAACCGCGCCCGCTTCGTCGTCGAGGTCGTCACGGCGGTCGCCCAGGCCGTCGGTGCCGAGCGGGTCGGGCTGCGGATCTCGCCGGAGGTCGACCTCGGGGACGTCTTCGAGACCGACCGGGACGACGTCCTGGCCACCTACGGCACCCTGGTGGACCAACTGCGCTCGCTGGGCCTGGCCTACCTCTCCGTCCTGCACACCGAGCCGGGCGGCGAGCTGGTCCAGGAGCTGCGGCGGCACTTCGACGGCAAGCTGCTCGTCAACAACGGCCCCTTCGGGGGGCAGACCACCCGCGAGCAGGCGCTCCAGCAGATCGAGGCCGACCACGCCGACGCCGTGGTCGTGGGCCGGGCCCTCATCGCCAACCCTGACCTGGTCGAGCGCTGGCAGGGTGGCCACCCGGAGAACGAGCCGCGGCCGGAACTGTTCTACGGGGTGGGCGCCGAGGGCTACACCGACTACCCCTTCCTCGAAGCGGCTTGAGGCCCACGGTCACGCCTGTCCATGCGGCAGCCCCACTCACACATGGACAGGCGCCCGACCGGCGACACTGTGCCCGCCCCTTTGAGCCCGCGGTCACACCGGCGATCACCGGCTCGAAGACCGTCGGGTCCGTCAGGGCGTTGAGGGTCCGCAGGTTCCTGGTCAGCAGCCTGCGTTCGGTGACCTCGGCGAGCACATCGCTCTCGTGCGTGGCCACCGCAGCGGCCTTCGGCCACAGCTGACGCCTATGACAGTTTTCCGGCGGCGGCCCATCCACCAGGTCCGCCTTCCGTAGGGGAATCAGTCCTTCGCCGATATCCGTCCCCGCTGTACACCGGCGCCCATACCGTCCGGCCCGAACGCTGGGAACGGGGGTGACGAAAGGGGCTGTCGGTGGGGCGGGGATCTGGACGGGGTGGTGGACTACTTCACCCTGCCCTGCGACGAGGCGGGCTGGTTACGGAACAAAGGCGGCGCCACCAGGCTGGGCTTCGCCGTCCAGCTGAAATTTTGCGGCGGCGACCTCGGAGGCGGTTCACGAGTTACTTGGCACCTGATTCGCCGCTCGTTAACGGCTCGTCGGCCGTGAGTTCAGCGTGACTGAGGTGCTTTCACTGGGAACCCACGGCGTCTTTGGCAGGCAGGCATGGAAGTGCGGTGGGTCCGTTGCCGCTGAATCGGCAGGTCCTTCACCACTGGGCTCGCTCGGCGCGCTGTCCGACGCGGAGGACGCTCAGGTAACGGCGGGATGCTCGGTCGCCCATCCGCGTGCGGATGCGCTCGGCGATTGCGTCGAGCAGGGGCTCACGGACGTCGCGGTCGAGCCTCCGGTACAGCGACAACGAGCGAAGGTGATCGGCAAAGCCGTCCCCGTTGAACCACTGAACGGTCGGGTACCAGCACACGATCGTTGGGCCGAACAATCCTCCGGGGTCGTCGACCAGGCCCCAGCCCTCGTCGGTGGTGCGCACGTCGTCCTCCAGGGAAGGATGACCCCATTCGGGGTTCCCGGGGCAGAACCGCTCGTGGAGATCGGCGGTCTCGGCGTACACCTCCGGCTCTCCCACTCGGCGGACAACGACGTTGCCGAGCAGTGCCATCCAGCCTGCGGGATGGAGCACGTCGTGCGCCCGCTGCCAGCCGATCGAGGGGTCGACCCAGTGCCACGACGACGCAGCCACAAGGACATCGAAGCGTCGACCGCGGTCGTCCCACTCCTCAAACATCGACGTCTCGACTTCGACGTTGCCGAAGGTGGCGATCCGCTGGCGAGCGAGTGCGGCCATGTCCGCGCCCGGCTCGATGGCGGTCACTGAGCACCCGAGCGTTGCCAGCGAGCGCGTCGCCTGGCCGGTACCGCAGCCCACCTCCAGCACCGACGACCTTTCGTCCATGCCGGTGATGGTGACAAGGTCCGCGAACAGCTCGTCAGGGTATCCCGGCCGGACCCGGTCGTAGAGCTCGGGCACTTCGTTGAACACTCGGCCGAGGTCCTGTCGATTCGGGCGCATCTGCGGATCATCAGTCACGAGCGCACAAGCTATGAGGCGCGTCCACGGGGCGCCACTGGTTTAACGGCAGCTCCTCGACAGAAGCCGTGCCGGTCTTTTCTGTCTGCTCCGCCAGCACCGTTCGGCCGGGGATCCCTTCACGGGCAGCCGTCAAGAGCGCCCGCTCTCCCTTCCGACCGCATCTCGGCGGTCTGCTCGATCTGGTCGTCGAGCAGGTTTTGGGCGATGGCCGCGTAGCGGCTCGCGGCGGTGTGGGACAGGTTGAAGACCAGGGCGAGATGCAGTGGGTCGGTGCCGGCGGTCAGTGCCTCGTGAAGTACCCGGTCGCCGCGGATGCGTTCGAGGTAAACGCCCTGGTGCAGCAGGTGCCGTTTAAGGTATTCGGGGCTGACGGGCCCGGTTCCCAGGGCTGTCTTCGCGTTGATCAGGACGTGCCGGTTGGGGGTCTTTGGCCAGGTGGCCCGGCGCTGGTCGAGCCAGGCCAGCAGGGTCTGGTGGGGCAGTTCGCCGAGCCGTTGGCCATGTCCGGCGATGGTGATCCTGCGGTTGGGCAGGTCGAGGTCGTCCAAGGTGAGGCGACGGATGGCCGTAGCGCGGGCCGCGTGGACGGCAGCCAGGGCGACGATCAGCCGTTGCGCCGGGGTGACGGCGATCCGCTGGACGGCGAGCACTTCGTCGTCGGTCATCGGCAGCAGGCTGCGTGGGATGTCCTCCGTCCTGAGCCGGGTGGTGGGGTTGGCGAAGATCAGGCCGCGCTTCTTGGCGAAGCGGAACAATGAGCGCAGTGCCGCGATGGCGTTGCGACGCTGCCATCCACGCAGGGGTGACAGCGCGACCGTGACGTCGGCGGCGGTGATTTCGCGCAGGTGATCACGGGTCGTCGCCCAGTTCTCCAACAGGGGGCGGACACAGCCGAAGTAGACGTAGAGACAGGTGCGGGACCGGGGTTTGGCGCGCCTGTCACCGTCGAGGAGGACCAGCAGCCAGGCGCGGACGTCGCCGGCGAATCCGGCGGGCAGTTCGCCGGTGCGGTCGTCGATCCAGGAGCGGATCGACGAGGCGCTGTCATCTTCCAGAAGGTCCAGGTCGGCGAGGACTTCGGCGACCCGAAAACTGGAAGCGTGTCGAGGTATTCGCGTGCGGATTTCGGTGAGCTTCACGGGCTTGCCGGGCGGGTGGTGCTCCAGCACCGCCGTCAGGCCGTCCATCGCGCACCGCACGAGCGACGGCGACCATCCGTTGGCCTCGCCGAGTTGTTCGGCGTGGGCCGAGGCCGACCGGAGCGCGAGGTTGTCCGAGGTCAAGGCGGGGTGCTGCCAGCGTGGCGGGGGTGGGACGCCCGCCTTGCGTCGGTAGTAGGAGGCCAAGCCCCGGCACTTGTTGTCGCAGTACGCCCGGTCCCGCCGGGAGCCCTCGGGCAGCAGCTTGCCGCAGTGCACGTAGTTCATCGAGGGGGCAGAGACCTGCCTGTGTGAGGACGTGGGGCGACGGCGCGCGGCTGGCCCACCGCAGTGGCCTGCGAGTCGGTCGCCAACGTCGGCTCCGGCACCCGCTCCGGCTCGGACAGCAGCAGTTCCTCGACGCCGCAGCCGAGCACCGCGCAGATGACGTCGAGCTCATCGAGCTTGACGGTGTTCGGCTGACCGGACCACAGCCCCGACATCTTCCCCGCGCTGATCACGACGCCACGCTCGGCGAGCATCCGCTGGAGTTCGCTGGCCTTCCAGATGCCGCGGTTGGCGGCCGCCAGACGAAGGTTCCACTTCACTGGGCCAGTCCCTTCCATCGCCCGGTTGCGCGCTGTTGTCCGGCGACCCAGGCGTCTTCGACATGGGTGCCGTGGACGTGGATATACCGGGCCGTGGTACCGGTCCAGGCATGTCCGAGTAGTTCCTGGATGGCGAACAAGGTCATGCCGGCGAGATAGAGCTGGGAGGCGCAGAAGTGCCGGAGCACGTGCGGGGTGAGCTTCCCGGCCCAGGTCGGCAGGTGCTGGGCGGCGGCATCAGCCAGCGACCGGCGGAAGACGTCGGCGGTCGCCCGCGAGCAGGAACCGTCCTGGTTCTTGCGCTCGGAGGGGAACAGCGGGGCGCCCGGCCGGGTGTGGTCGGCGTCGAAGTGGCCCCATACGTCCTCGATGAACCACCGCAGGTTCCGGTCGGCACCGTTGATCAGCGGCACCAGCCGCGGCTTCGGCCCGCGTCTGCGGGCACCTTTGCCGTGTCAGACGTTGAGCTTGCCGAAGCTGCCCAGCTCCCACCGGACGTCGTCCAGGTCGAGCATCCGTGCCTCGTTGATCCGCAGCCCCACGTCCGCCGCCAGCCGGGCCACCGCGTAATTGCGGGCGGCCGGGCCGAATTTGCGGCAGGTCACCAGCTCCTCACGCCACCCGGCGAACAGCGCCTCGATCTCCGCTTCACTGGGCGGGATCCGCAGCTGCGGTTCCACCGAGGCCCGCGGCCGGTTCATCTCGTCCAACGGGCACTCGACCACGCGGCCGGTGAGGTTGTGCAGCTCGACCTTGTGCCGCAGCTCAAGGAACTGGAAGAACACCGCCAGCGCACCCGCCCGACCGGTCCGGGTCGAGGGTTTGGCGTCGCGCAGCACCTTGCCGAAATAGACGTCGGCGTCGGAGGGCTCCATCTCCCACAGCTGACGGCCGAACCAGTCCCGGATCAGCTCCAGGTGGTTGGTGTCGCTGCGAATCGTGCCGTCGACCAGACCGGCCGAAGCCCTGGCTAGAACGAACCCCGCCAGCACATCGGTCTCGAACGCGGCGAGCTCCTCCTCGCCCGCCGGCGCCCGGTACTCACGCAGATCGCGTACTACGGCCAGAGCCAACCCACGCCTCCACGACTTCACCCAGACTGAAGGAATCCCGACAGGGATGAGGGTTGCGCACTACGGGCGAGGTTGGGTCAGAACGGGCTTCGCTCACCCGGACGAGGTACCAGGTCCAGGTCCTGGCACTCTCAGTGGTGCCAGGAGCTGGGGGACGAACGCGGAACTCGGGGACTATTGCTCACCCAACCAACGTCACCACTGGTCCAGGGCCCTTCACGCCGGAGGGCCCTGAGCCATGCCCGCAGTGGACAACGGACAGAACGAAACCCCATCCATAATTTCGGCTCATCCGCCCACCCCGGCAGCAGCGCAGGGTCGGACACAGGGGCGGCGAGCATCGGTTCCGGCAGTGTCCGCGTCACAGTCCATACCTTCCACCCAGCCCGCCCGTCGGCAAACCGAGTGCGCATACGCACCCGACTACCGGCCCGACCATGGCAGGTCAGCGCACTACGACACCTCGCCGGGGGCTGTGTGCTGAGCTCCTGGCGCACGTCCAGGTAGCAGCGCAGCCGGACACTGGCTGCCCCGGATCCTGTGTCGTACGGTCTGACGTCGCGGTCGCCCACTGTCCGTAACGGATCTCACCGAACCCGGCGGTGCCGCCGGTACGGCCGAGAGTTCTGAACCAATACCGGGAATCAGGCGGCGACGAGCTCCTGCTCGCGGTCCGGCGTTTTGACCTTGGGCTTCTTGTTCGGCAGCGAGAGCCGGAAGACCTTGTGCCACGCGGAGAACACCTGCTTGGGCAGCGGGCCGGTGACGTACTCCAGCTCGTACTTCTCGAACAGCGCGCGCACCTTCACCGCGACCTCGGCGTACCGGTTGCTCGGCAGGTCCGGGAACAGGTGGTGCTCGATCTGGTGCGACAGGTTGCCGGTCATGAAGTGCAGGGCCTTGCTGCCGCTGATGTTCGCCGAGCCCATCATCTGGCGCAGGTACCACTGGCCGCGCGTCTCGCCCTTGATCGAGTGGCGCTCGAAGACCTGTACGCCCTCGGGGAAGTGCCCGCACATGATCACCGAGTGGGTCCAGACGTTGCGGACCAGGTTCGCGGTGAACGTGGCGGCGAGCGTGGGGAGGAACGACGGGCCCGACAGCAGCGGGTGGATCACGTAGTCCTTGAGAACCTGCTTGCGGATCTTGCGGCCCACGGCCTTGGCCCGCGCGCGGAACTCCGGGTTCTTGCGGCGGCGCTTGTTCAGGTTCTTGCCGAGCTCCAGGTCGTACGCCGCGATGCCGTACTCGAAGAAGCAGGCGTTGAGGAAGTTCCACAGCGGCTGGCCGAGGTGGAAGGGGTGCCATTTCTGGTCCTCGTCGACGCGCATGATGCCGTAGCCGAGGTCGTTGTCCTTGCCGATCACGTTGGTGTACGTGTGGTGCAGTTCGTTGTGCGAGTGCTTCCACTGCTCGGACGGCGAGACGTGGTCCCACTCCCAGGTGGTGGAGTGGATCTTCGGGTCCCGCATCCAGTCCCACTGGCCGTGCAGGATGTTGTGGCCGATCTCCATGTTGTCCATGATCTTCGCCACGGACAGCCCGGCGGTGCCGAGCAGCCACGCGGGCGGGAAGATCGAGAACAGCAGCACGCCCCTGCTGACCAGCTCGAGCTTGCGCTGCGCCGAGATGACCTTGCGGATGTAGGCGGCGTCTTTCTCGCCGCGGTCGGCGATCACCTCGTCGCGGATCGCGTCCAGCTCGCGGCCGAGCTCCTCGATCTGCTCCGCGGTCAGGTGGGCGGTGGGGTCGATGGCGGTCAAGGTGCTCCTACCGTTCGATGTCACAGGGGCCCGCCGCGGCGGACACGCAGGTCTGGATGAGGACGCCCGGCTCGGCCTCGGTGATCTCGCCGGTGCGCAGGTCGCGGACGGCGCCCGCCTTGAGTGGCGTGACGCAGCCGAAGCAGATGCCCATGCGGCACCCGGAGGGCATGAGCACGCCGGCCTCCTCGCCGATGTCCAGCAACGGCGTGGCACCGTCCGCGTCGACGGTCTTGCCGGTGGCGCTGAACGTGACCTCACCGCCGCCGTCGCTTGCGACGACGATGCTCGGGCGGAAGCGTTCGGTGTGCAGGCGCTCTTGGACGCCGTGCTCGCTCCAGTGCTCTTCGACGGCGTCGAGCAGGCCCGCGGGCCCGCAGGCCCAGGTCTCGCGCTCGGCCCAGTCGGGCACGAGTTCGTCGAGACGGGCGATGTCGAGCATGCCGTCCGTGTCGGTGTGCACCTCGGTGAGCCGCAGCTTCTTGTCCGCGACCAGGTCGTGCAGTTCGTTGCGGAAGATCACGTCTTGCGGCTGTGGCGCGCAGTGGACCATGACGACGTCGTCGAACTCGATGTCGCGCAGCATGCCCATCACGGGCGTGATGCCGCTGCCGGCCGTCAGGTAGAGCACCTTGGCGGGCTTGGCCTGCGGCAGCACGAAGTCACCGGTCGGCTGGTCGAGCTGGATCAGCGTGCCCGGTTTCGCCCTGCGGACCAGGTGGTTGCTGACCTTGCCGTCCGGGATCGCCTTCACGGTGATCGTGACGCGGCCGTCCTGGCGGTTTGTCGGCGAGGTGATGGAGTAGGCACGCCACAGGCGCACCCCGTCGACGTCGACCCCGATCCGCACGTACTGACCGGCTGTGTGGCCGCGCCAGCCCCGTCCCGGCCTGATCACGATCGTCGCGGCGTCACCCGTCTCGGGGTGCACGGCCTCGATGCGCCCACGCAGGTCAGCGCCCGCACGCAGCGGGCTGACCAGGTCGAGGTAGTCCGACGGCAGCAGCGGCGTCGTGACCATCTCCAGCAGTTTCCACGCCCTGCTGCGGAGGGCTGTACTCGTCATGACTCCAGCTTGCTGTGCCTCAAGGCGTAAAGTCCTGACCGCAGGACGTAAATCTGGTCGGCTGAATTGTTCGCAGGGAACAAAACGTGAGCCATGCAATCCGGAGGGCCAGCGAACTGGCCCTGGATGAGACGACGGTCACCGCACTTCGGGCCGCGCTGAAGACCACCGCCGACGAGGTCGTCCAGGCGATCATCGACGAGGTCCCTCCCTACGCCAACGCCCTTTCGGGCCGCATGGGCGCCACCATCCGCCGAGCCGTCCGCACCGCCCTGGGGCACTACCTGGACCTCGCGAGCGGGAACGCCACAGGCGGCGACGCCGGTGACGCAGCCTACGAGCTGGGCCGCGGCGAGGTGCGCGACGGCCGTTCGATGGACGCCCTGCTCAGCGCCTACCGCGTCGGCGCCCGCGTGGCCTGGCGATGCCTGGCAGCGGGTGCCGTACCCGCAGGTCTGCCCGCCGCCGATGTCGCCAAGTTCGCCGAGCTGACCTTCGCCTACATCGACGAGCTCTCCGCCGCGAGCGCCGCGGGCCACGCCGACGAACTGGCCGCCCGGGGCAGGGCCCACGAGCGCCACCTGGAACACCTGGCCCGCGACCTCCTCGCCGACGCGAGCCCGGACGTGCTGCTGGCCTCTGTTCAACGGGCCGGGTGGCAGCCTCCGGTTTCGCTGACCGCGGTCCTGCTGCCCGCCGCCCAGGCCCGGCCTGCCTACCGCGCGCTCGACCCGAGCACCCTCGTCCTCGACGATCTGCCGGATGCCACCGGTGTGCTGCTCGTTCCCGATGCCGACCGAGCACATCTCTTGCGGCAGCTGACCGACCGCACCGCCGTGGTCGGCCCGGCCCGGCCATGGACTCGTGCGTCCGCCTCGTACGCACGAGCCGTACGCGCGCGCTCCCTCTCCTCTGATATTCGCGACACCGAGGACCACCTGCCCGAGCTGGTGCTGAGCGCCGACGTGGACGCGTTCGCAGACCTGCGTGCCCGAGCCCTCGCACCGTTGCGGACCTTGCCTGTCGCGACCGCACGGCGGCTGGAGGAGACGTTGCGGGCGTGGCTGCTGCACCAGGGCAGGCGGGACGAGGTGGCGGCGGCGTTGTTCGTCCATCCCCAGACAGTCCGGTACCGGATGTCGCAGCTGCGGGAGCTGTTTCCGGATCTCGCATCGCCACACCGGGTCCTTGAACTGACGCTGGCGGTCGGTCTTCGGGTCAGCTGACGTGTACTTCGACCGTCCACGACCGGGCGTTGTCACGTTGTTGGGTGCGGGGTTGTCTGACGGTGTGCCGGGGCGTGGTGGAGTCGGGTTCCGGTTGTGTGTTCACGGCGCGGTGGGCTGGCCGGCAATGCCGGTGATCTGCTCCCAGATCGCGAAGCGGACGGCCGTCTCGGCTCGATGGCCGGATGCGGGGATCAGATGACGGCGGGGGGCGGAAGTGGGGCGAGATGCCACTGAACGCGGACAGGACCGCTGTGCTGCGCCCACGGAGCGGAAGCCTTTCATCGCCCGTTCGCGCTGCCGGGTGGGCTGATGGCTGTTCTCGGCCCGGTTGTTCAGGTACCTCGACTGCCGGTGCCCGACGGAGGGCATGACCTCGCGGTGGGCCGCGCCGTAGGAGCGGAGCCTGTCGGTGACGACCACCCGCGGCACCGCACCCGTCTTCTTCAGCAGGCGGCGAAAGAAGCGCCTGGCCGCAGCCTTGTCCCGCCGGTCCTGCACGAGGATGTCCAGCACCATGCCGTCCTGGTCGACCGCCCGCCACAGGTACTTCCGTTCCCCGTTGATCTTGATGAAGACCTCGTCCAGGTGCCACTGGTCACCAGGCCGGGGCTGCCTGCGCCGCAGCGCGCTGGCGTAGGCCTGCCCGAACTTCACACACCAGCGGCGCACCGTCTCGTAGGAGACGACGATCCCGCGCTCGAGCATGAGCTCCTCGACCTCGCGGAAGCTGAGCGGGAAGCGGAAGTACAGCCACACACAATGGGAGATGACCTCAACCGGGTACCGGTGCCCCTTGTACGACGGCGACGCACTCTCCACGAACCACCCCTCCAGCATGATCAACCCGGAGATCGTCCCACCCGGTCAGCCAACGTGACAGCGCCCCTACCGGTCCGCCCCGTGGTGACCATGCTCACCGACTCCCTGGCCGCCGTGGTCGATGGCCTGCGACCAAGTGACACGGGCGACCAGCCGTCCGAACCGGGCGACGGCGTCTGGGCCATGACCGTTCCCGATTCCCCAGGTGCGCCGTGCGTGTCCGTCAACGGCGGGCTGCTATGGCGTCCTGGGGCCGACGGGGTCTTGCTGAGCGATCTCATCCGCACCATGGCACGGTCTCGGCCGTTGCCGACGACGATCCTCGTGATCCACGGGCAGCAACTGCTCGAAGTGCGTCTGACACGGTCCGGCACCGCGACCCAAGCCCTTTGTCGGCCATGCGCTCGTCCCGGCGGACTGTCTCTCCGTGAACTCCAGGTCATGGCCGAACTGACCCGCGGTCGCACGAACCGCGAGATCGCCGGCAACCTGTCGATCGCAGTGCGCACGGTCGCCACGCACGTCGAGCACATCTTCGCCAAACTGGACCTTCCCAATCGCGCCGCAGCAGCCGCCCGAGCGGCCGCTTGGGGGCTTGAACCGATCCAGGGGCACAGCAACAAAAGCACGCTTTGAACAAGTTCGGATGAGAGAGGAGCGAAGCGCGCGGGCTCATACCTGCGCCAGGGGGCGCACCAGGGCACTTCTCAAGGGTGAAGACTTCCCGCCAGGGACCGGCGCTCGAATCAGTCCGTCGTCCGCCGATACGAAGGCATGAGGCCATTCGCCCGGAATATGGACGGTATTTTTGTATCACAAGTACAATTTCCGCCCATGACGCCGGACAGTGTGCATCGATTCATCCGCAGCCTGGTCGGCGAGGAGAGCGACCTTCCAACCGAAGGTGCTGCGGCCGAGGCAGAGGGGGCACTTCCGGAGTCGGCGGCGGCGTGGGCGGCGGGGGTGAGCCGTCACCTCCTCGAGAAGACCCTGTCCACGATGTCCCCCGATGTGGCGAGCACGATGGCCGCGGTCCTGCCGGGCGTGGTCGAGCAGCGCATGGTGGGGCTGCTCCGCAGGCTGGACGGTGACACTGCTCAGCTGGGACTCGTTCCCGAGCACGTGGCATTCGTGCACCGGTTGGTGCACGACGGGCAGCCTTACAGCCACTTCCTCCTGGGGTTGCAGACGACGCGGCGCGACATCACCGACCAGGTGATCGAGCATCTGAACACGTACGAGCCTGAGCATGAGCGCCCAGCCCTCATGCGGTTCCTGATCCCGTCCATCGCGGCGTTCTTCGACGAGACCCTCGACGTGATGCTCAGTGAGTACCTGGCGGAGCGCGAGCGGATCAGGGCGCAGGAACTGTCGAACCGGCAGCGGATGATCTCCGCCCTCGTGTCGGGTCAGCCCGTCGCGAGCGAACACGCCCTCGACGTCCTCGGCGTAGACCTCGACCACCATCACCTGGCCCTGGTCCTGTCCCCGGTCGACAGCAGCGGACCGGCACTGGACGTCCACAGCAACATGGGCAGGACGGCCGCCGCCGTGGCGGACTCCCTCGGCGCCGGCCCGCCGCTGACCTTCCTTCCTGACTCCGCTCCGATGTGGTGCTGGATCAGCAGGCCCACACCGTTCCCCGACGACTGCACCGACGCCCTGTCATCCGTCTGCGCCCAGCGACTGGTGCACATCGCGGCGGGGGTACCGGCATCCGGAGCGGCAGGCTTCCGGCGCAGCCACCTCGCCGCGCTCGACGCGCACCGGGTGGCGAAGACCGCGGGTGACCGGGCGCTGACGACGTACCACGACGTCGGACTCGCCGCGCTCCTCAGCGCGGACCCGGAGCGGGCACGGTGGTTCGTGGACGAAGAACTGCGCGACCTCGCCGCAGAGGATCCGAAGACCGCCGACCTGCGCGCCACCGCCCTCGAGTACCTGAGAACGGGCCAGAACCTGCTCAGCACTGCCGCCGCCTTGCACGTCCACCGCAACACCGTCGTATACCGTCTGAAGAACATCGAACGCCTGCTCGGCGGAAGGCTTGAGGAACGGCCACTGGAGATCCATGCCGCCCTGGCTCTCATGGAGCGGATCGGAACGCTGTGATGGCCCTGTTCCGCACCAGGCCAAAAACAAGGCCGAACGGTTGTCGCGGTCTCCGGGGACGCGAAAGAGGCCCGACCGGTCCGGCGCCGCGAAGGTGACCTCGCGTCACCGGACCGGCCGGGCCCGGATGAAGCAGTTGGCTCAGCGGGGCGCGTCGCGCGCCCCCACTGCGGTGACGCTGTGCACGAAACGCGCCAGATCGTCACCGAAGGACTCGTCGTCGAGTCCGAGCACCAGGATCTCCGACAGATGGGTGTGGCCCAGGACCGTCACGAAGGGCGGGATGACGCCGTGCGCGGCGAGCATCGCGTCCAGCAGGCCGACGGCCTGGCTGTGGAAGTCGGGAATGTCCAGCTCGGCGACGCCCACCAGCATCGAGACCTGCGAGCGCACGAGCCCGGGGACGGCCGACCGCTCGGCGTACTTGGAGGCGTCCTCGCCGTAGTAGACGGTGAGCGGGAAGCTGCGCTCCGCGGTCGGCGGATCGTAGATCCCCGAGAGCAGGACCGCACCGGCCAGGTCCTCCGCGCCGGCTCCGCCGTCACCGGCCAAGTACGACGCCGCATTCGTGGCGCCGGCCGACTGGCCCATCAGCACGATCCGGTCCGGGTCTCCTCCGTACTCCGCGATGTTCTTGCGGATCCAGGCCACGGTGGCCGCGATGTCCTCGGCACCGGACGGCCACTGGTGCTGGGGCGCCAGCCGGTACGACATGTTAACCCCGACCATGCCGTGGCGTACCGCCCAGCCGCCGATGTGGTCGTACCACGGCGTCTTCGGATCGGACTTGTCGCCGGAGACGTGGCCGCCGCCGTGCACGAACAGCAGCACCGGGGCGCCTTCCGCGGCCGGGCTGCCGGGGGTGTGGACGTCCAGGAGGTGGCGGGGGTCCGAGCCGTAGGACAGATCCCGCTCCACTCGCGGGGCCAGGTAGCTGCGCTCTTCGTGCAGCGGCGCGAGCAGGTCAGTCAGCGCCTGGAAGAGTTCCGGCGAGAAGCCACGGCCGGCAGCACGGATCTGCGCGAGCACCTCTGCCGGGAGCGTGGTCATGATCAGTGGTTCCTTTCGTCGGGCCCTTGACCGCTCGAGTCGTCAGGCATTCGCCTGCTCGAGTTCTTCATCGGCGATCCAGTTGGAGTGGAAGCCGAATTGGGGCCGGTGCGGAACCTTGATCCGGGCGACGGGGCCGGACGCGAGGTCCTCAGCGGGCAGGATCAGCACCTCGGTGGTCTGCGTCGGCACATCGATGGCGTACCCCAACACCCAGCCGTCGTCCTCGGCCGAGTCCGCGGTGCGGGGCACGAACACGCTCTCCACCCCGGCCTTGCCGTCGCCGTACTCGTAAAACTCCGTGCTCTGCTTCTGCACGTCCAGCTTGGCGATCGCGCCGGCGCCCTCGAGGCGGTTGAAGTAGCCGTAGCGGTGCTGCTTGCCCGTCATCCGGTCATCCAGCCGCGGCATCTCCAGCCCGATGTCGCTCATGGTCTCGATCTTGCTGGTGCCGGTCACCGGGTCGAGGATGTACCGGTCCAGCCGTGAGCGGGATTCGGTGGGACCGCTCAGGTCGTCCACGAACACCTTCGGGGAGCTGCATGCGTCGACCGCGACCTTGCTGTCGGGCAGGTCGAAGGCATTGAGGATGTGGAACACATGGGTCTGCTGGTCGAGTGCGCACCACTTCACGTCGGCCGTTCCACCGTCGCGGGGCACCAGCCCCCACCGGACCGACTTCCCCAGATCCCACACCCAGGGGAAGTCGTGGCCCTCGCGGTGAATCCGCTCGTTGAACTCGAGCGCACCGTCCAAGAAGATCGCGTACTTGGCGGTGATCGCCATGTCATGAACCTGCGGCCGGCCCTCCACCGGGATGTCGACCGTCTTGTTGATCTTCCCGTCGGTGCCGAGGACCTGGTAGCTGACGTGGTCCCACTGCCAGAAGTAGGAGAAGCCGTGCAGCTCACCGCTGTCGGGATCGCGGTGCGGATGCCCCGTCCATGAGCCGTTCAGCGTGCCGCCGAAGTCGCACCGCGCGACCGACTCCAGCTCGTAGCTGACCTCCACGGGCAGCGCACCGGCCTCAGAGAACGCGTACGTCCTGCCCCCCACCGCCCACACGTGCGTGTTGACCACGTTGGCCTCGACGAAGCGCGGCCCCGTCATGTCGCGGTACGGCTCGCGGCGCGACAGCGGCTCGGGCCCCGGCAGCCGCGGCACGCCCAGGTGCGGCGTGGTCAGCTCGTCACGGACGAACCGGTTGCGGTACCACTCCGCCCGGCTCTCCCGCAGCCGCACTCCCGACAGCATCCCGCTGCCCGTGAACCAGTTGTACGTGCGCGGGTCCTCCGGGTCGAACGGGCTGGCGTTGGGCCCGCACCATACGTAGCGGCCGTTGAGCTCCTCGGGGATCTTGCCGATCACCTCCAGCTGATGGGCGGTCACCTCCTGCGCGACCGGGGCGAAGGGGCCGTCCAGGAACCGGTTCTGCGGCTCCTCACCCTCCCCCCACAAATTGGTGATGGGGCGCCCCGAGTCGTTGCTCTTCTCTTCCATGTCACTCCTGCCTTCGTTGCCGGGTCCCGTCCGGTTGCCCCCAGCGGGGGACTTCCTGCTCGTGCCAGACAGTGTTCGTCCGCCGAAGTCCCACGTCATCGGGCCTGCAGCCCAGTGTTCGAGCTGTCGTTCATATCCTTCGTACAAAAAGTCCGGGCCGGGCCTCAGCCGTGCGATGCTCGGTCCGGCAACGAGGGGATGCCGGGCCCCCGCTCCCTGCACCCGCGGGGATGGTCCCGGCGTCATCAACCTCTTCGGGCGGATGCTCGCCGAGATCGACGACGCGGGCGTGGACGGCGCCGTCCAGGTCGCCCACGCCTTGACCACCCACGAGACCGACGTCGAACTCGACTACTTCTCCGCCGTCGACGACGTCACCGCTCTGTGGGACGACGCCACCGGCAGCGGCCACATGGGGCACGCCGAGTTCAGTGCCGGCACCTTCTACCGCTACGCCACCCTCGACCTGCGCGACCTGATCGCCAACATCGGTGACGAGCCCACTGCCGCCCGCGACCTGGCGGCTGCCTTCCTGGCCTCCTTCATCACTCACTGCCCCAGGCCAAGAAGAACTCCACCGCCCCGCACACCATCCCCGACCTCGTCCACATCTGTGTCCGCGCCGACCGGCCCCTGTCGTATGCGGCCGCCTTCGAAAGGCCCGTCCAGGCAAGCCCGCAGGGCGGCTTCGCCGACGTCTCCCGCAGCCAGCTGTCCGCCTACGCCCAGGCCGCCAACACCTTGCTGGGCACCCGCGGCCTCCTCACCTGCGGCTGGGCAGGCCTGGAAACCAAGAACCTCACCGGGCTCGGCGAGCGCCGTGACTCCTTCGACGACCTGATCACCACCACCCTGGACGCCGCCCTCACCGGCACCACCGAGGCCGCCGCGTGAGCGCCACCGCCGAGCCGGGACTCCTGCTGCGCCTCGCCGGACCGCTACAGTCCTGGGGCGAGCGCAGCCACTTCAACGAACGCGACACCGCCCGCTTCCCCACCCGTTCCGGCGTCATCGGTCTGCTCGCCGCCGCCCTGGGACGCCACCGTGGTGAGAACCTCGACGACCTCACCCGTCTGTCGATCACCGTGCGGGCAGACCGTCCCGGCATCGTCCTGCGTGACCTGCACACCGTGGGCGGGGGCCTGCCGGCAAAAGCCACCGTCACGACCGCCGAGGGGAAGAAACGCAGCGGCGACACCGGCACCCTGCTGACCCACCGCAGCTACCTGGCCGACGCCGTCTTCACTCTCGCCCTCACCGCAGGCGACGACACCACGGTGCTCGACCGGGCTGCAGCCGCCCTCGCTGCCCCGCACTGGCCGCCCTACCTGGGCCGCCGCTCCTGCCCAGCCGAAGGCCCGCTCCTCCTGGGTCACTTCGACGACGTACTGCACCACCTCATCCACGTGCCCATCGCCGCCCCCCCACCCGAACGCGATGCGAGCGGGATCGAGTTCCTCTCCGACCGTCCCCTCGACCACCTGCGCGCACCCGCAACGGACACCAAGCCGGACACCGGGACCGGCGCCCACCCGGCCGGCGAAGTCAACGATCAGCCCCTCACCTTCCACTCACGCCGCCGCGCCTACCGCGCCCGCCCTCTGTACCGGCGCACTCTGCCCCTGCCCGCGGCCCAGCACACCGGCCTGGGCGCCGAGCACCTCCGCACCCTCACCGCCTACCTGAACGAACACCTCGACCAGCCTGAAGGGAGCCCTCGTTGAGTATCTGGCTGACCCGTGTCATCCCCGACCCCCGCTCCCCAGAGGCCCGCCGCGACCTCACCGGCAACGCCACAGCCATGAACCTGCACCGCCGTCTGATGGCGCTGTATCCCGCCGACGCCGGACCCGATCCCCGCGCTCAGTTCGGCGTCCTGTTCCGCATCGATGACACCCCCGCCGGACCGCACATCCTCCTGCAAAGCACCCATCAGCCCGACCTCACCCGACTTCCCCAGGGCTACGGCACCACGCACAGCCGACCCCTGGACGCCCTCCTCGACGCTCTCAAACCCGGCCTGACCATCCGCTACCGCTGCGCGGCCAGCCCTGTCCGCAAACCCGGCGCCACGACCCGCGCCCTGTACAACCTCCCCGCCGTCATCCCCCTCACCGGCGCCCACGCCGACGAATGGTGGACCCGCCAAGCCGACACCGCTGGCCTGAAACCCCTCACCCTCCACTCCCATCCCCTCGACACCGCCCACGCCACCCGCACGCCCGCCTCAGGCACTCCGCAACGCATCCGCCACGCCCGCACCCGCTTCGACGGCTCCGCCACCGTCACCGACTCCGACCTCCTCCGCCAGAAGATCACCGAAGGCATCGGCCGCGGCAAGGCATACGGCTGCGGCCTCCTCAGCATCGCCCCCGCCAGGAACACCTCATGACCCGTCCAGGCACCCATCGCACTCCCGGCCAGGCACGACGCAAGCTCGCGGCGCCGACCGTCGCGATGCTGTGCTCTCCGCGCGAGCGGAGGTGGACCGGACGGGTACCTGCGGAGCCTGAGCGCGGCCGAGTGCTCTCCGCGCGAGCGGAGGTGGACCGCACGCCGAGAAACGCTTGGCCTTGTCGCCGATGTGCTCTCCGCGCGAGTGGAGGTGGACCGAGGATCACAACGCGGACGCCGCTGGCGCGAGCGCGCCAGAGCGCATCCTGGCAGTCGCCCTTCGGGGCCAACGAGAATCGCAACTCCCAGCTGACCGACGTTCTGCCGAATGTCCGCACAGTCGTCTGGTGCTACGAATCCTCGCGCCCGGTTCTCTGGCTGCGCCCACTCCGAACGATGTCACCCCGCAGGCCCCGGCCCGCGATGGCCGCCACCGTGCCCTCCCCACCCACAGGCAAGCGGCCCTGCCTGGCGGCCCCGGACATCGCTGAAGCAGTCGAGCGGCGGACCCGCGCGATGCGTGAGCTCGGCCGATGTGCGTTCCCGGAGCCGGAGACAGCGCCGACCGCGATGGAGCCGGCCCGTGCCCGGCGCCGCGGCTTTGTGCGGGCAGACAGCGTGCCCCCGAGGTCGGCAGCCTCGACGCGCTCGCGCCGGGACCCCTCCCGGTCGTGGAGATTTACGGTCGAGCGGCTGCAAGCACGTGACCCAGTTTCACCTCGATCAAGTCTGCTCTGCTTCGTCTCCCGTCGCCGGACCAATCGGTTCCTCCGGTGGCGTGGTCGACCAGGAGACCTGCACCAATCACCAGATGAACGCGATGCCGATCCGGATCACGTTCTGCCACGGCTTCGGGAGGATTCATGAAATCACGTACTGTCATCGCCGCGACGCTGCTGTCCTTTGGAGCTGTGGCGTGGGGGGTTCCCGCGACGGCGGCCCCGGCTGCTGCTGCGGGCACCTGCTACGGCTCCACCTGTACGGGGCTGGAGCCCAACGGCACGACATGTGCCAACGACGCGCGCAACGTACGGACCACGACGTCCCAGGGGCGCACCATCATCCTGCGGTACAGCCCGTCTTGCCGAGCCGCCTGGGGCAAGATCATCGGCGCGTCCGTCGGAGACAGGATCGACATTGCGAACAGCAAGGCCCCCAGCGACTACTACACCAGCCGCGTCAACTCCGGCAGCGACGCACACACCCGCATGGTGAACGACGCCGGGTACGTCGCGAACGCCTGCGGCCGCACCTCATCGCTCGCGTCGCTGGGATGCACCCAGGTGTACTGACGACTCACCGCGCAAAGGCCGCGCACCGGGCCCGGCAGCCACCCCGGCCCGCCGCAACGTCCACGACCACGTTCTCCAGCGGCACTGCGTGTCCCAGGGCCGGAGCGGCCGATCAACCAGACACGCCACCACGGAATGAGACGCCGAACAGCCCGAGCGCAGAAACGGTGGCTGCCGGAGATGTGGAACGGGCAGGAGTGGCAGTTGCGCGTGCCGCCGCGGCGGTGATCGTCTGGACGCCTGTCGAATGACGGACGGGAGGCGGAATCGGTGGAACGCGCACTAGGTTTCGCACTGCCTGCCCGGACTCGTGCCCAGCGCCATACGGACGATTGAGCGCCTAGGGGCGGACCTCCAATGGTTCCCGGACATGCCGAAGGTCCCCGGGCTGGCGCCCGGGGACCTTCGGCATTCGTGCCGCTCTACAGGTCCGTGCCGTCAGCCGCGGGGCTGCTGGGCGGAGGCCGCCGCGATCCACGCGGCGACCGCGACCTTGAACAGCTCGACGGCGATGTCGTACATCCCCGGCAGGGCGAAGGCCGCGCCGACCGCGAACGCGAGCGAGCCGCCCCAGAAGAGCCCCACGCGGCTGTGCGCCCGGGCCCACCGGGCGGCGTTCCGGCGCTGCTGGCGCTGGCGCTGGCGGCGCATCTGCCGGAGTCGGCGACGCTGAGCCTCCAGCTCCCTCTCGGCCGCGATGATCATCTCCTCGAACGTGCTCTGAAACAGTTCGGGCAGATCGTCGCTCTGGCCGTCGGGAAGAGGGATGCTGGTCATGGAACGGACCTCCTGGTCGCGGTTCCCGCCGCTCGGGGTTGGTAGCCGTGTCGAGCGGACGGTGCGAGACACCCCGTGTGCCCCTGCACCAACACCAGTAGGGCCGGAGGCCCTGGCGTTTGCTCCAGGACTCCGGCCCTACTGGTTTCTACGGGTTCAGCCTGCGTGGTGGCGCACCCCCGCCCGTCACCACGCAGACCTCCATAAGAGTTCACTCATCCGAGGCCCCCTTCGTTCGAAGGGCGTGCGGTCCACCTACGGCAAGTGCATCCGGTCGAGTCCATCGCGTTGCACCCATGCCGGGAAGGTGAAGGGTGCGCAGCAGGCCGACGGCGGCGAGCACCACGAGACGTCCCCCCCTCATCGTCCGGGCCGGGCGGGGCCGGGCCGGGCCGGAAACAGCACCTCCTTGATCGGTACGACCGCGATGAGCAAGGCGTCCCACACCCGCCCAATCCTGTAGGCGAGCAGCGCGAGCACCGTGCGTGCTGCGAGCCCCCAGTCCTTGTTTCGTCCCACGATTCGCTCTCCTTGGTCGGTGTGTGTGTGGTGGTGTCACTGCCGCCAAGCAGCCCACCCTCGGTGAGCGCGGACCATCGGATCCGACGGTCCGCGCACCCGGGCGAGAGGTTGCTGGGCGCTCACGCCAGACCGAGGCGTCCTCGTACAGGCTTGAGCTTCACCCGCGCCCGGTAGATGGCATTGCGCACGGCCCCGTCCGAGATCTCCAGCAGCTGGGCCGCCTGCATGGAGGTCATACCGTCGATCTTCACGAGGGCGAGCGCGAGGAGTTCGCGGGGCTCCAACTCCTCCGCGAGCGTTTCGACGAGCTGCTCCAGCAGGAGCCGCTCCGCGACCGGGGCCTCGACCGAGCTGGCGTCGAAGTTCACGATGTAGCCGGGGACCGGCATCGCAGCTTCGTCCAGGGCCCAGGTGTCGTCTCCGATCAGCAGTTCCCGCTTGCGCTGAGCGGTCAGCGTCCGGTGAAACGCCTTGATGGCGTTACCGAAGGACTTCCACGCGTAGTCCTTGATCTCATCCTGGACAGGGCCGCCCCCGCCCCACCCGGCTGGACACAGTGGTCTGAGCGCCGACAACGAGTGGTGCCCGACCTGGCCACCCCGCCAGAACACCACCCTTCCTCCCGTTACCGTCGTCGTCACCATGCGAGACGAACAGGAGTACATGCGCCTGGCGTTCGCGGCCCATCAGCCCCGCTACGGACGTATCACCGTCCACCCCACCCCGCTCGCGGGAACCGGGGCCTACCTGGCGCACGACCTGATCCGCGCCCTCGGCAAGCACCTGCCCGTCCCCGACGACAATCACGACCTGCCCACATGGGCAGGCAACTCCGACCGCAGCTGGCGCATCACCGCAGCCTGGATCCTCACGCTGGGCATCACCCACCTGACCATCTGCCGCGCCCACCGGATCAGCGCAGGGCAGTGGGAGCAACTGCTGGCACTCAGCACGCGCACCGGCCTCCGCCTGACCCTGCTGTGCAACGGCCCCTCCCGCTCCAGACCCTCCGCCTGCTGGACACCATCGAGCACCGCCTCCTCGACGACCGACGCGCCGCAGCCGCCCACTGGCGCCCTCCAGCCCACCTCCGAGAACCCGCGGGCTACCCGTGGTGGCGGCATGGTGCACCCTTCCCGCCGCGCGACGACGAACTGCAGTTCCGCATGCCGCCCCAGCCTCTGAGCCCCGTCACCGTTGCCTTCACTCCCTCATCCGCACCGACCGGCCCCATCCCGCCCCTGCCCGTTCCCGGACCGCACCAAGACCACCTCCACCCCCACAACACCCAGATTGCCGACCGCATCCACACCCGCATCGCCCACCCCGTCCACGCCGCATGCGCCGCCCTGGGCGCACTGACCGGATACAGCAGCCGACAGATCAAAGCCCTCCACACCCACCCGGGCAACGGCCTGCCCGCTCTGCCTCCCTGGACAACGGTGCTGATGGACGCCGCCCGCCAGCTCGCAGCCCTGCGCGGCCATCCAGACGCCCCCAACCCGCTGTCCGTCCCGCACTGGGAACACCCCGAAATCGACCAGGCACTCCACGCCTGCCGGCTCCTGCCCACCCCACCCGACCGCCGATCCCGCAAAACCGGCACCCCCACCTCGGCAGCGGCCACCACTCGCACACTGCGCGGCCGCCCTACTCCCTCCTGAAGGACCCATGCTCGACCGACTTCACACCAACTCCGTCGCCGAAGCCCTCGACATCGCCGACGCCCACCACTGGACCCGCCAGCCCCCGCTCTCAGACCGGGCACGCTTACGCTTTCTCAACTCCCGTGGCGCGGACCTCTCCACGCTCGCCGGCCGCCTGCACACCACTCCCCGGACCCTGCAGAGCATCCTCACGAACAAGCGGAACGCGCCGAACGAGGCGTTGCGCCAGGCCATCCTCAAAGAGGTCATCCGGCTGTGGCAGCCACGAGTCCGCCGCCGGGCCCACCGAGCAATCGGCGACCAGTAGCACAGTCTGTGGGTGCATTTCCGCGGCTGGTTCGGTTTTAACGCAGCAGCAGGGTCCTCCGACGACGGCCGCGTACGCCGCCTGTCGCAGGCCCTGCATCATCCCTATCCGGCCCGCCTGCTCGAGGCACGACACCGCAGCGCGGACGAGCAAGAAATGCGGAGCATCGTTGCCGACGCAGTAGGCGAGGCCTACTTCCGAGTCTCACCCGGGCGCGGTGGTCTGCACATGGTCAGACTCACCGACATCGACTACATCGAGTTCTCCTACTGAGCCCGGCCACTGTCACAAACGCTGGCGGGCATCTCGTGTGCCGAAGCACGATAGTTGGCACGGCAGCAGGATTGTTGTCACCTGGACTGCCGGCAGGACCTACGGTGACGGGGATGAGCGACGATCCCGTGATACTGCGTCCAGTGGTCGAGGATGACCTGTCGGTGCTCGAGCGGTTCCTGACAGATCCGGAGGCGACTGGGCCGTTCCAATGGCTGGGCTGGTCAGATCCGGGGCGCTGGCGACGCCGCTGGGCGCAGGATGGCCTGCTGAGCGATGACGGCGGCCAGCTGATGGTGGCGACCGGCACCGACCGGCTCGGCTTCGTGGCATGGCGGAAGGTCGTGACCTCGCGGAGCTCGCACTGCTGGAATATCGGGGCCCAGTTGCTGCCGGATGGCCGGGGACGTGGTGTCGGCACGCAGGCACAGCGGTTACTGGTGCGCTATCTGTTCGCGCACACTCCTGTGGTCAGACTCGAGGCGGACACCGAGACGGAGAACATCGCCGAGCAGCGCGCACTGGAGAAGTCTGGCTTCGCCCGTGAGGGCGTGCTGCGCAGCGCCGTGTTCCGGGACGGGCAGTGGCGGGACATCACGTGCAGCGGCACGTTGACGCTGCCCCAGCTGTCGAAGATCCCCAGGATCGGGTGGCCCCAGGCTCCGAGCTCATCGAGGACTGCGAGGCTGTCGCGGCCCGCGTCACCGCGCCGGACCTCCACCCGTACCGGCAGATCCTTGAGCGGCCCGAAGCGGGAGACGAGTTCCGCCACGAGGCGTTCGTGGCGGGCGCGGTCCTTCTCGATGAATATCAAATGCACCCGCCGGGGGCTGAGGTGCATGCGGTCGACCGCGTGATGACCGAGCAGGCGGTCCAGGATGAACACCGGTGAGCCCGGCTCGCCGTCCTCGTAGCGGCCCGGGCCGGCGAACGCGTCCAGGAGCGTGACCCGGGGCCGGGAGTAGCCGGTGCTCTGGGGACGCCGTGCACAGGCCCGGTCAGCTCCGTCAGTTCGCCCGGCAGCCGCCGGGTGAACCGCAGGCGATACAACGCCGCGTAGGAATCGGGACCTGAGCCGGACACAGCGGCAATCTATCCCGTGCTCTTGTGGCGTGCCCGACGCGGCTCAACCATGACGCAGCGCCGACAGCGTCTTGGGCGATGGCCGGGCACCGCCCGTCCCGTCGCGCGCGGACCGCGGCGGGCGGAGGTCCTCAAATCTGAGGCGGTCACCGCTCCCGGGCAGGAAGCGAACTGCGTGCTCACCGGCGGCCTCTGGTACAGCGCCTACGACGACCAGTACCTCGACAGCGCCCGCAAGCTCGACGTCGACCACCTCGTACCGCTCGCCGAAGCGTGGGACAGCGGAGCATCCGGCTGGCGCGCGAAGGAACGCGAGGCATACGCCAACGATCAGGACGACCCGCGGGCCTTGATCGCGGTGTCCGCATCCAGCAACCGGTCCAAGTCGGAACAAGACCCCAGCCCCTGGCTGCCGACGTTCGAGGGCTATCGGTGTCAGTACGTCACCGACTGGGTCGCGGACAAAACCCGTTACGGACTGTCCATCGACGGGAGTGAGGAAGCCGCGCTCTCGGAGACGCTGAGCCGCTGCCCCAACGAGCCGGTCACCGTCACCCTGGCCCGGTAACGACAACCCTGGGGGCGTGCCCGTATGCGAAGGCCCCGGCTGGACGGGGGAGACCAGCCGGGGCCGTGAGCGGTGGCGTGCGGAGGGCGGTCGCCTCCCGGCGGAGGGCTCCATGGGGCTTCAGCCGGACGATCGTCCCCATGGGCTGTAGGTGAGGCCCGGGGACACTGTCCCCTCCGCAGCCACATCTGGAAGAACGGTGAACTGTCCCTGCTTGTTCCGTTGTTGGTGCTGTGTGCCGTGTGAACTGGAGCACCCCGGCGGGTTGTCCCGTTCGAGCCTCTCGGCCCGCGTCCGGTGCCAGTGAACCTCAAGTACGTGTCGTCGGGAGTTGGGCGCAGATGAACCAAGCCCGGACCCGTTCGGTGCGCTGGCACGCCCGGGGTGTTCCGGTCGTCGCGCATGGTGCTTGTCGATGGCGCCCGTTACTAACTTCGACCGTATCCAGGCAGAAGCCGCCCAACGGGATGCCCAACGCCCACCAATGACCAGAACGGCCGCGGGCTACTCCCTGGGAGGCCCGGAGACGATGTACTCGTGATAGTCCTTGCCTTCGGGCCAGCGTCTGATGACGGCCTCAACTTCCGGTGAGCGTCTGGGCGGTGCCTCGGAGCGCAGGAACGCGCCGAGGCACGCTACTGAGTCTGCGCAGGCCAGCATCGCGTCGGATCGCCTTTCGGAGTCGCTGCGTTGGTCGTTTTGGGGGCCAATGGAGGCGTACAGCACGTTCGATGTGAGGCGAGACCTCAACTCGGCGCCGGGGAGCCACTGTGAGTGCAGCTGCACCGTGGCGTGGTGATGAAGCTTGGTGCGCTGGTACTCGCTCTTCTCCTCCTCCGATGCGGTGCGCGCACCCTTGCGGAGGAGTTGTTGCAGGGCTAGGAGCTCGGTGAGCAGGTGCTGTGCCGCCTGTATCGATTGGCGCTCGGCACTCGGCGACCTCACCGACGCCGAGGTGTCCGCGTACATGTCGCTGGCGTTGGCCGAGGACCCCTTGGGTCTGCCGATGACCTACATCGACACCGGCTCCGCAGAGGTCTTCCGTGACGAGGACACCGACTACGCCACCCGCATCTGGGCGGCGGGCGGCCAGGCCGAACTCCACGTCTGGGCTGGCGGCTTCCACGGCTTCGACGCCCTGTACCCGCAGGCACGGATCTCGACCATGGCCCGCCGAACCCGCACCGACTGGCTCGCCCGACTCATGCGGGACGCGATCGAACGAGGCTGATCATGGCGTGGTAGAGCTCCGTGGCCGGCGGAGCGTCCGGCACGGGTATGAGGGGCGCGTCCGGGGTGGCATAGGCGCGCAGCGTCTGGGCCACGAGGCGGCGCGAGGCGTTCGAGGCGGTGTTGCCGCCTGCTCGGACGACGCCGGAGTTGGCCAACAGCAGAATGGTGAGGTCGCGGTCACTGAAGTCCTCGCGCAGGTAACCGGCCTTCTTGGCCCGGGAGATGAGCCCGAGCGCACCGCGGGATGCTTCGGCGCGTCGGGTCTCCACGGCGCCGGCGGGGAAGGTCATGGTCAGGACCTCGACGAAGGTCGGGTCCGCAATCTGCCGGGCGCAGACGCACTGGACGTAGTCGGCGAAACCCTGCCAGGGGTCCGGGTCGTTCGAGCAGGCCGTCACAAGGCTGTGGTGGGCCTCCACCCGATCCGTGTAAACAGCGTCGATGAGGCGCTCCCTGGTGCCGAATCGGCGGAACAGGGTGGCGTTGCCGACGCCGGCCTCGCGTGCGACGGCGGTCATGGGGACACCGAGTCCTTCGCGGGAGATGAGACGGCGGGCTGCCGCCAGGATGCGCTCGCGGTTGCGCTCGGCGTCGACGCGCAGTGCCTCCGTGGGGTTCCGCTCCAGTGCAGTTGCTTCTGATCGGTGCCGTGGTCGTGGTGTTCTTGGCGTTCTGCGCGCGGCGTCTGTCTGTAGCTGCGAGCACACCTTTTCGCTCACTGGTTGAGGTCCTTCGGGTGGCTGTCACGCGGCGGGCGTTCTACTTGCTGAGCCAGAGGTCCGGGCCGAACACTTCGTAGTGGATGGATCGGGGTCTCAGCCCGTGGGCGAGCAGGTCGGTGCGGACGGCCTTCATGAAGGCCAGGGGACCGCACAGGAATGCCGTGGCGTCAGGGGCGGGGGAAGGGCGGGCGATGTCGGCCCAGCCCTCGTTGACATGGTCCGCGGCGGCGTCCGGGTGGTCGGTGTCCTCGTACCATACGTGCAGCGAGGCATGGGGGAGTCGGCCGACCAGTTCGACGAGTTCGAGCCGGTGGGCGTGATCGGAGGGGGAGCGGTCCGCGTGGACGACGGCCACGGGCCGGTGGGGCGAGGTGGCGGCCAGGTGTTCCAGCATGGCCAGCATGGGGGTGACGCCGATGCCTGCCGAGGCGAGCAGCAGCGGGCTGTCGCCCTCAGGGAGCAGGAGGTCGCCGAAGGGGAGGGAGACCTGGAGGGTGTCGCCGGGATTGGCGTGGGCGTGCAGCCAGGAGGAGACCTCGCCCTCGGGCACTTGGCCGTCGGCGGAGTACTCCCGCTTGACGGTGATGCGCCAGGTCTTGAGGCCGGGGGCCGAGGAGAGGCTGTACTGCCGTATCTGGTGTGCTCCGTCGGGCAGTTCGACCCGCACGCTGAGGTACTGGCCGGGGACGAACGGTCCGGTCGGTGACCCGTCGGCGCGTCGCAGGACGAGGGACACCGCGTCGGGGGTCTCCTCATGGCGTACCGTGATCTCCATGGTCTGCCAGACGGCACCGTCCTCGACCTGTGCCTGCGCGTACAGGCGCGCTTCCATGACGATGAGAGCGTTGGCCATCAGCCAGTAGACCTCGTCCCATGCGGATGCCACCGCCGGAGTCACGGCGTCACCGAGGACCTCGGCGACGGCACTGGCGAGAGCCTCCCTCTGCGCGCCACTGGCCTGGTTCGCCCGGTTGAACAAGTCGCGGAGCAGCTCGGGCCGTTCCTCGAACATGCGGCGGTAGAACAGCTCGGTGATGGTGCCGAGGGAGGCGCCCACGGCGGGGGAGTGGTGCGGACGATCTGTGCGGATCGTTCGGACAGCATGCCGACTCCGAACTGGTAAATGAGATGCCTATTCTCCGGTGTGAGTCACCGCCGGTGCCTCATCCGTGCTCGAATGATTGACCGGACAGCGGCTTACCTTGTGACAGCTTCGGTGCACCGTGTGACGGGCTACGAGGAGAGAACGCCGTGCGCCCGGAGGAACCCCAGCACCGCGGTGCTGAACAGAGAGGGCCGTTCGACGTGCCCGAGGTGTCCGGTGTCCTTCAGGACCGACAACTCGGCGGCGGGCATCGACTCGAGAAGGAGACGGGCCCAGCGAGGTCCGCAGATGAAATCGTCCTCGCCGGCCAGGACCAGGGCCGGAGTGGTGATACGGGGCAGCTCTGGCCGTATGTCGAACGGAGCGCCCTCCCCGCGGTTGGGGGCCGCGTACATCCGCAGCAACCGACGGGCAGGCCCGAACTCCCCTTCTCGGGCCCAGTAGTCGAAGACATAGGCCGGCATGATCTGCCGCAGGACAGCGGTGGCGCCGTCGTCGTTCAAGAGGCCGAGAGGGGTGGTGAGGCTAACGGTGTAACCGGCCACCTCAGGATGGGCGTCGACGTTCCGTTCCACGAACCGTTCCATGGCGGCGACCGCAGTCGACCAGAACGCGTCGTCCGCCACAGGAGAGGTGTCGTACAGGACGAGAGAGGCAAGGTGGTTCGGGTGGTCAAGTGCGTACTGCTGGGCGACGAAACCACCGTGGGAGTGCCCGAGCAACTGGATCCGCGGCTGTCCGAGGTGTTCGACGACATGGTGCAGGAAGTTTGCGTACGTGGCCACGGTGTAGTCACGGGCGTCCGGCAGGTGTCCGGAGCGCCCCGTTCCGACCGGCTCGACGTAGACCATGGTCAGACGCTCTTCCAGCTCAGGCATCCGGAGGTACTCCCAGCCGATGCCCGGCCCGCCTGAATGAGCGACGCACACGGGGCCCGAACCGGCGACGTGGTATCGCTGTTCGATGCGGGCGAGACCGTGGGGGACGGTGAGCGCATGAGTGCCGGGAGAAAGCGGCGAGGACTGATACGAGTGCTTCACGTCGTCCGATGATCCGTGCGCGGTGGCTGGGCTCCAAGAGAATTTGTCACTGTTGATGACACTGTTATGGATCGCATCACTTCCGGAACCAACAGTGTCATTGAGTGTGTCAAAGTGCGGTAGGGTGAATACAGTGTTTCCGACGTCGAGGCGCACTCCACGAAGGCGTCGGGAACGCTGTCGCACCCGCTGCACAGAACCGGGCGGGTGCCGTGGCCCGGACGCCTTCGATCCCCCGCGAAACGGCGTCCGGGGCTATGGCCTGGCCTTTCGCTCTGTCGCTCAGGGCTGCTGGGCACGGTAGAGGCCCCGGCCGGTGCGCTGGACCCGGGACGTGCCGACGAGACGGTCGAGCGTGCTGCGGATGGCGTTGATGTTCCCGCTGTCGGTGGCGCGGCCCAGCGCTGTTGCCACGTCGCGGGCGCGCACATCAGTGTCACCGACCTGTGAAAGGTAGTTGAGGGTCTGTTCGGTCAGCTTGCCGTACGTGCGATCCGCGTCGTTCTTCGAGCGGGAGGTGTCCTTCGAACGGGAAGCCCGCTTCCCGGCCTTCTCGTCGCGCCCGGGCGGCCGCGAGGCCGCCGGGGTGTCAGCAGAGGAACCGACAGGAGCTGCACGGCCCGTGCCCGAGCCCGCCTTTGTCCGTGTCGACGGTGCCGCAGAGCGCCGGTTCGGGTCGACGGTTTCCGCTGCGGGCGCCGTGTCCGCCGGGCCTGTCATCACGCTTTCCAGGGCGTGCACGGCTCGGCGCACGGTTTCGAGATGGTCGGCGACGGCGGCAAGTTCTCTCTCCAGCGACCGTTTCTGCAACTCCAGGCGGTCAAGATCCCCTTGGAGGCTTTCAGCGGTGCTCTCGATGGTGCGTGCCGTGCGCGATGCCGAAACCATTTCTCCCTCTCATCCTCGACTCACGTGCCGCGCCCCCGTCCAGCTGCGATGCGTTCGGATCTCAGCCGGCGCTGTGATGAAGATGCAGTAATGGATGGTGAAGAACTTGTACACCGATTGTTGCCACTGTCATGGCAAAGCGCAACGGGTGCGTGCGTCATCGGCGGATCAACCGTCTTGTGCGCCGCGTTCGACGGCCGCAGCGGGGCCGCGGTTCCAGGAACGCAGCTTGTCCGGGTTGAGAACGGCCCACACGCGGGTGACCAGATGCCGGGCGATGCCGAAGCTGATGACGGCGGCGACCTGGTCGCGGTGGCGCACGACGATCGCGGTGCGGCCGTTGGCCGGACGCAGGTGCAGGGTGATGTGAGGGCGCGGGGCGAGGAGGGTCAGCAGGGCGCGGCCCACGTGCCGGCTGCCGTGCACTGGTCGGAGGAGGGCGCGGACCTTGCCGCCACCGTCGAAGAACGCGCTGACGTCGGGGGCGAGCAGGGAGTCCAGACGCGCGGCGTCGAGAGTGGCGCAGGCCCCCCGGACGGCGTGGACGATCCGGTCGTGCTGTGGGGGCGTCGTGGCACGTACCCGGGGCCCGCGCAGGCTGTGGCGGGCGTAATCGGCGAGTTCGGCGCTTGCGTCGGCTGACTGTCCCACGATCGTGACCGTTTGCGGCGGCACGGCGAAGACGTCGTCGAGGACGAACACGGCCCGTTCGGCCGGCGACAGCGTGTTCAGCGCGTCGAGCAGGACGTCGCTGATCTCTTCCGTCAGCGCCCGGTCGATCTCGGTGGCGGCTTCACCCGCGACCGCGGACGAGCCTCTCTGCAGGGGCAGTCGGGCCAGGCAGATGGTGCCCGTGGTTCTGGTCAGCCAGGTGCGCGGTTCGGCGATGTTCGTCCGCTGGGCGTCGGTCAGGCCGTACCACCGCTGGTAGGCATGGGTGACGGCGTCCTCGGCCTCGGGACCGGTGCCTAGCATCCAGGAGGCGACGTCGAGTAGGTGCCGCCGTTCGTCGAGCAGATCAGCGATCGGCACTGTGTCACCGGTGTGCCCCATGAGGCGTCCTTTCCTCCTGCACCCTGCCACGCCCCACCACCGCGTGGCCGCAGCGTTCTTTGCAGAGCAGACCGGCCAGACGGGGATCATGTGACATCGGCCTGGGCCTACGTGGAGAGCCCCGCCCCGTACTTCAGCAGCCGATGTGCGGTCCTGCGGACCGCTGGAGGGCGGCACCGCAAAAACACGGTGTGACAAGATGTGAGACCTCTTCCACCCGCGAGGCGCAGTCCGTCTCTTGAAGAAGGAATCACTCATGCCTGCCATCCTGATCCACGGCGTGCCTGACACCCATCACGTATGGGACGGTGTGCGACAGCACCTGAGCAGGACCGATGTGGAAGCCTGGGACCTGCCCGGTTTCGGCGCCGCGCGCCCGAACGGTTTCGGCTCCTCCAAGGAGGAGTACGTCGACTGGCTGATCCGACGACTGGAACGGGTCGGTGAGCCGGTGGACCTGGTCGGTCACGACTGGGGCTGCATTCTCACCCTCCGCGTCGCCTATCTGCGCCCCGATCTGGTCCGCACCTGGGCCGGAGGCAACGGGCCGGTCAACTCCGGCTACGTGTGGCACCCGTTGGCCAAGATCTGGCAGGACCAGGTCGAGGGCAACCGCTTCATGCGCGAACTGCGTGCGGAGCCGTTCGCCGAGGACCTGGCGGCCGGCTTCGACGTACCCATCGGGCCGGCCAAGGACATGGCGAGCCGCGTGGACGAGCCGATGAAGGACTCCATCCTCAAGCTGTACCGCTCCGCGGTCACCATGGGAGCGGAGTGGGAACCGGGACTGTCTGCCGTGTCGGCGCCCTGTCTGGTCTTCTGGGGAGCACTCGACCCCGCGTGCCAGATCGAGTTCGGGCGCAAGCTCGGCGCCTCCCTGCACGCCTCCGAGGTGGTCGAGATGGACTGCAACCACTGGCCGCTGCTCCAGCGACCCGCAGAGGTCGCCGAGATCCTGGAAGGTCACTGGAGCGCGCACGCCGGCGCCTGACGACCACTGAGGCGATCACACCTCCCTGTGGCTGGTGGCTCGCGGTTTGCGGCGGGGATTGGCGTTCCGTCTGATCCCCGTCCTCGTCGTGCCCATCGGCCGCCGCACGCGGCGACGGCGCCAGGAGTTCCGATTTCGTTGATCGGAGCCTGGCCCAAATGCCACTGTGTCGACTGCGCCCGTCTGATTCGTTCAACATGAAACAGTGTGAAATGCCGGGGCTTCCTTATCCCGGAGACCGCAACTCCCCTGGCACAGGCCCCTCATGGCCGTATCACCGCCCGCCCCCGGCGGGAACCGCCCCCGTGGGACGAAGCCGCGCCTCGTGACGAAGACATCGTTCGGCTCGTTCAACGGCGGGATTTGACATGACAGACAAATCGCGTATTCATCCTTCTCGCCAGGTCTGGTTCCACAACCCGCACGGCAGGGACACTGTTCCGGCGTCCGACGCGACCGTCGTCGGCTCCGCGGGCATCGAACCGGTGGATGTCTACGGCACCAGCTACCCGGATCCCGCCGAGATCCCGACGGGACTGTCGCCGTCGACCCAGGCGCCCCTGAGCATGTACACCGTGCCGACGGGCCAGGCCTACGTCACGACGGCGCCTCCCCGGCTGACCACCGACTACTTCCCGGCGGCCGCCACCAAGGTCGTCTTCGGTGGCAAGAGGATGTACACCATCCAGTACGGCCACCGCACGTCCCTGGTCTACGAAGTGGACATGAGGGTGAAGAAGTGCCCGCACACGGCGCGTTGACACCCCGGAGCCCGCGAGAGCCAAGCCACGAACGGTAGTCGGCTGCGATCCGGCCACCATGTCACACCGAGTGCCGACGATCGGTCTACAAGGTGAAGACCGAGAGGAACAGAGGACACCGTGCGTGAGATCTTGATCGTGGGCGGCGGCTACGCGGGTTTCTACACCGCCTGGGGCCTGGAGAAGAAGCTGCGGCGGGGTGAGGCGCGCGTCACCGTTGTCGACCCCCGTCCGTACATGACGTACCAGCCGTTCCTGCCCGAAGTCGTGGCCGGCTCGGTGGAGGCGCGGCACGCCGCGGTCTCGCTCCGACGGCACCTGCACCGGACGCGTCTGATCGCGGGCTCGGTGACGGAGATCCGCCACGGCGCGCGCACGGTCACGGTCCGCCCGGAATCCGCGCCGCCCTTCGACCTGCACTACGACGTGCTGGTGGTGACGGCGGGGGCGGTCACACGGACCTTCCCGATCCCGGGGCTGAGCGATCAGGCGTACGGACTGAAGCATGTCGAGGAGGCGGTCGCGATCCGCGACCGCCTCCTCACCTCGTTCGACCGCGCGGCCGGCCTGCCGCGCGGGCCCGAACGCAGCAAGCTGCTCACCGTCACCGTCGTCGGTGGCGGATTCTCCGGAGTGGAGGGGTTCGGTGAACTGCTGGCACTGGCGACCGCGTTGCTCAAGCAGTATCCGGAGATCGACGCGGACGAACCGGCCTTCCACCTGGTCGAGGCGCGGGACCGCATCCTGCCTGAGGTCACCGACCGGCCGGGTGCCTGGGTGGTGCGTTCACTGGAGAAGCGGGGGGCGCGGGTGCACCTGAACACCCAGCTCGTCTCGGCCGAGGACGGACGCGTGCGGCTGTCGGACGGCACCGAGTACGACTCGGGTCTGCTGGTGTGGACGGCCGGCAACGCCGCCAACCCGATCGTGCACAACCACACCGACCTTCCCGTCGACGAGCGCGGACTGCTCACCGTACGGGCGGATCTGCGGGTCACCACGGACACCGAGGTGGTGCCCGACGTCTGGGCGGCAGGTGACGATGCCTCGGTGCCCGATCTCGCAGCCGGCCGACCGGGCGCCCGCACCGTGCCCAACGCCCAGCACGCCGTCCGGCAGGGCAAGCGTCTGGCCAAGAACGTCCTGGCGTCCCTGCGCGACCGACCGGCCAAGGACTATGTGCACCGCAGTCTGGGCGTGGTGGCCACGCTCGGGCTCGGCCGTGGCATCTTCCAGTACCGGGGCCTGGTCATCAAGGGGTTCCCGGCCTGGCTGATGCACCGTGGGTATCACGTCCTGGCCATACCGAGCTGGGAACGCAAGGCTCGTGTGTTCGCCGTGTGGGCCACCGCCGTTCTCTACGGCCGCGACATCGTCTCGCTCGTCTCGGTGCAGCACCCGAGGGAGGCCTTCGTCTCCCACGGCGAACCACGCCGGAGCGAGGAGCCCGCGGAGCCCGGAGGCCGGATCAGCGCTTGACGGCGCGGTAGAGCCCGCGGCCGACCCGCTGGACGCGCGAGGCGCCGACCAGACGGTCGAGCGTGCTGCGGACGGCGTTGATGCTACCGCTGTCGGTGTCGCGTCCCAGAGCGGACGCGACGTCGCGGGCGCGGACTTCGGCGTCTCCGGCCTCCGCGAAGTAGGCCAGGATCTGTTCCGTGAGCTTGCCGTACGTCTTACCGGCGTCGTCGCCATCGTCGCTCCGGCCGGCCTTGGCCGGGGGCTCGTCGGCCGGAGCGGCGGATGCCGTGGCTCGCGCGGGCTTCGGCTTCGCCGGGGACGGCGCGTCCACGAGACCGGGGGGCGTGGCGGCCGGGCCGGTGCCGGGCATGAGGGCCTGAAGGGCGTCGAGTGCCCGCTGCACGGAACCGAGGTGGGCGGTGACCGCGGCCAGTTCCCGCTCCAGCGCCTGCTTCTGGATCTCCAGCCGGACCAGGTCCTCCTGGAGACTCTCGGCAGTGCTCTCGATGTTGTGCGCCGTCGGGGTCACGGAGACCATGGGTTCCTCTCGTCCTCAACCCTTTGTCCTGGCGGGACCGCTCGATGTCCTGGCCCGCCACCCGGCGCGGCACCGGGGGGATGCTGCCGAACATCATATGCAGCGGCCCCGCCGGGTACGAGAACAGAGTGGGCAGGCCCACGGAGAACACACCGTTTCTTGCGGAGGCGGGGTGCCGGCCCGGCTGATCGGTGCGATCCGCCCGCACGGGCCGTCAGGGACGGCCCGCCGGTGAGGGGGCGAGCCCCGTGTCGCTCCCTTCGCCCGCCGGCGCCTCGGTGTCGCCGGATCCGGCCACGGACCGCGACAGCCGTCTGATCTTCTCGGACACCGCGTGGATCTGGACGTCCACCTCGTCGATCGCCTCCCGGAGCACACCCAGCCGTCCCTCGAGGACGGCGGCCTCCGCGGCCAGCGAGACGGTGACGGCGGCGGGATCGGTCCGGCGGTCAGCGCTTCGAGTCATCCGCGCGTCCCTCCTCGACCTGCGTCGGAAGTCCGGTGGACGGGCTTCTCGGGACCAGCGGTCGCTCGGACGCGGCTGATGTATGTCCCTGCCATGCTCCTCCTTCGTCGCCGCGGGGCCCGGGGCAGAGACCGCCGCGAGCCGTCGATACCGCATTGACCGGGTAGTGACGGGAGCTGTGACAGCCGTCGTACAGCTGCCGCGTTACGGCAGTTCGCAGCCGGGGGACGGAGCGTCCTGGGAGAAGGGGGCGCCGTGCGGCAGGACGTAGAGAACCTCCAGGACGACGTCCGTCGCCCCCCGGTTCTCGCCGATGTGCACGTGATCCGCGCCCGACGGCTCCTTCAGGAAACTGCCCTTCTTGTACACGCCGTCGGACGTGCAGGAGGCGTTGAAGTGACTCAGTGTGCCGTGCTTGACGTAGGCGTACAGGGTGCCGTCGTGGTAGTGCCACCCGGTCGCCTGGCCGGGAGGAATGGTGATCTCGCGGAGGATGTAGTCCGTGTCGCCGACGGTCCGCTGGGCCAGGACCTTGCCGCTGACGCCGGGGCCGCCGGGGGTGGCCTGGGCGGCTCCCGGAACGAGCGAGAGCCCTATGAGGGAGGCTCCGACGACAGCGGCACGTGCTGAAGTGTGCATGATGATTCCCTTCGGAAGGTGAGTGTGAGGAGCGGCCCGGGGTAAGGAGACTCCATGGGCAGCCTGTACACACGACACACTGTATTGCCACTGAGTGGGACAGAAGACCGCAGGCCGGTGTGACAGTGTGTTTCGTTGCAGAGATGTCAGCATCTCTCCCACTTCTCGATGCGGCGGGCTCACCGACCGGGGAGCGGGACCCGGCGGGTAACGTTCCGTGCGCCGCGGCCGCGGCGGCAGGGCCGTGCGGAAGGGGGAGTCGGTATGGAGCACATCGGTGACGCCATGCCGCTCGCGGAACTGCTCGACGAGCGGCGGCACCTGGTGGAGGTCGCGCACTGGATGCTGGGCAGCCGGGTCACGGCCGAGCGCGTCGCCGACGAGGCGTACCGGGAGTGGTACGGGCTCTCCGACGGCGAGCGGTCGCGCATACGGACGCCGCGGACCTGGCTGACCCACGTCGTGGGCGGCCTCGCGCTGGCACGGCTGGCCCCGCTCGGTCCGGACGGTGACGCGTGTGGTTCCGCGCACCGCCGGGGACCGTGCGAGGACGGGCTGGAGGGCGAGGTCAGCGAGGTGCTGCTGCGGGCGGTGGACACGTTGTCACCGGTGCAGAGAGCCGCGTTCGTGCTCGACGGTGTCTTCGGAGCGGCCGCGTCCACGGCACCGGGCGGCGCGGTGCGATCGGTGCCGGTCCGCGCCGACCCGGCGGTCACGGCCCGGCAGGGTCTGCGCGCCCGAAGCGGCCGACCGGCATCGCCGCGTCGGCAGGAGGAGATCGCGCGGGCCGTACGGCAGGCGTGCGCCGACGGGAACCACGACGGTCTCAGAGCGCTGCTGACCGACGGCGTCACCGCGTACTTCGACGGCGGCGGCAAGGTCCGCGCGCTGGCCAGGCCCGTCACCGGCGACGAACACGTCGCCCGGAGCCTGCTCACCCTGCTCTCCGCCCGGCCGCGGACCACCGTGGACACCTGGCCGGTCAACGGACGCACCGGACTGGTCGCCCGCTACGACGAGCGGGTCGCCGCCGTGATCACCCTCGACCTGGTCCACTCCCGTGTCGCCCAGATCTGGGCAGTCCTCAACCCCGACAAGCTGCGCTCCTGGAACAGTCCTGCTCCTGAAGGCATTTGACTGTCCGTCAGGCAGAGCTGCAGGCCGCCTCGCGCGAGCCCGAGCAGGAGCGGAGGAGAGCGGCGATCTTGCTCGGGTTGAAGACCCACATCACCTGATGGATGCCCCGGTGCGTGGCCGCGACGGTCATGAAGGTGGAGGCCCGGCCGTCGCGGTACAGGACGACTCCGCCGCGACCGTTGGCCTCGACCGTCTCGACCTCGACCGTCGGCCAGAACCGCGGATAGGCGGTCGACAGGTTCGCCACGCGGGCTCGGCCGAGGACTGGGACGCGGGCCGCCCCGCGCATGCCGTTCCCGTCGGACAGACTGACCGCGTCCGAGGTGAGCAGCGCTTCCAACGAGGCGACATCCCCCTGGCGGGCGGCGGTGACGAACGCATCGAGCAGCCTTCGGTGCTCGGTGGCGTCGACGCTGTCCCGCTGGTCCTCGGTGAGGTGCTTGCGGGCCCGGCTCACGATCTTGCGCACGTTGACGGGGCTGAGCCCCAGAATCTGTGCGATCTCCGGGTAGGAGTAGTCGAAGGCCTCCCGCAGGACGTAGGCGGCACGCTCGGTCGGGGGGAGCTTCTCCAGCACCAGGAGCAGGGCGAGTTCCAGCGCTTCCGCCCGTTCGGCACCGGCCTGCGGGTCGTTGCTGGTGTCGATGGGTTCGGGCAGCCACGGACCGATGTAGGTCTCACGGCGGACCCGGGCCGATTGGGCCACGTTGATGGCCAGTCGTGTGGTGGCGCTCGACAGGAAGGCCACGGGGCTGACCACCACGGCCCTGTCGGTGTGCTGCCACCGCAGCCACACCTCCTGGACGACGTCCTCGGCCTCCACCGCACTGCCCAGCACGCGATAGGCGATGCCGAAGAGACGCGGTCGGAGCTTCACGAAGACGGACACGGCCTCATGCAGGTCGCCTTCCACGGGGATCGCCTCTGGATGCATGTCCTTCGGTCTCCGTTTCCTGTTGCCGGTTCTTGACGGAGGCGGTGCGCACGCCGGGACCGCCCGGGCGCCGGGTGCGCGTTCCCGCGGGGCACCTCCGCTCCTAGAGACCGAGCAGGCGGACGCTTCGTTACAGGTGCGCGACGCACTTTGTGCCAGAACTTCACGACCCGCTGCCGGCCCGGCGCCGATGTCACACATGTGCCGATCCATCGGTCCTTCCCAGTGAAGGGTGGTGGCGCTCTGCCACCCGCGTGTGAGGTGGCGGCGCGCTGCCGGCCACTTTCCCCACGCCTCCCCCCACGTGATGAGCCACCCCCGAACAGTGTCCGTTCCACACTCAGGAGGTGTTCCATGGATTGGCGCGACGGGAGCCTGTGCCTACGAGAAGACCCGGATCTCTTCTTCCCGGTAGGCAACATCAGGAGTGGCCAGACAGCCCTTCAGATCGACGAGGCGAAGGCCGTCTGCCGCCGGTGCCCGGTGGCGGAGCAGTGCTTGTCGTGGGCCGTCGACGTGGGCCCGGTCGAGGGCATCTGGGGCGGTACGACGGAAGGAGAGCGCCGCGCCATGCGAGCGCGGACGATGCGTCGGCCTACGGCGACGGTGACGGAAGCGGCTGCGTGAGCGCGGCCCGAACGATGTCAGGGTGGTCCCGGGAACGGGACCACCCTGACATCTGTGGTGAACGGAAGGGACCCGCCGTGACGCGGTGCGCACGGCAGGCCCCGGCCCGGGGCAGCAGGCTCCCCAGTGCCTGCTGCCCGGTGACGACTCAGCCCTGCTGCTGCGCGAGCCAGTCGGCGAAACGGGTCTCCGCGATGTGCGCGTCCGGGCCGGGGAGCAGCGTGGTCTCCTGCAGTTCCGCACCGAAGTACGGCGCGTGCACGTCGGACACGACCTTGCGCGGGTCGTTCTTGGCGGCCAGGCCCTTGCCGATCAGCTCGTCCAGCTGGAACACGTCGGGACCGGCGACCTCCACCACCCCGTTGACGGGGGTGCCGACGGCGGTGCGGCCCACGGTCGCGGCCACATCGTCGGAGTAGACGGGCCGGATCTTGACCGGGGCCAGACGGACGGTGTCACCATCGGTCGCGGATTCGGCGATGCCCTTCATGAACTCGAAGAACTGCGTGGCGTGCACGATGGAGTACGGGATGCCCGAGTCCTTGATCAGCTCCTCCTGCGCCTGCTTGGCACGGAAGTAGCCGCTCTCCTGGAGCCGCTCGGTACCGACGACGGACAGGGCCACGTGGTGGGTGACACCGGCGTCCGCCTCCGCCTTGAGGAGGTTGGTGGTCGAGGTGCGGAAGAACTCCATGACGGCGTCGTCCGCGAAGGAAGGCGAGTTGGAGACGTCGACCACGACCGAGGCGCCCGTCAGGACCTCGGCGAGACCCTCGCCCGTGAGGGTGTTGACACCGGTGTTGGGAGCGGCCGGTACGGCCTCATGGCCGTGCTCCTTGAGCTTGGCGACCAGCTTCGAGCCGATCAGTCCGGTACCGCCGATGATGACGACCTTCATGAGGGAGTCCTTTCGGGAGTGCGTGATTGTCGCGAGGACAGGGTTTGTAAGGAAAGACCGGGTTCGTCTGTGTTGTGTGACAAGATCGTCATGTGTCCGGCCGGTTCCGGCTACTCGACGAGCTTTCCCTCGGTGGAGACCTCCGCCATGAGCGCGGCGATCTCCTCCGGAACGGGCGGAATGCTCTCGTGGGCGACACCGGTCTTCGGGGACCAGACGAGGTTGACGCGGAACGCGGGGTCCGTCGCGGGGAAGTCGCTGCGGTTGTGGCAGCCGCGGGTCTCCCGGCGCTCCAGTGCCGCCTCGAGAGTGGCGCGCGCGGCCAGGGCGGCCGACTTCAGGTCGAAGGCGTGGGCGAGGTCCTGGAAGCCGGCGATGTCGGGGTGGACTCCGACGTTCTCCAGGCGCTTCTCGATGAGGTCCAGCTCCGCCAGGCCGGCGCGCAGACCTTGCTCGTCCCGGACGACGCCCGCGTGCTCGGTCATGGTGTTGCGGATGGCGCGCTGCAGGGCGCGCACGTTCTCGGGTCCGTCGGCGGCGAGCAGCTCGTCGACCTCGGCGCGGGCCCCGGCCACGGCGGAGGCGCTGCGGGGCTGTGCGGTGAGTGATTCCGAGTAGGCGGCGGCGGCCTGGCCGGTGATGCGGCCGTAGACCAGAAGCTCGATGAGGCTGTTGCCGCCCAGGCGGTTGGCGCCGTGCAGTCCGCTGGCGGCCTCGCCGATGGCGTACAGGCCGCGGACGTCGGTGCTGTGGTCCTCGGGGCGGACCCAGACACCGCCCATCGAGTAGTGGGCCGTGGGGGCGACCTCGATGGGATCACGCGTGATGTCGAGCATCTGCAGTTCGAGGAGGGTCTGATAGACCCGCGGGAGCCGCGCCATGATCGTCTGGCGGGGAAGGTGCGAGACGTCGAGCCAGACGCCGCCGTTGGGCGTGCCGCGCCCCTCCTTGATCTCGGTGTAGGAGGCCAGCGCCACGCGGTCGCGCGTGGACAGTTCCATGCGCTCGGGGTCGTAGCGGCTCATGTACCGCTCGCCCAGGGCGTTGCGCAGGACGCCGCCCTCGCCGCGGGCCGCTTCGCTGACCAGCGTGCCGGCGGCGTTCTCCGGCTCGATGATGCCGGAGGGGTGGAACTGCACCAGTTCGGGATCGCGCAGCCTGGCCCCGGCCTCGACCGCCAGCCGGAAGGAGTCGCCGGTGTTCTCGTCGCGCCGCGAGGACGTGCGGCGCCAGATGCGCGTGTGACCGCCGGCCGCGAGGATGACGGCGTCCGCGTGGACGAGGTAGCGGGTGCCGTTGGTGAGGTCGAAGCCGTAGGCGCCGAACACCGCGCCGTCGTGCACCAGGAGGCGGGTGATGTAGACGCTGTCGAGCAGGGGGATGTCCAGCTGACTCGCCCGCCGGACGAGCGTGCGCTGGATCTCCAGGCCCGTGTAGTCGCCGGCGAAGGCGGTGCGCCGGAACTTGTGCGCGCCGAAGAAACGCTGTGAGATGCGGCCGTCCTCCTCACGGGCGAAGGCCATGCCGTATCGCTCCAGGTCGTCGATGCCCAGGGCGGCGCCCTGGGTGACGATCTCGGCCGTACGGGGGTCACCGAGCAGGTAGCTCTCCTTGAGCGTGTCGGCGGCGTGCTGCTGCCAGCTGTCCTCGGGATCCATCGTGGCCAGGGCCGCGTTGATCCCACCGGCGGCCAGTGAGGTGTGGGTGTCCTCCTTGGGACGTTTGCCGACGGCGACAACGTCGACGCCGGCCTCGGCCAGCTCGATCGACGCCCGCAGGCCGGCTCCGCCGGTGCCGATCACCAGCACCGTGGTGGCAAGACGTTGTTCGGTAATGGCCACGATCACTCCCGTCGCTCTGAGTGGGTCACGGACAAGTGACAAGTCCGGGCGACGGTTTGTGACATGGGTGCCGATGTGGTGAGCACCGTGCGTGTGCAGGTGTCACAACTTTGCGGCGTCGTCGGTCACATGGGTGAGCCCGAAGCCCGGAGAGGGGCAAGGGGATGACGTATGTCATCGCGCAGCCCTGTGTCGACATCAAGGACCGGGCGTGCCTGACCGAATGCCCGGTGGACTGCATCTACGAGGGCGTACGCACGCTGTACATCAACCCCGACGAGTGCGTCGACTGCCACGCCTGCGAGCCCGTGTGCCCGGTGGAGGCGATCTTCCAGGAGGACGACCTGCCGCAGCACTGGGCGCACTACCGGTCCGTCAACGAGGAGTTCTTCGACGGGGGTTCGCCGCAGCGGCGTGGACCTCGTGGGGCGCCCGGTGACCGCCCCCTGGTCGCGGCCCTGCCGCCGCAGCACGTGCGCAAGAAGGAGATCTCCGGGTTCACCGTCCGCAAGGAGGAAGCCGCCGACGTGGATCCGTGGTTTCCGCTCTGACCGGTCAGGGAGCGAGTGTGATGGTGGTGGGGGTGCCCCTCCAGGCCATGCGTGCGTACGGACACAACCCGTCGGCCCGCTCCATCAGGCTCGTGGCCGTCTCGCGCGGGACGCCGGGCCACCGCACCACCAGGTCGACGTGGAGCAGATAGCCGCCGTCCTCGGGATTACGTCCGAACGCGACGGTCGCCAGGACGGAGATGGCCGCGGGGTCGAGTGCCTCCTGCCGCGCCAGGAGGCCCAGCGCGCCGTGGAAGCAGGCCGCGAAGCCGGCCGCGAACAGCTGCTCGGGGTTGGTCCCCTGGCCGCTGCCGCCCAGCTCGGCGGGCATCCGCAGATCCAGGTCCAGGGCGCCGTCGGACGAACATGCCCGGCCGGAGGCCCGCCCGTGCGAGGCCGCACCACCGTCGACGGTCACCGTCGTCGTGTAGATAGGCGAGAACTCGTCCCCGGTGAAGTCCTTCTCGGTGGACAGGGCGGGCAGCTGGATCGGATCGGTCACGGCATGACTCCGAGTCGTCGTGGTGAGGCGTCCGTCGTGCAGTTCGGGCCGGACTACTGCATGACCGAGGAACGACCGCTCCTGTGACGCCGGTCCGCGAGCGACGGAGACGCCGAGGGCTGGTCAGTCCTGCAAGGAGGCCACGTAGGGCGCCAGTTTGGCCGGGTTCATCACCCACATGACCCGGTCGATGCCCTCCTCCGAGACGTCGAGGGACAGCAGACTGACGGGTTCCCCGCCGGAGGAGATCAGCACCGCCGGCAGACCGTTCGCCTCGACCCACCGGATGTCCGTCTGCGGCCAGAAGCGCGGGGCGAAGGCCACGAGGTACCGCGACACGTGGGTCCGTCCGACCACCGGGATCCTGGATGCGCCGCGGGTCCCGCCGCCGTCCGAGTAGCTGACGACGTCGGCGGTCAGAATGTCCTCCAGGACCGACAGCTCGCCCGTCCGCGCCGCGGAGAGGAACACCTCCAGCAGGCGCCGGTGGGCGGTCCGCGTGACGCGCGCCGTGCGCTCGGCGGCCAGGTGCTTGCGCCCCCGGCTCACCAACTGGCGTGCGTTGGCCTCGGTCGTCTCCAGGATCTCGGCGATCCGGCCGTAGGGGTAGTCGAACGCCTCCCTCAGCACATAGGCGGTGCGTTCCACGGGGTTCAGCTTCTCCAGAAGCATCAGAACCGCCAGCTCCAGGGCCTCGGCACGCTCCGCACCCAGTTGCGGATCCTCCGTGGTGTCGACGGGATCGGGAAGCCACGGCCCGACATAGGATTCCCGGCGCACCCGCGCGGACTGAGCCAAGTTGATCGCCAACCGTGTGACGACCGTGGTCAGGAAGGCCGCCGGTTCCTTCACCTTCGTGCGGTCCGTGTTCTGCCACCGCACCCATGTGTCCTGCACGACGTCCTCGGCCTCCACCATGCTGCCCAGTACGCGGTACGCGATGCCGAAGAGCTGGGGGCGTGCCGCGAGGAAGTCCTCCATCGCTTGATCAAGGGCGTCGGGGTGGCTGCCAGCGTGCATGAAGTGTCCCTTCTGGCTTGTGCGCACCATGTTACAAGCGGTGCTGCCGGTCGATTTCCTGGCCGACCGGATGCTCGCGCCCGACATGCTTCCTGAGTCACACCGTGGTATTCGTTCCTTTTCCTGGGTCCTGATCACGTCACGTTCTCCGTGTCACGGATGGATCGCGCACCTGGTCATGACTGCGTACGGCAAGGGACCAGGAAGGCACACACAGTGTGGGAAATGACGTCCATGCGTACACCCGTCGACGTCGAACACGGCTTGCTCACGGTGCTCTTCTCCGTTGTCGCGGCGCACGCGCTGTGGCAGGGCCTGCGGCCCCGGGGCACCGGAGGCCGTGACAGGGTGGACCACCTCCTGCACGCCGCCATGGCCGCGGCCATGGCGGCGATGCCCTGGAGTCTCGGCCGCTCGCTGCCCGGTTGGACAGCGACGCTCCTCTTCACGGCCGCCGCTGTGTGGTTCTCCCTGACGGCCTTCGACCGCCGCCCGGCGCACGCCGTTGCGGCCATCACCGCACAACTGCCGTCCGCCGTGGGCATGGCGGCGATGGCCTGGATGCTGCGCCCGTCCCACGGCCGGGAGCACGTCTCGGCCGGATCTCTCGGCAACACCGCAGGACCGGCCACGGTGGTCACCGCCGTGCTGACGTCGTATCTCCTGGCGTGCGCCATCTGGTTGTTGACTCGCCCCATGCCATCGCTCCGGTCCGACACCGACCGCGCGCACGGCGCCGCACCGACGGATCCGTACGGACAAACGCGCCACGGGGCCATGGCGTTGGGGACCGCGCTGATGCTGCTCGTGCACCACTGAGCTCCGGTCACAGCGTGCCGACGACCGCCTTGCTGCGCATCAGGAAGTCCGACAGATAGCTGTCGTGGGGCACGCCGGGAGCCATCCAGTAGGTCGGGTGGTCGCCGACGTACACATTGGCGACGGTGGGTTCCGCCAGCAGCGCGTCGAGCAGGGCCCGGTCGCGGGTATAGGCCGAGAGGACGAGCGTGTCCCGCAGCGGAGCGATGCCGTCCGTACGGTTCCAGGGCGCCACCCACACGCAGGGGAAGGGCAGTTCGGTCCGCAGCTGCTCGGCGTCGGCCCGGTCGACCTGGTGGACCGCGGGGCGCAGCGCGGCACTTCCGTCGCCGAGATCCTCCACGATGCCGTCGCCGCCGAGCCAGGGCCGGGTCCCGGCCGCCACGAACCGCAGGTGGGAGTCGAGAGCCCGGGCCCGGTCCAGGCCGCACACCGGAAGCACCGCCCGCTCGTCCTGGGGCGGCAGACCGGGCAGCCGGGACAGGCGGGCCGCGAGGGCCTGGGCGAGCGGTGCCGGATCGCCCTCGACGAGCACGGCGGTGGCGTTGACGCACGCGGTGCCGCCCTCGTCGGCGACCGACGCGACGATCGTGTCGAGGTGCCGGCGCCAGTCGGTGTCCGCGGTGACGAGGATCTTGCTCCGGCCGGGCCCCTGGGGCAACACGCGGGGATCGCCGGCGTACCGGGCGACCATGTCGTCGCCGCCGTACACCACCGCGCGGTCGGCGCCGCGGATCAGCGCGTCGGCGGCTCGATGGTCCGTAGGAAGCAGCACCAGTTGGTCCTGTCGGACACCCGCGCGGTGCAGCGCGGCGACCAGCCGGTGCGGGGTGAACGGCTCGCGCCGCGACGGGCGTACGGCGACGCGGTAGCCCAGGGTCAGGGCCTCCAGCCACAGCCGGTGGACACCGGGGTGGTTGCCGGAGGCGTTGACCGCGAACACGTCACCCCGTCGTGCCCATACGGCGTGCCCGGCACCCGCGCGCTCGCGGCCGGCGAGCGTCCCGCGCGGCCTGCCCTGCTCCGTGGACGAGCGCGCCAGAGCGACGAAGCGCGCTGTGCCCCGGGTCGCGGTGCGCACCACCGGGAGCGGAGTTCCGGAGGTGCGGCTGACGAGGTGCTCGTACTCGCCTACGTCCAGGCCGCCGACGGTGCCGGTGGCGAACTCCTCGGCGGCCGCCTCAAGGAGTGCGTCGACACGGGCCGCCGGTACGGGCTCGGCCTTGCGCAGCGCGGACAGCGTCCGGGTCACGTACACCGGCGGCACCAGGCTCAGCCGCGCCACCTCGGCGCCGGTCACGTCCTGCACCGTGCTCGGCACCCGCGTCCGGTAGGGACCGCGGGGGCCCAGCGCGTCCAGATGGACCGGCGGGAAAGCTCCGGCGGCCGTCATCAGTACACGCCCTCGATCACCCGGTCGCCCTCGACCGTGGGGACCGGTGCCACATCGGCCACGGCGTCACCCGCCTGGCCGTCGACCGGCCGCACGCGTACGGCCGTGTCGCGTTCCGCGTTGTTGGGAATGAGCATGGACTTGCTGACGTGGCTGACGATCACCTGGCCGCGTTCACCGAACCCGACCGGTTCCCGGGTGCCAGGGGTCACGACCGACAGGAACACGTACGGCGACACCGGATCGAACACGCAGGGCTGGGCGGCGCTGAGACCGACTCGCTCGAGGAGCGCGGTGAGCATCATGGTGTTGCCGTACATGCCGACGAGAGGGGTGTCGGGGAAGACGTCCGTGGCCAGCAGGTGGCGGGTGTCGGGGTCCATGTGCGTGCCGCCCCAGACGATGGCCCTCACCGAGCCGTTGATCCGCTCCAGAAGGTCGTCCTCCCGGGCGAAGCGCTCCAACAGCGGGGTGGTGGCGGCGAGCACGCCGATGTCCTGGGTCGACAGAATCCGTCGGCACTGGTCGACGAGGTGGTCGGTGTAGGACTCGACCTCGTCGCTGCGGCCCGCGGCGACCAGTTTCCTCACCCACCGCGGGTCCATGTCGACGCTCAGCCCCGGACCGCCCAGGGACCGTGCCGCCCGCTGCAGGACGTCCCCCACCAGGTGCGGGCCGGTCGGCGCCACGGTCAACCACTGGGTACCGGTGGGCAGGCCGTGGGCGCGCAGCCGCCGGTCGATCTGCTCCGTGCTGTGCGACACCCAGTCGTCAAGCTGGACGACCCGCTTCGGCGCCCCGGTCGTCCCGCCGCTGTCGAAGACGTTGACCAGCCGGACGTCGCTCCCGTAACCGCGGGGGACCAGGTCCGTCACCGGGACCTCCCGCAGTTCGTCGGTCAGATCGGGGAAGAGGGCCAGATCGGCCACTCCCTTGACGTCGTGCCGGGGATCGAAACCGAGTCGGTCGGCCCGGTCCAGCCAGTAGCGCGAACCGGTCGCCCGGTCGAAGTGCCAGCGCATGGCCGCTCGTACGAACTCGTCCGGGTCGACGCCGTCGAACGGGCCGGCGTCCAGGATGGCAGGGGGCTCGGGGGCCATGGCTGGTCCTCTCTTGGCAGATGAACGGGATGGCGGGGTCCGGCGGTGCCTCACGGAAGCAGACTCTCCAGGGGGACTGCGGGATCGGAGAGGACGGCGTCGTCGGTCTCCACGCCGGACTCGACGAGGGACCGGATCGAGTCGACGACGTCCCACACGTTGACGCTCATGCCGGCCAGGACGCGCTTGCCGGACATCCAGAAGGCGATGAAGCGCCGTTCGTCCCGCGCTCCGCGGAAGACGACGCGGTCGTAGCCGTCCGGCTCCGCGTATCCGGTGTACTCCATTCCGAGGTCGTACTGATCGGTGTAGAAGTACGGCAGCCGGTCGTAGACCGCTTCCTTGCCCAGCATGCTCAGCGCGGCCGTGCGCGGCTGGTGCAGTGCGTTCGCCCAGTGCTCCACCCGGAGATGGCGGCCGAGCCGCGGGTGGTAGGCGTTGGCGACGTCACCGGCGGCATGGATGTTCTCGGCGGAGGTCCTCAGGTGCGCGTCCGTGACGATGCCGTTGCGCACGTCCAGGCCCGCGTCCTCGGCCAGACGGACATTGGGCGTGATGCCCACACCGACCACCACGGCGTCCGCGGGCAGGTGGGTGCCGTCGGCGAGCAGGACGCCGTCCGCGCGTCCGCCGGTTCCGGTGATGCGCTCGATCTCCGCGCGGGCTCGCAGGTCGACACCGTGTTCCCGGTGCAGGCCGGCGAAGACCTCGGCCGCCTCGCGTCCCAGGACCTTCAGCAGAGGCAGTTCCCCGTGCTCGAGCACGGTCACGTCCGCCCCGGCCGTCCGGGCGGCCGCCGCCGTCTCCAGGCCGATCCATCCGCCGCCGATCACCACGATCCGCGCGCCCTCGCTGAAGGCGGCCCTGAGACGGTCGCTGTCGCCCAGACGCCGCAGGTACAGCACGTTGTCCAGGTCCGCCCCGGGGACGGCCAGGCGGCGTGGCGCGGAACCGGTCGCCAGGAGCAGCTGGTCGTAGGGCACACGGCTGCCGCCGTCCAGCGTCACCGCGCTGCCCCGCCGGTCGATGGACGTCACGTTCCGACCGAGCAGCAGGTCGACGTCGTTCGCCCGGTACCAGTCCTCGGGGTGCACGTGGACCGACTCGCGGTCCTCCTTGCCCAGCAGATAGCCCTTGGACAGCGGCGGCCGGATGTAGGGCCGTTCCTGCTCGTCGCCGATGACGACGAGAGGCCCGTCGTGACCGTGCGCGCGCAGTTCCTCCGCGGCCTTTCCGGCGGCCAGGCCGCCCCCGACGATCACGAAAGTTTTCACACGCGACATGATGAATCCCGTCCCAGATGGTGTGGCGCGCACAGCGAGCCGTGTGGTGGGGCCGTCCAGAAGACCGGGCGGCAAGCCCGGTTGTGACAACGCCGCCTGAAGAAGACACACTCCGTACGGCGTCTCACCGACCGCTCCGAAGAGTCACGGCCAGCAGCTCCGAGTCGTTGTGTCCCGGGAGCGGGACGAATCCGTGCTGTGCCAGCTCGTCGACGAGCCGAGCGCGCGTCGCGGGCCACATCCAGAACGTCTCGGAGTGTTCCCGCAGCACGTCCTCGGCATTTCTGACCCAGTAGTCGACGCGGGTGCGGATGCGGTAGCCGGCGGCCGACATCGTCATCCGCCCGCCGTAGATGTGCTCGCCGACTCGCTTGTCCGCCAGCACGCGCACGACGGTGCGGACCGGAAGGCGGGCCGGCGGCAGCTGCAGGAACAGCGAACCGTCAGGGGTGAGAGCCCCGCCGATCGCGGACCACAACCTCTCGCGTGCGGCAGGTGGGAGGCAGCCCACCATGTTGTGACAGACGGCCACGTCCGCGACCGCGTGCAGCGCCGCCTCGTCCAGGGGGTGCGGGTGCACGGTCACCCGGTCCCGCTGCTCGGCGGGAAGGGAGGCGAGCCGGGTCAGCAGGGACGTGCGCATGGCCCGGGCCGGCTCGACGGCGTGCACATCTGCCCAGGAGTCGGCCAGCGCCAGCATCGTCACCCGCCCGGTACCGGCCCCGATGTCCAGCACGCCGCTGCGGGCCTTGGCAACCTCACGGCCGTACAGGCGACGGACCCGCGCCTCGTCCTCGTCGGCCTGCAGGATGTCGTAGAACTCAGCGGTCACCGCGTAGGAGTCGGATTCCCGTCGGATGTTCGGCGCTCTGGATATGACAGTGTGCATGCCCGACATGACAACGTATGAGCAGAGTGTGTGACACGAGGGCAGCAACCGCGCACCGCTGTCACAGATACACACGGTGCGCAGTCAATTCTTCGGCCCCGTCTCCGACCTTCGCGACCGGACCGGTGCCCCTTCCCGCCGGCGACGCCGCCGCGCCCCAGGTCAGTGGCCCCATGGCAGGGCACCGACCGGACGGCCGAGCGCACCGGCCCCGAAACCGTCGTGAGAGCGGAGTACGTCGTCATGACCGCGCGTTCCCCACAGGTATGGCTGCCCGCACAGTTCGGCCGTCTCGCCGATCTGCCCCCGGGGCTCGACTACGCCCGCTGGGACGGCCGTTCGGCCTTCCCGACGGACCCGGTGGAGGTGGAGTTCTATGTGCCGCCTCTGACCAAGGACATCGACATCATCGCCGGGCCGCTCGCCCGGATGACACGTCTGCGGGCGGTTCAGGCACTCAGCTCCGGTACCGACGAACTGCGGGCGGCACTCGATCGCCTTCCCCGTGAGGTGACCTTGTGCAGCGCGCGGGGGGTCCCGGCCGCCGGAACGGCGGAGCTGGCTCTGACGCTGATCCTCGCCTGTCTGCGGGGCATACCGGAGTCGCTCCGTGCCCAGGACCGGGAGGACTGGAACCCGCGGACCTTCTCGTCCCTGTACGAGCGGTCCGTGCTCATCGTCGGCCACGGCGCCGTCGGCTCCGCGCTGGAGGAGCTCCTGACACCCTTCGGCTGCGTCGTCACCCGCGTCGGGCGCCAGGACAGGGACGCGCGGCAGGGGCCGGTGCACTCCGTCTCGCGACTGCCCGGGCTCGTCGCGGACGCGGACGTGATCGTGCTGTCCACTCCGCTGACCGCGGCGACCCGTCAGCTCTTCGACGCCGGACTGCTGGCCCGTGTGAAGGACGGCGCCCTGCTCGTCAATGTGTCCCGGGGAGCGGTCGTCGACACCGACGCCCTGCTGAAGGAGGTGCACGGCGGTCGGCTGCGGGCCGCCCTCGACGTGATCGAACCCGAGCCGCTCCCGCCGGGGCATCCGCTCTGGACAGCGCCCGGCGTCCTGATCACCCCGCACGTCGGCGCCTTCACCCCCGACCTGTGGCCCCGTCTCGAGGCGCTCATCCGACGGCAGTTGGCCCGGTTCGCCGCTGGTGAGGAGCCGGAGAACGTCGTCACACGCTGACGTCGGGCCACGCGACGGTGTCACACCTTCGCCGTCTCGCCGGTCTTGACTGGGACAGCAGTTCATGAATGCACCTGAACAGTGCAGTCAGTGCAGGCAGTGCAGTTCTGGACGAATCGGCTCCGTCGTGCCCGCTGTGCGCTGACCCGATGCGGGACCAGAGACGGCGAGCCCCGGAGTGCGACGCAGAAACGAATGGTGACGAGATGGGCAACGACAGCCGGCCGGCCGAGCCGGAGCGGGGGCGCGGCGGAGAGAGACTCGCCACGTGGGTGGACAGCCGGACGGGCCTGCGAGGGCTGACTCGCTCCGCGCGCCGCCTGGTCTTCCCGGACCACTGGTCGTTCCTGCTCGGCGAGATCGCGCTCTACAGTCTCGTCATCCTGCTGATCACTGGTGTCTACCTCAGCCTCTACTTCCACCCGTCCGCCGACCTCGTGGTCTACGACGGCAGGTACGCGCCGTTGCGGGGGCAGTTGGTGTCCCAGGCCTTCGACTCGACCCTGCACATCTCCTTCGACGTCCGCGGCGGTCTGCTCGTCCGCCAGGCTCACCACTGGGCGGCACTGGTCTTCGTCGCCGCGGTGTTCGTGCACCTGCTGCGGGTCTTCTTCACCGGCGCGTTCCGCAAGCCGCGTGAGCTGAACTGGGTGCTGGGGTTCTTGTTGCTCGTCCTGGCCATGTTCGCGGGCCTGACCGGCTATGACCTGCCCGACGACCTGCTGTCAGGAACCGGCCTGCAGGTGGTCAACGGCACTCTGCTGTCGATCCCGGTCGTCGGGACCTACCTGTCGTTCTTCCTCTTCGGCGGCGAGTTCCCCGGTGAGGACCTGATCGCCCGCTTCAACACCCTGCACACGCTGGTCATCCCTGCGTTGATCATCGCCCTGCTGGTCGGCCATGTGGCTCTTGCCGTACGCCACCGGCACACGCAGTACGCCGGGCCGGGCCGGACCGAGAACAACGTCGTCGGCCTTCCGTTCAAGGTTCATGCCGTCAAGTCCGCCGGCTACTTCTGCTTCGTGTCCGGCGTGATCTTCTTCATGGCCGCCGTGGCCCAGATCAACCCCGTGTGGGAATACGGCCCCTTCCGCCCCGACCAGGTCTCCGCCGGATCCCAGCCGGACTGGTACATGGGCGTCGCGGACGGCCTGCTGCGCGTCATGCCCGGCTGGGAGATCGACCTGTGGGGCCACACCCTGGCCCTGGACAACCTCCTGCCCCTGCTGGGCGGGATGCTGCTCTTCCTGGCGATGGGCGCCTACCCCTTCCTGGAAGCCTGGGTCACGGACGACGACCGTGACCACCATCTGCTGGACCGCCCCCGCAACCGCCCCGTGCGGACCGCCCTGGGGGTGGCCTGGCTCAGCGTCTACGCGGTGGCGCTCATCGGCGCCGCCAACGACGTGCTAGCCACCAGGCTGCACCTCTCCGTCAACTCAGTGACGTGGACCGTGCGCGTCGGCCTGTTCGTCGTCCCGGTCCTGGCCTTCGTGATCACCAAGCGCCTCGCCCTGGCCCTGCAGCGCCGCGACCGCGACGAAGTGCTGCACGGACGCGAGACCGGCGTCATCAAACGACTGCCGCACGGCGAGTACGTCGAGGTCCACGAGCCCCTCGACCAGGCGCGGTTGCACACCCTCACCGCCCACGAGCAGTACCGACCCCTGGAGGGCGGGCCCGACCGGGACCCTGACGGCTCCGCGCCCGCCCGCACCCGGCGCCTGCGCGTCGCGCTCAGCCGTGCCTTCTACGGCCCGGGCGCCCAGATCCCCAAACCCTCGCCGACCGAGCACAAGGAGCTCACCGGGCGGCATCGGCCCTGAAGCCGCGCGGCGGCACCGGCGCCGTCCTCGCGGCCGAAGCGGCCTCCCCAGCACCCCGGCAGACGGTCACTCAGCTCTTACCGGCCGCCGGCACCAACACCCGCTTCCCGTCCGGGAGACGCGGGCACCGATCACCGATCCCGTCCGAAAGGCAATCGACATGGACCGAACCTCCCGCACCAGCCGGGACCGTACCGCTCTCACAGCCCTCGCCACCGCGAGCATCTTCGCCGGGCTGCTCGTCACCACGACCGGCCCGGCCGCCGCCGACAAGGGCGCCGCCACCGAGGCGCCCAAGCCCACCGTCGTCCTGGTCCACGGCGCGTTCGCCGACTCCACGAGTTGGAACGACGTCATCCGCAAGCTGCGGCACGACCGGTACCCGGTGGTCACCGTCGCCAATCCGCTGCGCTCCCTGAGCGGCGACTCCACCTACCTCAAGGATGTCCTGGCCGGCATCGACGGGCCCATCGTCCTGGCCGGGCACTCCTACGGTGGCTCGGTGATCAGCAACGCGGCCACCGGCAACGAGAACGTCAAGGCGCTGGTCTATCTCGCGGCCTTCCTCCCGGACAAAGGCGAGAGCGCGGCCGACCTGTCGGGGAAGTTCCCCGGCAGCACGCTCGGCGACGCGCTGCGGCCGGTACCGACCACGAACGCCGACGGCTCCCAGGTCAACGACCTCTACATCCACAACGACAAGTTCCGCCACCAGTTCGCAGCGGACGTGCCTCGTGACAAGACCGACCTGATGGCCGTCACGCAGCGGCCGATCACCGACGCCGCCCTGGCCGAGGGCGCGGCCGAGCCGGCCTGGAAGACCATCCCCTCATGGGTCCTGGTCGCCACACAGGACCTCAACATCCCGCCCACGGCCCAGGAGTTCATGGCCCAGCGGGCCCACGCCCACACCTCGAAGGTACGGGCCTCCCACGCGGTGAGCGTCTCGAAGCCCGGAAAGGTCACCGAGGTCATCGAGGACGCCGCTCACTCGGTGCGCTGACACCGCAAGACGGGTCCTGTGCGGACGGGCGCGCTGCCGCGAGCCCGTCCGCACGGCTCGTCGCGAGTCACACCCGGCCGGTGCGGCCGGTCAGGTGTCCGCGACCCGCTCAACCGGCCGACGCTGCGGCGGGCCACCTCCCGCACCGGCCCCGGATGTGCAAGGACCAGCTCATGCGCCGCGAACCGCGGATCACACCGATAGGCCCCGCCGACCTCGCCCGAACCGTGGCGCTGCACCGCCGCTGCTCACCACAGACCCTGTGGAGCCGCTACCACCGGGCGATGCCCGACCCCCGCACCTACCTGCCCACTCTGCTGACCCGCCCCGGTTCGGTCCACCTGGCCGTGCTGGACGTCACCGGACGCTTCGTCGCCGTCGGACATCTGATGCCGGATCACTCGGCCGTGGAGGCCGCGCTGTTGGTCGAGGACTCCTGGCAGGGCCGCGGACTCGGAACCCGTCTCCTGCGACGTCTGGCGCGGCACGCGCTCAGCGGCGGCTGGGAGAGCCTCTACGGTCTCTTCCTGGCAGGGGACGAACGGATCGATGCCATCCTGCGCCACGCGGACGTTCCCGTGCACCGCACGCAGGAAGGCGACACCGTCACCGCCTGGGCGCGGGCCCGGGACCTCGCCGTCCTCCGCACGGAGCGCGCGAGCCGGCCACGGTTTTGTGGCCGGTGTCCGCAGGGCGGCAAGGGCGGATGACACCACATGCCTGCGCCGGTGCGGCGGGAGGGCCGCACCGGCGCTCCTTCTCCTACGCCACGGTGTCGGCGTACAGGTCGTCCTCGAACGCCGCGGCCTCCAGGATCGCCGTGACCGAGGTCAGGTAGCGGGCCGCGTCCGCCCCGTCCACCAGCCGGTGGTCGTACGACAACGACAGGTGCACCAGGTCCCGGATGCCGATGACCTCGTCGTCGCCGTCGCGGACGACCGCCGGCCGCCTGACCGTCGCGCCCACGCCCAGGATCGCGGCCTCCTTCGGCGGCACGATGACGGTGTCGAACAGCGCGCCGCGCGAACCGGTGTTGGAGATGGTGAACGTCGCTCCCGTCACGTCGTCGGGAGTGAGGTGCCCGCCGCGGGCCCGGCCGGCCAGGTCGTGGACGGCCCGGGCGAGCCCGGCGACCGTCAGGTCCCCGGCCGCCTTGACGACCGGGGTCATCAGGCCGTCCTCCGTGTCGACCGCGATGCCGATGTTCTCGGTGTCGAAGTAGATGATGGTCCCCGCGGCCTCGTCGATCCTGGCGTTGACGACCGGGTGCGCCCTCAACGCCTGGGCGGCGGCCTTGATGAAGAAGGGCAGCGGCGACAGCTTGAACCCCTCGCGGGCGAGGAAGCCGTCCTTCGCCCGGCTGCGCAGCCGCATGAGCCGCGTGACGTCGGCCTCCACCGTGGTGGTCAGCTGCGCCTGCTCCTGCAGCGCCTTCTTCAGGTTGTTCCCGATGGCTTTGCGTATGCGGGTCATCGGCACCGTACGGCCTCGCAGTGAGGAGGCTTCTGTGCCGGCGGCCGGAGCGCCGACGGGTGGGGCGGCAGGAACTGCGGCCGCCGGCACAGGCGAGGGGAGCGGAGCCGGGGACGGTGCCGGGGCCGGAGTCAGAACCGGAGACGGTGCCGTGGCCGGATCCGGGGTCGGGGAGGCGGGCTCGGCCCGGGGTGTTGACGGTGCGACCGGCATGAGGGCCGGGTCCGTCGGGGCCTTGACCGGTGTGCCGATGACGCCGAGGGCGGCGCCGACCTCGACGGTCTCGTCCTCTGCCACTGTGATCTCCAGCAGGACACCGCCCGCCGGGGAGGGGATCTCGGTGTCGACCTTGTCGGTGGAGACCTCCAGCAAGGGTTCGTCGGCCTCGACGCGGTCGCCGACCTGCTTCAGCCAACGGGTCACGGTGCCTTCGGTGACGGACTCGCCGAGGGCGGGCAGGGTCACGGAAACCGTCATGATGTCGTCAACTCCTCAACACCGGCGGGCGCGACGCGACGGCCCGCCGGATCTGTCGTTCGTGGTCTGTGTCGTGCGGGGCCGGTCGCGTCCGGCGTCGCTCAGCGGTCGAGGCCGTAGCGCTCGCGGGCCTGTCCGACGGTCGCCGGGGGGACCTGCCCGGCCCGGACCAGCCGGTCCAGCGCGGTCACGACGATCGACTCGGCATCCACCCGGAAGTACCGGCGGACGTCCTCACGCGTGTCGGACAGACCGAAGCCGTCGGTGCCCAGGGAGTAGTAGTCCTGCTCGATCCACTGGCTGATCTGATCCGGTACCTGCCGCATCCAGTCGCTGACCGCCAGCACAGGACCGGGCGCGCCCGCGAGCGCCCGGGTGACGAACGGTGTGCGCTCCTCGCCGCGCATCCTGGCGTCGTCGGCGCGCATCGCGTCCCGGCGCAGCTCCGTCCAGGACGTCACCGACCACACGTCGGCGTGCACGCCCCAGTCGGAGGCGAGGAGTTCCTGCGCCCGCAGGACCCAGTGGACGGCCGTACCGGAGGACAGCAGCTGCAACCGTGGCCCGGCGGCGCCGGGCCCGGCGGGCCGGAACCGGTAGACGCCCCGGACGATGCCCTCCTCGATGCCCGGCACCGCCGGCATGGCCGGCTGATGCTTCGGCTCGTTGTACACGGTCAGGTAGTAGAAGACGTTCTCGGGCCGCTCGCCGTACATCCGGCGCAGGCCGTCCCGGACGATCACCGCGATCTCGTAGGCGAAGGCCGGGTCGTAACTGACCGCCGCCGGGTTGGTGGCGGCCAGCAGATGCGAATGGCCGTCACCGTGCTGCAGACCCTCGCCGGTCATGGTCGTGCGCCCGGCGGTGCCACCGACCACGAAGCCACGGCCCATCTGGTCGCCGAGCGCCCAGAACTGATCGCCGGTGCGCTGGAATCCGAACATCGCGTAGAAGATGTAGAACGGGATCATCGGCTCGCCGTGGGTGGCGTACGAGGTCGCCGCGGCGGTGAACTCGGCCACGGAACCGGCCTCGGTGATGCCCTCGATGAGGAGCTGCCCGGTGGTGCTCTCCATGTAGTGGAGGAGCTGGTCCGCGTCGACGGGGTCGTAGTTCTGACCCTGCGGCGAGTAGATGCCGGCCGTGGGAAACATCGACTCCATGCCGAAGGTGCGGGCCTCGTCGGGAACGATCGGCACCCAGCGCGCGCCGCTCCGCTCGTCCCGCATCAGGTCCTTGACCAGCCGGACCAGCGCCATCGTGGTGGCGATCTCCTGGTGGCCGGACCCCTTCTCCAGGGCCTCGAAGGGCTTGGCGGGCGGCTCCGGCAGCGGCGCGGCCGTCACCCGGCGCAGCGGGAGGGGGCCGCCCAACCCGGCCCGTCGCTCGCGCAGGTACCGCGCCTCGGGCGAGTCCGCCCCGGGATGCCAGAACGGGACCTGGTCCCCGGCGAGCGCGCTGTCGGGGATGGGCAGCTCCAGCACGTCGCGCAGCTCACGGAACTGAGCCATCGTGAGCTTCTTCATCTGGTGGTTGGCGTTGCGCGACTCGAACGCCGAGCCCAACGTGTGGCCCTTGACCGTCTGGGCGAGAACCACCGTCGGCGCGCCCCGGTGCTCCACCGCGGTCCGGTAGGCGGCGTACACCTTCAACGGCTCGTGTCCGCCGCGGGAGTTCTCGAACAGTTCCACCACCTGCGCGTCGCTCAGGGACGCGGAGAGGGCGGACAGGGCGTCCCCGGTGAAGAAGTTCTCGCGTATGTACGCGGCGTCCCGCGCGGCCAGCGTCTGCAGCTGCGCGTCGGGCACCTCGCCCAGCCGCCGCACCAGGTCACCCGTGCTGTCCTGCCCCAGCAGCGGGTCCCAAGCCTCTCCCCACAACGTCTTGACCACGTTCCAGCACGCGCCCCGGAACCGTGCCTCCAGCTCCTGGACAATCTTCGAGTTGGAGCGGACCGGCCCGTCCAGGCGCTGCAGGTTGCAGTTGACGACGAACGTGAGGTTGTCCAGGCCCTCACGGGAGGCGAGCGTCAGGGCGGCCATCGACTCCGGCTCGTCCATCTCCCCGTCGCCCAGGAACGCCCACACCCGTGAGGCGGAGGTGTCCTTGATGCCGCGCGCGTGCAGATAGCGGTTGAAGCGGGCCTGGTAGACGGCGCCGAGCGGCCCGAGACCCATGGAGACCGTCGGGAACTCCCACAGCCACGGCAGCCGCCGGGGGTGCGGGTACGACGGCAGGCCGTGACCGCTCGCCTCCCGCCGGAAGCCGTCCAACTGCTCGGCGCTCAGGCGCCCTTCGAGGAACACCCGTGCGTAGATGCCCGGGGAGGCGTGCCCCTGCAGGAAGAGCTGGTCGCCGGAGCCGTCGCCGTCCTTGCCCCGGAAGAAGTGGTTGAACCCGATCTCGTAGAGCCAGGCCGCCGACGCGTAGGTGGAGATGTGGCCGCCGAGCCCCAGGCGTGAACCCCGGGTGACCATCGCGGCGGCGTTCCACCGGTTGAGCGCGGTGATCCTGGACTCCATCTCCAGGTCACCGCCGAACTCGGGCTGCGCGGCGGCCGGGACGGTGTTGATGTAGTCCGAGGACAGCAGCGGGGGCAGCTGGGTCCCGGACGCCTCGGCGAACTCGTGCACGCGCCGCATCAGGTACGCCGCCCGCTCCGGCCCGGCGTTGCGCACGACGGCGTCGAGAGAGGCCCGCCACTCGGCGGTCTCCTCCCGGTCACGGTCGGGTAGCTGGTCGAGCTCACTGATCGCGGGTGTCTCAGTGGGCCGGGACGGATCGTTCATGGCGCAGCCTTCCTGGCACGGCGTTGGGACGGGTGGGGCCGGCCGCGGACACAGGGGTCGGCGGCCGACGGGAAGCGCGGGCGACGGCGCGGCGTCGCCCGCCGGAGTCAGCGGCTCTTGAGCCACTCGGTGAAGGTGTGGTGGCCCAGGTGGGCGTCCGGTCCGGGCAGCAGGGCCCGCTCCCCGACCACCGCGCCGAAGAAGGGCGCCCGCGCGTCGGCGACCACCGGCCCGGTCCGGCCCAGGACGGCCAGCAGCTCGCCGGTGGCCTCCTCGAGCCGGAGCTCCTGCGGTCCCGCGACCTCGAGCATCCCGAAGCGGGGCAGTCCCACTGCGGCATGGGCGACCGCCGCGGCGACGTCGTCCGTCGAGACCGGGCGCACCAGCAGAGGCGGCACGTGCACACCGTCGGGCCGGATGCCGTCCGTCGCGATCGCCTCGACGGACTCGTGGAACGGAGTGGCGCGCACCAGGGTGTAGGGCACGGTGGCGTGCCGCGCCAGGTCTTCCTGCGTCGCCTTGGCCCGGAAGTAGCCCGAGCCGACGAGGTCGGCGCCCACCACCGACAGCGCCACATAGTGCTCCGCGCCCGCCGCGGCAGCGGCCTTGAGGAGATGGCCCGTCGAGGCGGTGAAGAACCGCGTACTGACCGTCTGCTCCCGTGAGGGGGCGTCGGTGACGTCCACGACCACCTCGGCGCCGCGCACGGCCCGCTCCAGGCCCTGCCCGGTGCTCACGTCGACCGCGTCCGCGCGCGAGACCGGCACGACCTCCACCCCGTGGTCGCGGAGCCTGGCGACCGTCCGGGAACCGATCAGACCGGTGGCACCTACAACGACGACTCTCATCTGGATCTCCTTCGTCGGGGGCCGATGACCCTGCCGGGTGTCCGATGGGCGGCGGCGACGGCGGCGGGCGTCCGCGTGCCACCGTGCTCACCACACCTAGACAGGTCGGAGCCGGTTCTTGTGACACCGTGTTGGGCGCGGCCGACCGTCACCGCGTGTCACAGATTCCCGGGGGACCCGGTCAGGAGAATCGAGCGGTCGCCACGACCGCGACGATCACGTGAATGCGCGGACGATGTGTCGCGCGGACACGGTGCAACCACGGAAGGTGCGACCCAGTGTCGGAGAACTCACAGCACACCCAGCACGGCCACCACGGACACGGGCACGGCACGGGCGGCGAGGACGGCCCCAGCTGGACCCGGGCGGCGAAGATGCTCCAGGACGCCTCACCGGTCACCGTTCCCGAGGGCGCCTCGGCCATGACCATCCACGTCGAGTGGGAGCCCGGCGACCCCGGTACCCCGCCGCACCGCCACTCCGGCCCGGCGTTCGGCTACGTCATCAAGGGTGCCGTCCGCTTCGAACTGGAAGGGGAGCCGGAGCGCGTCGTCGAGGCCGGCGGCACCTTCTGGGAGCCCGGCGGCGACGCCATCCACTACCAGGACGGCAACGCTCTGGACGACGAGCGGACCGAGTTCGTCGTCACGATGATGTGCGCGCCCGGCAAGCCCATGCTGGAGCTGGTCGACGAGGCGGAACTGAAGGAGCGCGCCCACCTGCGCGCACCGCGGCCGACCGCCTGACAGCTGCGCGGGGCCCTGTGCCCGTGACACCGGCGACTGCCGGTGTCACGGGCACAGAGCCCCGCTTCTGCCTGCGGCCTTCTTCCCGGTCGCTGCTCCTACTCCACGAAGTACGAGTCGTGCCGGTCGAAGAACGCGGCCCGCTCCTCCTCCGAAGCGTGCGCCAGCTGCGACACCTGCTCGAAGTACTCCTCGCGCGGAGCGCCCGGCGTGAACAGCAGCAGCATGTCGGCCGGGGCGTCGGAGTCGTTCCGGAAGGCGTGCAGCCCGCCCTGCGGCACGTGCAGGAAGTCCCCCTTGCGGGCGTCGACCCACTGCACACCGTCGAAGACGCGCACGGTGCCGTCCAGGATGTAGAACGATTCGGAGATCCGCTTGTGGAAGTGCGTCTTGGGGCCGCCCGCCCGGGGCCGCATCTCCACCCGGTACAGCCCGAACTCGCCCCGGGTGGTGGCGGTTGTCGCCAGGTAGTGGGTGGCGTCCTTGCCCGTACCGCTCTGGCCGAGGTTCGGCGGTGTGGTGGCAGGCCGGAAGACGGCGCTGACCTCACCGTCCTCGCCCCAGTACTTCTGTTCCGGATACGGATACGACATGACTGGTTCCTCTTCTCTTTCTCTGCGACAGGACCGGCGGGGTTCGCCGGTGCGTCGGTCGACAAGCCCGGCCGGGGGTCATTCGACGGTTCGGTGATGAGTGAAGCGGGAGACCAGCGGCGGCTCCAACAGCCCGCCGTGGGCCCAACGTTGCGGCCGGTGCGGGGCCGCGGCGGTCTGCCGCAACAGGGCGAAGGCCAGCGCCGCGCCGACGGCCAGCAGCCCCGCACACAGCGGCATGGCCCTGCGGAACGACGCGTCGAAGGCGGCGCCCGACCGGTAGGCGTCCGGCCCCATCCCGACCAGGAGCGGCAGCGCTGCCACGGCCATCAGCCCGGCCGCCCGCGCCGCGGCGTTGTTGATGCCGCTGGCCAGCCCGGCGTTCGATGCGTCCACCGAGGACAACAGGGTCACGGTCAGCGGAGCGACCAGGACGACCATGCCGGTTCCCATCACCACCAGCGCGGGCAGGACGTCGGCCGGGTAGGACGCGCCCGGCCCGACCCGCAGCATCATCAGCATGCCCGCGCCGCACACCAGCGGTCCGAGAGTGAGCGGGATCCGGGGCCCCAGCCGCTGGGCGAGCACCCCCGAGCCGGAGGAGAACAGCAGCATCAGCACGGTGGTGGGCAGCATGGCCGCGCCGGCCGCCAGGGCCGAGTACCCGACGACGATCTGCAGCTGCAGCGCGGCCAGGAAGTAGAACCCGCCGGTGCTCGCGTAGACGCACAGGGTGATCAGGTTTATGGCGGTGAACTGCCGGGAGGAGAAGATCGCCGGCGGCATCATGGGGTCGGCGCTGCGCCGCTCCACGTGGAGGAAGGCGGCGCCGCAGACGACGCCGCCGACTGCCGCGGCGACGGCCACCGGCCCACCGTGGCGTGCCGCGGTCAGCGCGTAGGTGGTCAGGGCGAGGGCCAGGGCGCCCAGGACGGCGCCGGGTACGTCGAAAGCCCAACGCCCCCGGCCGGCAGCGCCGGTGGCCACCACCGTGTCCTCGCGGAGCCCGCCCACGGATTCCGGGACGTGGTTCAGCGCGACGGGCACGCACAGCAGCGCCGGGACGATGCTCAGCACAAACGTCCACCGCCAGCCGGGGCCGTCGACCAGCCACCCGCCGAGGAACGGTCCGAGGGCCGCCGCGATCCCGCCGAAGCCGGACCACAGGCCGATCGCGCGCGGCCGGTCGTCCGGGTGGAAGGAGGCCTCGATGATCGCGAGCGAGCCGGGGGTGAGCAGCGCGCCGCCGACGCCCTGCAGCGCCCGGGCGGCGATCAACGTGCCGGCGTTCGGCGCGAGAGCGCACAGCAGCGAGGCGACCGCGAACCACACGACGCCCACGACAAAGACCCGCCGCCGCCCGAGTCGGTCGCCCAGGGAACCGCCCAGCAGGATCAGGCCCGCCAGGGCCAGCATGTAAGCGTTCACCGTCCACTGGAGCACGGCGAGATCGGCGCCGAACTCCCGGCCGATGCGCGGCAGCGCGACGTTGGTGACGGTGGAGCCGAGCAGGACCACACTCGATCCCAGCACCGTGGCCAGCAGGGTCCACCGGCCGCGGGCACTGGCGATCCGGAGCAAGGGAACGGGAACAGGGGCGGCGCCGTCCGTGGCGGGAGAGTGCTTCATGTCGTGTCCTGGCGTCGTCCGGTGACCACGGGCCGGCGGGGCGGGATCACTCCGGGCGACGGCGGCAGTCGGTGCAGTGGGGCGAGCGGATACCGGGCGGACACCGGGCGGGCCGGGGTCCGTCGCCCGGCCGATGGCCGGGGTGGCCGGGTGACGGACCCGCGCGTCCGGCCGGGCCGGAGCGGTCGGCTCAGCCGAACATGCCGGGCTTGTAGCCGCCGGCCGGCTGCCGGTTGATGACGTTGATGCGGTTGTAGGCATTGATGACCGCGATCAACGAGATCAGCGCCGCGAGCTGGTCCTCGTCGTAGTGCTTGGCGGCGTTCGCCCAGGCATCGTCCGACACCCCGGCCGAGCCGTCCGCGATGCGCGTGCCCTGCTCGGTCAGTTCCAGGGCCGCGCGCTCGGCCTCGGTGAAGACCGACGCCTCGCGCCACACGGCCACCAGGTTCAGCCGCTGCTGCTCCTCGCCGGCGGCGGTGGCGTCCTTGGTGTGCATGTCGGTGCAGAAGCCGCAGCCGTTGATCTGACTGGCACGGATCTTCACCAGCTCCTGAGTGGCGACCGGCAGGGTCGAGTGCACCGCCGCCCCGGCCGAGTTCAGGTGCTTCATGACCTTGCCGGCGAGAGCGTTGCCGAAGTAGTTGATGCGAGCTTCCACGGGGGATCTCCTCAGGTGCGGAACAGTTACGGTCCACTGACCGGGAACCTGCCGGATCTGTGACACCGCGGGTCCCGGTTCACCGGGATAGCGATGTGACACCGTGTGAAGATGCTGGTACCAGGCACCACGTCCGGACGGCCGTACACAGCCCGATAGCATCACGGCACACCGTCAGCGAATACAAGGTGATCACCATGGCAACCGAAAGTGTTCTGCATCCGAGCCTCATCGTTCCGATCGGGCACGTCGAACCCGTCCCGCGCCGCATCCGGGGGATGGTCGCCGGCCGGGTCGTCTTCGACACCCGCCGTGCCCTGTACGTGTGGGAATGGCAGGCATACCCGCAATTCAGCATCCCCGTCGAGGACTTGGTCGACGGGGAGCTCCGCGACGACGGACATATGGAGCAGCTCGGTGCCGGCCCGGCGCACCGTCACACTCTTCAGGTCGGACCGGAGGTCCGCGAAGGGGCGGCGTGGGTCTGGGGCGAGGGCGCTCCGGGCGCTCTGCATGACACCGTGCGTTTCGAGTGGGAAGCACTGGACACCTGGCTCGAAGAGGACGAGCCGGTCTTCGTGCACCCCCGCAGCCCCTACTCCCGTGTCGACGCCCTGCGTTCGAACAGCAGGGTCCGGGTCGAGCTGGACGGAGTCGTGCTCGCGGAGGCCGACAACTGCGTCAAGCTCTTCGAGACCGGCCTGCCGACCCGCTACTACCTCGACCCCGCGACCATCGACTGGACCCGGTTGCGCCACTCGGACACGGTCACACGCTGCCCGTACAAGGGGACGACGAGCAGCTACTGGTCCTTCGACAGTGACGCCGCCTCCCACGAGGACATCGCCTGGACCTACGACTTCCCGACCGCCCACGTCCACCGCATCGCGGGCCTGACCGCGTTCTACAACGAGCACGTCGACCTGTACATCGACGGCTTTCTGCTGCCGAAGCCCGCGGATGCCGACCGGACTTCAGCCGACCAGTGACCCGCGGGGTGCATTCCGCATCCCTTTCCCCGGCACGTCACACAATGACCCCCGGCCCGGTCTCATGGGAGGGAAAGACCTCCCGAACTCACCGCCCGTAAAGGACCGTGCCATGAGTGACATCGTTCTCGAACCCGCCGCGCAGGAATTCGCCGACGCCACCGCCAAGCCGCCGCTGCTGTACGAACTGGGCGTCGAAGGCGCCCGCAAGTTGCTGGACGACGTCCAGTCCGGACCGGTCGAGAAGCCCGACGTGGACGAGAAGTGGATTACCGTCCCCGCGGAGGTCGGCGATGTGCGGGTGCGCATCATCAAGCCCGTCGGCAGCACGGGCGTCCTGCCCGTGATCCTTTACGTCCACGGCGGGGGCTGGATCCTCGGGAACGCCGGCACCCACGATCGCCTGGTGCGCGAACTCGCCGTGGGCGCGAAGGCCGCCCTGGCCTTCGTCGAGTACGACCGCTCCCCGGAGGCGAAGTACCCGGTCGCCATCGAGCAGGCGTACGCCACTGCCCGCTGGATCACCGCCCAGGGCGGCGACGAGGGGCTGGACGGCTCCCGCCTGGTCGTCGCCGGTGACTCCGTCGGCGGCAACATGAGCGCCGCCCTCACCCACCTGGCCAAGCAGCGGGGCGACGTGACGTTCCTGCACCAGTCGCTGTACTACCCGGTCACCGACGCGGGGCAGGACACCGAGAGCTACCGCACCTTCGCCCACGGGCCGCACCTGACGGCGAAGGCCATGGAGTGGTTCTGGAACGCCTACACCACCGACCCGACCGAGCGGGACCAGGTCACCGCCTCCCCGCTGCGCGCGACCCTGGAGGAGCTCCGGGGACTGCCGCCGGCGTTCGTCGCCGTCGACGAGAACGACGTGCTGCGCGACGAGGGCGAGGCCTACGCGCGCAAGCTGATCCAGGCCGGTGTGCCGACCACGAGCGTCCGCTACAACGCCTCGCTGCACGACTTCATGATGCTGAACCCGGTCCGCGGAACCCAGGCCTCCACCGCGGCGATCGAGCAGGCCGTCCACGTTCTGCGCAAAGCCCTCGGCACCAATTGATTCCGTGCGCTGCAACGGCGCGGAAAACGATCCCTGTTTGTTTTCCGCGCTCGCCGAAAGACCGCACGTCCCTCGAACCAGTACAACCCTCCATCCGATGGCACGCGCAGGGCGCAGGCCGCATGCCACCGGCTGAATGAAAGGCCCCTTTCATGAGTGCACAGAAGCCGACCGTCGTCCTCGTCCACGGAGCGTTCGCGGACTCCTCGAGTTGGAACGGCGTAGTCGAAAGGCTCCAGTCCCACGGCCATTCCGTGGTATCCGCGAGCAATCCGCTGCGCGGGCTCAGCAAGGACAGCGACTACGTCCGACAGCTCGTGGAGTCCATAGCGGGCCCCGTGGTCCTCGTCGGGCACTCCTACGGCGGTTCGGTGATCAGCAGCGCCGCACGCGGACTCGACCGGGTCAAGGCGCTCGTCTTCGTCGCGGCCTTTCTGCCGGACGAAGGGGAGAGCGCGGTCGACCTGTCCGGGAAGCTCCCGGGCAGCACCCTCGGGGAGACGCTCCACGCCGTGCCGATCGCCCTCCCCGACGGCAGCCGGGTGGCGGATCTCTACATCGAGGAGAGCAAGTTCCACCAGCAGTTCGCCGCCGACGTCCCCGAGAAGACCGCGGCGGTCATGGCCGCCACCCAGCGGCCCGTGGCCGACGCCGCGCTGGCCGAGGGAGCCTCCGCCCCCGCCTGGAGGGACATTCCGTCCTGGGTCCTCGTGGCGACCGAGGACCGCAACATCCCGGCCCAGGTACAGATCTTCATGGCCGAACGCGCGAAGGCCACGGTCGTGACCGTCGACGCCTCCCACGCGGTCGCCGTCTCCCGTCCCGGTGACGTCGCCCGCCTGGTCGACGAGGCGGTACAGGCCACCGGTTGAGCCACCGTGGTACCGAGGCGCGGTCGGAGTCATCGCGCCGTCCTCGCGGCCCGGCTTCGCTCCGGGCGCCGGGCCGCCGACTTCGGGAGCGCATCAATGAGCACGGAAGAGCAGGCCGCTCGCGGGCTGGCCGACATAGAGGCCTACCTGTACCGGGAGGCTCACCTCAGTGCCGCCCGTCAGCGCGTGGCCGCCTTCATCGCGCAGTCGGTGGGGCTGACCCACCAGCAGAAGAGGGACATCGAAGAGTGGTACCTCGACGAGCAGAAGTACGTCGCCGGGGTGGTGACGCAGCACATCGCCGACAGCGTCGCCGAGGCCGACTCGGCCCGCCATCGGCGTTTCCTGCGCTGGATGCGTTGGATGCTGATCGCGGTGGCCGTCCTGACCCTGCTGACCTTCGTGGGCACGGTGCTCCTCGTGAGTTCGCGCCCCTGACCCGAGCCGCGGGAAGAGCATCGATCTCGAGCCAGCCCCAGGCACTGTGAACGCCGGGGGTATCGTGGCCGCAGGAGGCGGCCATGGTGAGGGGTGGGGCTCGGACCGGGCTCATCGGGAGACGAGACGAGTGCCGGGTCCTCGATAACCTGCTCGCGCAGGCCAGGGACGGTCGCAGCGGCGTCGTGGTGGTGCGCGGCGAGGCGGGGATCGGGAAAACCGAACTGCTCAACCACCTCATCGACCGGGCCGGTGGATTCCGCGTTGTGCGGGCGGCCGGCGTGCAGTCCGAAATGGAACTGTCCTATGCCGGACTGCACCAACTCTGCGCCCCGCTGCTGTCCCATCTCGATGATCTCCCCGGGCCACAACGCACCGCCCTGCGCACGGCGTTCGGGATGCAGGCCGGAGACGCGCCCGACCGGTTCCTGGTCGGACTGGCCACGCTGAGCCTGCTGGCCGGGGCCGCCGGCGACGAGCCCATGCTGTGCCTGGTCGACGACGCACAGTGGCTGGACCGCGTGTCGTCCCAGACACTGGAGTTCGTCGCGCGCCGACTGCTCGCCGAATCGGTGCTGCTGGTCCTGGCCGTCCGCGAGTCCGGCTCCCGCGAGATTCTGTCCGACCTGCCCGAACTCTTCGTCCACGGGCTGAACGAACGGGATTCCCAACAACTCCTCGACGCGGTCGTCACCGGACCGCTCGACCCACGGGTACGGGACCGGATCGTCGCCGAGACGCGTGGAAACCCGCTGGCCCTGCTCGAACTGCCGCGCGGCCTGACCGCCGTGGACATGGCAGGAGGCTTCGACGGCCCCACGGCCCGGCCCCTGGCCGGCCAGATCGAGACGGGCTATCTCCGCCGTATCCAGGCACTCCCCGCCGAGGCACAACGCTTGCTGCTCATCGCCGCCCTCGAGCCGGTCGGCGACGTCTCCTTGCTGCGGCAGGCCGCCGAACGCCTGGACATCCCGGTGGACACCGCCGTCACCCATGCCGAGGCATCGGGCCTCCTGACGCTCGGCACCTGGGTCCGCTTCCGTCACCCCCTGGTCCGCTCGGCGGCGTACCGCGCCGTCGACTTCAAGGAACGGCGCCGCGTGCACCAGGCGTTGGCCGACTCGATCGACGCGAGCCTCGACCCCGAGCGCCGGGTGTGGCACCTGGCGAGCGCGGCCACGGAGCCCGACGAGGCCGTGGCCGCGGAACTCGAGGGCTCCGCCGGCCGCGCCCACCGCCGCGGGGGAGTCGCGGCCGCGGCGGCCTTCCTGCACCGGGCCAGCGAGCTGACCCCCGATGCCGAACGGCGCGGAGCCAGGACCCTGGCCGCCGCGCAGGCCAAGTTCCAGGCGGGCGCCTACGACACCGCGCGGGAACTGGTCGACATGGCGGACCTGAACCCGCACGGCGAGGTGGGGACCGGCCGGGCGAACCTGCTGCGGGGACAGATCACGTCCGCGGCCCAGAGCGCCAGTGCGGGACTGCCCCTGCTGCTCGAAGCGGCCCGGCAGCTCCAGCCGTACGACTCCGAACTGGCCCGCCAGACCTACCGGGACGCCATCTACGCGGCGCTGACCGCGGGCCGGCTGGCCACGGGCGGGGTCCGCGACGTCGCCGAGGCCGTGCTGAGTGTGCCGGGCCGCGACCGCCCGGCCAACCGCGAGGATCTCCTGCTGACCGGCATTTCGCGGATGGTCACCGAGGGGTACTCCGCAGGTGCTCCGCTCGTCCTCGACGCCGTGAACGCCTTCCGGACGGAACGCCGCACACCGCAGGACGCCCTGGGCTGGCTTCCGCTTGTGTGCCGCATGGCACACAGCGTGTGGGACTTCGCCGCCTGGTCCGAACTCTCCGCCCGTCTGGTCGAGTACGCCCGGCAGGACGGAGCGCTCGCCGTGCTGCCCCCCGCTCTGCTGCTGCGTCTGTCGAACCGGGTGTTCGCGGGCGATCTTCGGGCCGCCGACTCCCTCACGGTGGAAGCCGACGCGATCGGTGAGGCCACGGGCAGCGGCTTCTTCGCCCACTACGGATCCCTCGTCGTGGAGCCCTTCAAGGGGAGGGAGGCCCAAGCCCGGCAGGCGATCGCGGCCGTCACGCACGACCGTCTCCTCCAGAGCGAGGGCAAGGTCATCACTGCCACCCAGTGGGCGCAGGCGGTCCTCTGCAACGGCCTCGGCCGCTACGAGGAGGCCTACACCGCCGCCGAGCGTGGCTGCGAGAACCCTCAGGAACTCGGCCTGTCCCTGCAGTCCAGGGTGGAACTCGTCGAGGCGGCGGTCCGGCTGGGCCGGACCGCGCGCGTGGCCGAGTCGGTGCGCACGATCGAGGAGATGGCCCAGGTCAGCAGAACGCCCTGGGCGCTGGGCACCTCGGCCGCCGTCCGTGCTCTGGTGGCAGAGGGAGCGGCCGCCGAAACCCTGCACCGGGAGGCGATCGAGCAGCTCGACCTGGCCCAGACCCGCATGGACAGCGCCAGGGCACGGCTCCGCTACGGCGAGTGGCTGCGCCTCGAACGGCGACGGGCGAACGCGCGATCCCGGTTGGGCGAGGCCTACGAGATGCTCAGCGAAGCGGGGGCCGAGGCGTTCGCGGAGCGCGCGCGACGGGAACTGCAGGCCGCCGGGGTGAAGGTGCGCCGACGGGCCGCGGCGACGTCGGTCACGTTCACCGCGAAGGAGGCCGAGATCGCGCGGCTGGCCCGGGACGGGTTCACGAATCCGGAGATCGCCGCGCGGCTGTTCCTCAGCCCGCACACGGTCGAATGGCATCTGCGCAAGGTGTTCGCGAAGTTGGGGATCTCCTCCCGCAAGGAGATCGGCTCCGTGGAGCTGGACACCCTGGCGACCAAGTCCTGACCGGGCCACGGTCCGCTCACGGCGACAACGGTTGGGCAGGGGAGACGCCCTCGGGTTCCGCCAACAACGCGGGCACGGTGACGATCGTCATCTCGCGCGTCAGCAGGCGGTGCACGGGACAGCGCCCGGCTGCCGCCAGCAACTGCTCCCGCTGGGCCGGATCCAGCTCACCGGTCAGCCCCACGTTCTTGACGATGCGCCCCTGCCCGCCGAACCGCACGGCCACGTCCACACGGTCGAGTCGCCAGCCGCGCCGTTCGGCCAGGGCCCGCACGGCCATGGACGTGCACGACCCGAGCGCGGCCAGCAGCAGCTCTCCCGGAGTGGGGCCGGCATCGGCGCCCGAGGGCTCCGGTTCGTCGGCGGTCAGCATGTGGGTGCCGATCGCGATGGAGCGAGTGAGCCGCTCGCCTTCGGCGACGGAGACGAGGCGTGTGATCATGGGTCTTCCTCTCGGCCGGGATACGGGACCGTGGCCAAACATGTCCCCGCCACACAGACCGTGCCGACGACAAACGTGTGACATCCGGCCCCTGGCCGGTGCGGACCGCCCCGTCCGCCCTGCTCAGCAGCTGCCGGTCACAGCGCCGTGTGCAGGGACCGCCGGGAGGCGATGCCGAGCTTGGCGTACACCTTCCGCAGATGCCATTCCACGGTGTGCGGGCTCAGGAACAACTGGGCGCCGATCTCGGAGTTGGTGAGCCCGTCCCGTGCCAGCTGCGCGATCTGGGCCTCCTGGGCGGTGAGGGTCGCCGTGGCGCGACTGTCACGCCGGGCCACCGACTCACCGGTGGCCCGCAACCCGCGGACGGCGCGGTCGGCAAATGCTTCCGCTCCGAACCGCGTGAACAGGGCGTGTGCCTCATGCAGTTGCTCCCGGGCGTCGCTGCGGCGGCTCTCCCGCCGCAGCCACTCCCCGTACAGCAGGTGTGCCCGGGCCAGTTCCATCGCCACCTTGGTACGCCCGAGGCGTTCGATCGCCTCGCGGTAGTGTTCCTCGGCTGCGGCGCCCTGGCCGAGCAGCGCCCGGGAGCGTGCCTGGACGCCCAGGGCCCAGTCCGTGCCAGCGGCCTCGGTGGCCCGCACGAGGCGATCCAGGGCGGCGCGGGCGGCGTCGTGGCGGCCGCTGCGCTCGCCGGCCTCCACCAGCTCGGCCAGTCCCCAGTTGGCCGCGACGAGGTCCTGCGGATGCGCGCTCGCCGAACGGGCCGCTTCGAACGCCTCCTCGAACCGGCCCAGACCGTTGAGGAGCACGGCCTCCGCCCTTCGCGCTATGGCCACGCCGATGCCCTCACCGCGCTGCACGGCGCTCTCCAGGCCCGCCTTGATCAGCGGTAGGGCCTCGCCCGCCCGTCCTTGCCAGGCGACCAGTGACATCGTGCCGAACGGTGTGAAGCTGCCGCCGACCGCTTCCTGGACACGGGTGATCTCCGCGATGAGGAGGGCCGCCTCGGCCAGTTCCCCGGCGCATGTGTGGACGACCACGCGTGAGTTGAGGGCGAGCGGCAGTTCGGCCAGCGCGCCGACTGCGCGGGCGGTCCGTACGTGGCGTGCCGCCAGCTCCGTCCAGCTCTCGTCGTCCCACATCTCGGCCGCAAGTGCCGAGACCAGCCACGACCAGCGCAGGATCTGCTCCGGGTCGGCCTCCCGGCGGAACAGGCGCAGCACGCTGTGCGCGGAAGGCACCGCGGCGCGGTAGTCGTCGGTGAACCGCGTGGCCAGGGCGTCCAGCAGTACGTCCGCGGTACGCGTCGGCCCGGTGGAGGACGGCGGTGTCCGTCGCGCGGCCGCTGCCACCTCGCGCGCGTCCGCGTCAGCGGCGAGGCGGCCGGCGAACATGGCGGCCGACAGAGCGTCCAGGAAGGTCTCATGGGCCAGGTCGGTGTCGAGCGGCAGCAGGCGGCGTGCGGTGCCGAGAAGCAGGGGGACCGCTTCATCCATGCGTCCTGAGGCAAAGGCGATCTGGGCCTGGACCAGGTCCGCGCGGGCGCGGTGGAGTTCGTCGAGGGCTCCGCTGCGGGCCAGTGCCAGGAGTTCGCGCGCGGCGGCGGGCGCACCGGCGCGGATCTTCGCCTGGGCCGCGGCGAGGGCACGCGTCGCCTTGCGCCGGGGGTGGGACGTCAGGACGGCCGCGTGGGCGAGGAAGGCGGCCGCCGCCGCGGTGGCGCCGCGCGCCGCCGCCCGCCCGGCCGATGCCTCCAGCTCACCGGCGATCGCTTCGTCCGGCCGCACCGTCGCCCGCGCCAGGTGCCACGCACGGCGGTCGGGATCGAGGGCGGGGTCGGTCACCTCCGCCAACGCCCGGTGGGCTTCCCGCAGTTCCGCGAGGCCGGCCGAGCGATAGACGGCGGAGCGCAGCAGCGGATGCCGAAATCGCACGAGTGCGCCGACGACCAGCAGCCCTTCCGCCACCGCCGGGTCGATCGCGCTCGGGCTGATGCCCAGGTGCCCGGCGGCACGCCGGAGCAGCGCCACGTCGCCGATCGGCTCGGCGGCGGCGATGAGGAGCAGGCGTTGTGTCGCGGCCGGCAGCGCGTGGACCCGCCCGAGGTAGCTGCGCTCGATGCGGCCCGACACGGGACCAGGACCGCTGCGGTGGAGTCCGTCCGTCGTTCCCATGTCAGGGCGGTCGTGCGGCAGTTCCAGCAGGGCGAGCGGGTTGCCGCGGGCTTCGGCAAGGATGCGGTCGCGGATCTGGGTGTCCATCGGTTCGCCGACCGAGGCACTCAGCAGGCTGCGGGCGTCGGTGTCGTCGAGTCCACCGACCGTCAGCTCGGGAAGACCCGCCAGCTCGTCGCGTCTGCGCTGCTCACGGGAGGCGAACACCAGGGCCAGGGGCTCGGCGAGCATCCGCCGTGCCACGAATGCCAAGATCTGCGCGGAGACCCGGTCGAGCCACTGCGTGTCGTCCACGAGGCAGAACAGGGGCTGCTCGGCGGCGACGTCGGTCAGCAGTCCGAGTACGGCGAGGCCGACGAGGAATCGGTCGGGAGGCGGGCCGTCACTCATCCCGAACGCGGTGGCCAGGGCTTCTCGTTGCGGAGGCGGAAGGCGGTCGAGGCGGTCGAGGAACGGGGCGCACAGCTGGTGCAGTCCCGCGAACGGCAGCTCCATCTCCGACTCGGCCCCCGCCCCACGGGCGATGCGGTGCCTCGTGACACGGGATTCCAGATGATTCAGCAGAGCGGACTTCCCGATTCCGGCGTCGCCCCGCAGGACCAGAACGGCGCTGTGTCCTGCTTCCACCTCAGCGGCCATAGCGTCGAGCGCCTCGCGCTCACGGCGGCGGCCCCGCAGCTGCCTCGGATCGTCCCGGCTGCTCACCCTGACCTCTGCACGAGGGGGAGCATAACAACAGCTCCGGCGGCCGATGCTGTCGCGGTGAGGCGCTGCCGTGACGGGGGAGTGACGCGGATCATGGGTCTGAGAGGGCATGGATGCCGTGCGGCGACCGGTGTTCCCTGGCGGCATGAACGAAGAACACACGGTTCCTTTCCCTGCTCCGTCCCACTGGATCGACGGCCGTGCCGTCCGCGGTTCGGGGCCGCTGATCGATGTGGTGAATCCCGCCGACGAATCGGTCGTCGCCACGTTCCACGAGGGCACGGCCGAGGACGTGGACCTGGCGGTGGGTGCCGCGCTCGCCGCGTTTGACGGGTGGGCGTCGGCGTCCGTGGAGCTGCGGGCGGCCGTCATGCGGCGCCTGGCCGAGGGCCTGGAGAAGCACCGTGAGGAACTGGCGGCCACCATCACCCAGGAGATGGGCGCGCCGATCAGCTTCTCCCGGCAGGCGCAGGTGGGTTTCCCGGTCGCCTCGATCCTGGCCGCGATCGCGGCGGCCGAGCAGTTCGAGTGGACGTCGGTGGTGGAGAACTCGCTCGTGGTCCGCGAGCCCATTGGTGTCGTAGGCGCGATCACTCCGTGGAATTTCCCGCTCCAGCAACTCGTGACCAAGGTCGTCCCCGCGATGCTCGCGGGTAACACCGTCGTCCTCAAGCCCTCGGAGCTCTCCCCGCTCAGCGCGCGGATGTTCGCCGAAATAGCCACCGAAGCCGACCTGCCCGACGGTGTGTTCAACGTGGTGCAGGGCACCGGCCCGGTCGTCGGCGAGGCACTCACACGGCACCCGAAGGTCGACATGATCTCCTTCACTGGATCCACTCGGGCCGGCCGGGCCGTGTTCGTGGCGGCCTCCGGCACCATCAAGCGGGTCGCCCTCGAACTGGGCGGCAAAGCCGCCCACATCATCCTTCCCGAGGCCGACCTCGACGCTGCCGTCACCCGCGGCCTGGCCTTCGCCTGGGCCAACGCCGGCCAGGCCTGCGGCGCCTACGTGCGGATGCTCGTGCCCGCGGGGCTCCAGGAGACGGTGGTGGAGAAGTTGCGGGCGGCGGCCGAGGAGTACGTCGTCGGTGATCCCACCGACGAGGGCACGCGGATCGGCCCGCTCGCCTCGGAGACCCAGCGCCGCCGCGTCGACGACTACATCCGCCGCGGCGTCGCCGACGGCGCCACGCTCGTGGTCGGCGGCCCCGGCCGGCCGGAGGGCCTGGAGAGCGGTGCCTACGTCAGACCCACGATCTTCGCGGACGTCGACCCGGAGTCGGTCATCGCCCAGGAGGAGATCTTCGGCCCCGTCCTCGTGGTCATCCCCTACGCCGACGACGACCACGCCGTCGAGATGGCCAACGGCACCATCTACGGGCTCAACGGTGCGGTGTCCGGTGAGGAGGAGCACGCCATGGCGATCGCCCGGCGCCTGCGCGTCGGCCAGGTCGACGTCAACGGCGGGCAGCACAACTTCCAGGCGCCCTTCGGCGGGTACAAACAGTCCGGCAACGGCCGGGAGATGGGCCGTGCCGGGCTCGAAGAATTCCTGGAGACCAAGGCGATCACCCGGTGAGGCGGCCCGGCGGCGTCGCACGGAGAGGACAGCACGGTCCGCGGCAGCGGAACACACCGTGTCACGGGAATGCATCGTCCTGATCGCATCGTTCACCCAGCCGAAAGGTGAGGACGACGCACGTCCCGGCAGAGAGGACAGTGATGGCGGACCGAGCAGCTCTGGCAGCTTTTCTCCGGGCCCGCCGCGAGGCGCTCCAGCCGGAGGACGTCGGCCTTCCCCGTGGGCGCCGCAGGCGCACCGGAGGACTGCGCCGCGAGGAGGTCGCGGCACTGTGCGACATGTCGGTGGACTACTACAGCCGCCTCGAGCAGCCACGAGGCCCCCACCCCTCCGAGCAGATGCTCGCCGCGCTGGCCCGCGGCCTGCGCCTGTCCCTGGAGGAGCGGGACCACCTCTTCCGGCTCGGAGGGCATGGCGTGCCGCGCCGGGTGCGGAGGGAGGATCACGTCGATCCGGGAATGATGCGCATCCTGGACCGGCTCGAGGACACTCCCGCCCTGGTGATGAACCACCTCGGGGAGACGCTGAAGCAGACACGTCCGGCCGTGGCACTGCTGGGCGACGTGACGGCGTACACCGGACTGGCCCGCAGCGCCCACTACCGCTGGTTCACCGACCCCGCCTCCCGCCTGATCCGCCCGGAGAGCGAGCACGCGGAGCAGAGCCGTCTGATGGTGGCGGATCTCCACGGTGCCTACACCCGCGACGGCGCGCACTCGCGGGCCGCCGAGCTCGTGGACGCACTCATCGAGGAGAGCTCCGAGTTCGCCGACATCTGGCGGAAGCGTCCCGTACTGGGGCCCGCCTGCGCTCCCAAGCGTTTTCTCCACCCCCAGCTCGGGACGCTGGACCTGCACTGCCAGACACTCGTCGACCCGGACCAGTCCCAACGGCTCGTCGTCTACACCGCCACACCGGGAACCGAGAGCCACACCAATGTGCGACTGCTGTCCCTGCTCCCCGCTCACCTGTCACAGAACCGGGCCGTGCCCGGTCGTTAGCGTATGAGTCAGTCCTTGGATACGAAGACTGGTGTCGACGGCCCGGTCACGGTCATCAAGAGCTACAGCGTGCCGGTGGAGGAAGCTGAGCGTTTCATCGAGGTCTACCAGGAGAACGCCGGGATCATGGCGCACCAGCCCGGTTTTCTCCGCTCCCGTCTGCACCGGCCGCTCGCCGACGCGCCCGAGGTGCGGTTCGTCCACATCGCCGACTGGAGTTCGGGCCTCGCCCTCGACCGCGCCACCGCCGATCCCGAGTGGCTCTCCTCGATGCAGCGGATGTTCGACGATCCCGGTCTCCACATCACCTCGGAACCCGCCGGCTACCGCGTGGTCGTCCAGTTCGAACCGTCCTGACCCGGTGCCCGTCGTCTCAGGCCCAGGCGACGGCGTCCTCGTGCGCGAGGCGCGGCATGCGGTCGAACTCCGGGGGACCGGCCGGGTGGCCGATGTTCACGACGAGGACGGAGTGCCAGTCGCTGTCCGGGAAGAACTCCTTGTCGATCCCTGCGGCGTCGAAGCCGGCCATCGGTCCGGCGGCGAGGCCGCAGGCACGGACGGAGAGGATGAAGTAGCCCGCCTGGAGAGGGCCGTTGAAGGACGTGATGCTGTCCCGCTGAGCGGGGTCGTCGGCGAAGTACTCCTTCATCTGGGGCCGGATCGGCAGGATGTGCGGGATGTGCTCGTGGAAGCGGTTGTCCACGGCCAGGATCGCGACGGCGGGCGCGGAGGCCGACTTGGGCCGGTTCCCCTCGTCGAGGTGCGGCAGCAGGCGTGCTTTGCCCTGAGGCGTCCGGACGTACAGGACACGCAGCGGCTGCAGGTTCGCGGCGGTCGGGGCCCAGCGGGCCAGTTCCCAGATGTCGGTCAGCGTCGCGTCGGCGACAGCCGTGTCGGCGAAGGAGTACGTGGTGCGCGCGTCGGCGAAGAGCGCGGCTTTGGCTTCGTCGCTGACACGGGAAAGGGGGACCGAGGTGGTCACGTCGAACTCTCCTTGCTCGCAAATGTGAAGCTACTTCATCATTCGATGGTACTTCGGAAAACAGAGTGACATCGAGGAGAGTAGCACCCTGGCTATCCTGTGTGCATGAAGGAAGCAGCGGACCCCCGATCGCCCGGTGCGGGCGACGCCCCTACCGGGCAGCACCATCCGGCGGCGTGCGACGGGGCTCTGACACGGGCCTTCGGCTTTCTCGGCAAGCGATGGAACGGCGTCATCCTGGCCACCTTGCAGCACGGGCCCCTGGGCTACGCCGAGTTGCGGCGTGCGGTGGACGGCATCAGCGACTCCGTCCTCTCGGAGCGCCTCTCCGAACTGTCCGGCGCGGGACTCACCGTGCGCGAGGTGGAGCCCGGACCGCCGGTCATGGTCCGGTACCGCCTCACCCCGGACGGAACGGCCCTCATGCCCATCCTCAGCGAACTGGCCAGGTGGGCGTCGCGTCACCTGCCGGAGACGCCGACCGCCCCGCGGCACGGCAAGAACTGAGCCGGACGCCTTCTCCCGGGGTCACCGTCTCCGCTCCGGTGACCCGGCGTCGGCCGAGACGTCCCGCACCAACTCGGCGATATGGGTGGGGATGGGCGGGACGGGCTCGCGCCGTACCCCGGTCGCCGGGGACCACACCAGAGTGGCCGTCAGGTCGGGGTCGACATCAGGGTGGTCGGACCGGTGGTGACTGCCCCGTGTCTCCCTGCGCTCCCGTGCGCACTCCAGTGTCGCGCGCGCGGCGAGCAGGGTGGACCTGAGGTCGTAGGCGTACGCGAGGTCCTGGAAGCCGCCGATGTCGATGTGGATCCCGGCGTGAGCCGTGCGAGCCTCGATCTCGGCGAGTCCGGCGAGCCCGGCGGCGAGCCCGGCCTCGTCGCGCACGACGCCGGCGTGTTCCGTCATCAGGTGGCGCACCGAGCGCAGCAGGGCGCGGATGTTCTGGTCGCCGTTGGCAGCCAGCAGGCGGGACACGTCACTCTCCGCGGCGCGCACCGCCGCGGGGGAGCGTTGCTGCACGGTGAGCCGGGCCGAGTACTCCGCCGCGGCCCGGCCCGCGATCCGGCCGTAGACGAGGAGTTCGATCAACGAGTTCTCCTCCAGTCGGTTCGCGCCGTGCAGTCCGCCGGCCGCCTCCCCGATCACGTAGAGCCCGTTGACATCGGTGCTGTGGTCCTTGGGTCTCACCCAGACCCCGCCCAGGGAATACTGGGCAGTCGGCGTGACCTCGACCGGATCACGGGTGATGTCGAGTGTCTGCACGTCCAGCAAGGTCTGGTGCACTTGGGGGAGCCGTGTCAGGACGGTCTCGCGCGGGAGATGGGACAGATCGAGCCACACCCCGCCGGTCTGGGTGCCGCGCCCCTCCTTGATCTCGGTATAGGCGGCCGCGGCGACCCTGTCCTGGCTGCAGCGCTCCATGCGCTCGGTGTCGTAGCGCGCCATGAACCGTTCACCGAGGTTGTTGAGCAGCACTCCGCCCTCACCGCGTGCCGCCTCGTCGACGAGCAGGCCGGCCACGTGCTCCGGCCCGACCAGACCGAGGGGATGGAACTGCACCAGCTCGGGGTCGCGCAACCGGGCGCCCGCCTCGACGGCGAGGCGGAAGGCGTCGCCGCCGCTCTCGTCACGGCGCGACGACGTGCGCCGCCAGATGCGGGTGTGCCCTCCGGCCGCGAGGATCACGGAGTCTGCGTGCACGAGGTAGCGCGAGCCGTCGACGAGGTCGAACCCGTAGGCACCGAAGACCGTTCCGTCGTCGACCAGCAGCTGGGTGACGTACACGCCGGTGAGGACGGGGATGCCGAGCTCCGCCGCGCGGGTCTGCAGTGCCCGGTGCACCCCCGGCCCGGCATGCTCACCGGTGAACGCGGCGCTGTCGTACGGGTGGCCGGACCGGCGCGGGCCGTAGCGTCCCACGTCCTGGAAGCCCTGCTCCGCGTAGCGGGCGACGACCTGGGCGGTGCGGGGATCGGCCAGCAGACGGCCCTCCCGCAGCGTTTCGGCAGCATGCCGCTGCCACACGTCGTCGGGACTGGAGCCGGCCGACGGCCACGCGGAGCCCGAGGTTCCCATGGCCGCGGGCGTACTCTCGGCCGTGCGCTTGGCCACGGCGATGACCGCGACACCGGCCTCCGCGACCTCGATGGCCGCGCGCAGGCCTGATCCACCGGCTCCCACAACGAGCACGGATGTGGCGAGCTGGTGTCCGAGCGATGACACGGGGGGCCTCCTGCGGCGGGCGACGGGCGAGATCATCGGCACTGGTCGACCGGACAGCGGGCTCTTTTGTGACAACTCCCGAGGATTTCCGGACGTGGAGACTGTCACAGGCAACGGACACACAGGGTGTGAGGCGCTCCGGATATCGTTACAAGGCTTGTTCCGACCATGTTGTGGGATCTTTTCGTCCCCAGATGTCCCGAGGAGCCGCGTCGCATGATCGCCAGCCCGCTTCCCGACCTGGTCGGCCGGCAACGCGAGTGCGCGGCGCTCGAGGACCTGCTGGCCGGGCTGAGCGAAGGCGGGCCTCGCATCCTGGTGGTCCGCGGCGAGGCCGGCACGGGGAAGTCGGTGCTGCTGGAGTACGCGGCCGCGCAGGCGTCGCGGGTGAAGGTGACCTGGGCGCACGGCATCGAGGCGGACATGGAGCTGCCCTACGCCAGCCTGCACCAGGTGTGCACACCGTTCCTCGGCGAGCTGGACGAACTTCCGGAACCTCAACGCGACGCCCTGCGCGTGGCGTTCGGCATGGCCGCCGGAGATCCCCCCGACCGTTTTCTCGTCGGACTCGCCGTGCTGACCCTGCTCACCCGGGCCTCCGAGGCCCGGCCGGTACTCGTCCTGGTCGACGACGCCCAGTGGCTGGACCAAGTGTCCCTGCAGACGCTGGAGTTCGTGGCGCGCCGACTGCTCGCCGAGGCCGTCGCCATTGCGTTCTCGGTGCGGGACCCCGAGGGCGGGGCCGCCCTCAACGGGCTGCCGACCCTTCGGCTGGAAGGTCTGGACACCGCCGCGGCCGGACAGCTCCTGGAATCCGTCGTCGGCGGCCGGCTGGAGAAGCGGGTCCGGGACCGGTTCGTGACGGAGATGGACGGCAACCCCCTCGCGCTGCTTGAGTTCTCCCGCGGCCGCAGCGCCGCCGAGCTGGCCTACGGACTCGACTCGTCGGCCCGGCCGGGCGCCTACGGGCCGGTCGCGAACCGCGTCGAACGCGACTTCGCCGGCCGGATCGGTTCCCTCCCGGCGGCGACGCGCACCCTGCTGCTGATCGCCGCGGCCGAACCGGTCGGTGACGCGCGCCTGCTGGTGCGCGCGGCCGCCCGGCTCGAGATCGTTCCCTACGCGGCACCGGCCAAGGCGGCCGGACTGATCGAGTTCGGGGAGTCCGTCAGGTTCCGGCATCCGCTGGTCCGTTCCGCCGTCTACCAGGGAGCCACACCCGAGGAACGCCGGGCGGTGCACCGGGCGCTGGCCGACGTCACGGACCCGGTGCTTGACCCCGACCGGCGCGCCTGGCATGCCGCCCAGGCCACCGACGGGCCGGACGAGGACGTCGCCGCCGGCCTTGAGCAGGCCGCCGACCGCGCACGGCAGCGCGGCGGCATCGCTGCCGAGGCGGTGCTGCTGGAGCGCGCGGCCGAGGTGACACCGGACGCGTGGGCGCGCGGCCGCCGGGCCCTCGCAGCTTCCGAGGCACACTTCTCCGCCGCGGCGCCCGACCGGGCCACCGAACTCGCGACGGTGGCCGAACTGTGTCCCCTGAGCACTCTGGACCGTGCCCGGCTGGCGCGCCTGCGGGCCCGGATCCTCTTCGCCCGCAGCCGCAGCGACGAGGCGGCACCTCTGCTGCTGGCGGCCGCCGCGCAGTTCACCGCCGCCGGGTCGCCGCTGGCCCGCGAGACCTACCTGGAAGCGATCAGCGCGACCATCTTCGCCGGCCGCGTCCACGGCCCGACCGGCGCCCGCGCGGCGGCGATCGCTGCCCGCAACTCGGGGGCGTCCCCCTCCGGTTCGGTGGCCGCCGACCGTCTCCTCGACGGCGTCGCCGCGCTTCTCGCGGACGGGTACGAGACCGGACTCCCGGCCTTGCAGAGCGCGCTGGACCTGCTCGTACACGAGGAACTCGCCACCCGGGAAGCGGTCATGCGCTGGCTGCTGCTGGTCCCGGTCGCCCTGGAAGCGTTCATTCACTACGCCTGGGACCTGCACGCATGGGACGCGCTGTCGGGCCGGGCAGTGCGCCTGGCCCGCGACGTCGGAGCGCTCGGCGCTCTGCCCCCGGCCCTCATCTACGCCGGCGGAGTGCACATCCACTACGGAGACTTCCCCGAGGCCGACCGGATGATCGACGAGGCCGACGCGCTCACCGCTGCCACGGGCCACGCCCCGCACAAGTACGCGACCCTGGTCCTGGCCGCGTGGCGCGGCGAGGCGGAGGTCGCCACCGGCATCATCGACGAAGCCAGACAGCGGGCCGAACAGACCGGCGAGGTCTCCCTGTTGGGCGCCACGGGCTACATCCAGGGGGTGCTCTTCAACGGCCTGGGGCGCTACGAGGAGGCGCTGGAGGCCGCGCGTGCGGGCATCGAGCACGACGGATTCAACTTCACCGGTCTGTCGCTGGTGGAACACGTCGAGGCCGCCACCCGGTGCGGTGAACTCGACCAGGCCCGCGCCTCGCTGGCCCGGCTGATCGAACTCACCCGGTCCGCCGACTCCGGATGGGCACGCGGCGCCGCCGCCCGCGGCCAGGCACTCCTCGCCGACGGCGACGCGGCCGACCGGCTGTACCGGACCGCGATCGAGGAGTTCGAGCGCGGCGGTGTGGCCGTGGAGGTGGCGCGCACCCACCTGCTATACGGCGAGTGGCTGCGCCGCAGCCAGCGCCGCTCGTCGGCCCGGGAACAACTGCGTACGGCTCACGAGATGTTCGACGGCATGCGTGCGCACGCCTTCGCCGAGCGGGCCCGCCGCGAACTGCTCGCCACCGGCGAGCACGTCAGCGTGCGGGAGGACAGGCCGACCAGCGCCCTGACTCCCCAGGAGTCCCAGGTCGCCGCGCTCGCCGCCGACGGCATGACGAACGCGAAGATCGGCGCGGAGCTGTTCATCAGCCCGCACACCGTGGAGTGGCACCTGCGCAAGGTGTACATGAAGCTCGGCATCAACTCACGTCGCGCGCTGCCCGGTGCCCTGGGGGACGCCCCGGCCGATGACCTCCACGACGAGGACACGATGCGGAGCGCCTGACGCCGGCCGCGGGGCCCCACGGACTCGACCACGGGTTCTTACGGGGTGCCCACGGGTTTCCACGCGCGGCCCATGGGGTCCCACGGACTCCACCACGGGAAGTAAGGGCGCGGGGGCCGGTGTCCCGCAGCGAGGGTGGAACCACGCCCTGCCGGGCGCCCTTCCACGATGAGGAGTTCCCCATGCCCGCGACCGGCACGCAGACGACGACCGAACCCGCGATCGCCCGGCCGGCCCGGGACGACGACATGGACGCCGCCCTCGACACCTTCCTGGCCGAGCGGACACGGCTCTTCCGTATCGCCTACCGCATTCTCGGCGACGTCACCGGAGCCGAGGACGTGGTCCAGGAGGTGTGGCTGCGCTGGCAGCTCACCCAGCGCGCGGAGATCGACAATCCGGCCGCGTTCCTGGTGACGGCCACGACCCGGCTGGCCATCAACGTCGTCCGCTCCGCTCGGCATCGCCACGAGGTCCCGATCGAGCCGCAGTTGGCCGACCTCGGTGACCGGGCCGCCCCGGACCCCGTGCTGAGCGTCGAGCGGACCGTTGCGGTCGAGGGGGCCCTGGCCCTGCTCATGGCGCGGCTGACGCCGGACCGGCTGGCCGCCTACGTACTGCGCAAGGGTTTCGGCTACGCCTACGCCGAACTGGCAGGGCTGCTGCGGATCAGCGCCCCGAACGCACGCGTGGTGGTCCACCGGGCGCAGGCCCGTCTGGAGTCCGGTCGGGAGCGCCCGGTCCCCGTCGAGTCGCACCGTCGCCTCGCCGCCGCGTTCCGGACAGCCGCCCACACCGGCGACCTGGACGGCCTGGTGAAGGTGCTCGCCTCCGAAGGCCAGGTGCGCCGAATGCCGCCGGCGCCCGGCCCCGCCGCCCGGCCCGTCCGGCACGCCGCGTGACAAGCCATTGACCATGTCACACTGTTCAATGTTTGACGGTCGCGCGATAACACACCATATTGTGTGTGCGTACCAGTGAAGAACGTAGTGAAGAAAGTAAGGAACGTGCGATGTCCGCAGACTCTTCCGACCAGATCTTCGCGGGCCACGTGGCCGTCGTGACCGGAGCCGGTTCCGGTATCGGCCGGGCCACGGCCGTCGCCTTCGCCGAGGCCGGCGCGCAGGTGCTCGGGGTGGGGCGGCGTGAGGGACCGCTGAAGGAGACCGCCGCGCTGCACCGCGGCATCGACATCCTGGCGATCGACGTCTGCGGTGAGGGAGCACCCGCCGAGGTGATCAGAACCGCCATACAGCGGTGGGGACGCATCGACCACCTGATCAACAATGCAGGTGCCACAGCGGTGATGAGACTGGCCGACACCGACGAGCGGACGATCACGAACCTGCTCGCCCTGAACGTCGTCGCGCCGAGCCTCCTCGCCCACGCGGCTCTGCCGCACCTGCGCGAGACCTCCGGCACGATCATCAACCTCTCCAGCACCTATGGGCACCGGCCCATGGCGGGAGGCGCGCACTACTCAGCCAGCAAGGCCGCCATCGAACAGATGACGCGCAGTTGGGCGTTGGAGCTGGCGGAGGAGGGCGTTCGTGTCAACGCCGTCGCTCCCGGCCCCACGCGCACCGACGTCATGCTGCGCGCCGGACTCACGCCGGAGGCCGCCGACGACATGTACGGCTATGAACGCGAGCGCATCCCCACCCACCACATCGCGAGCGCCGACGAGGTTGCTCACTGGGTCCTGCGGATGGCCGACCCCGCGGGACGGCACGCGACCGGCCAGGTGATCACCGTCGACGGCGGACTGGAACTCATCTGACGCTCCCGCCTGTCGGGGGACCGCGTCCCAGGCAGGGAAGTCGAACAGGCGATACGCCCACACCGGCGTGAAGCCGAACCGCCGGTACAGTGCCTCACCGGCGGGACTAGCCACGAGTGCTGCCGCGCCCATGCCCCGCTCCCGCCCCACCCGGAGCGCGGCGGCTGTCAACGCCGCACCGACACCCCGCCGGCGGTGCGCCTCGGACACATGGACGAGGAAGATCCCGGCCACGCCGTGGGCGGCGATCACCACAGTGGTCCCGACCACCCTTTCCTCCAGCACCGCGGCCAGGCGGACGATGTCCGCGTTGTCCTCGCGCCGCGACTCGATGCGCACCATCCCGGCCTGCAGTTCGGGCCCGACACCCATCGAGGTCCGGTACGTGCCGACCAGTTCCGCCAGCCGTTCCGCATCCCGGACCCGTTCCACCCGCAGCCCCGCGTGCGCTTCCTGCGGTCCGGTCGGCCGCGCGAGTGAGCGCACCATGACCGGAAGGCTTGCGACCTGCCGTCCGCCGTGGCGTCGCAGGAGACCGGCCGTGTTCTCCGGACTGTCGGGCCCGACCCACCACCACCAGGGCACTCCCGTCAGCTCCCGGCGAACCGCCCCGACCGCTGACGGCGACAGTAGCCGCACCACGCCGTTGAACTGAGGGGCGGCCAGTCCGCTGCGAAACCGGTCGACGCCGTCTGCCGGCCACCTCTCCGTACCCCAACCCAGCAGGTACTGACGGAAGTTGGCGAACACCGAAGTCATCAGCGCGGGTTGCACCATTGACAACATCTCCCTCACCTTGCGGTTCTCCACACTGTGTCCGTTATCGTTGCGTCCGGCGCTCTCCGGCCTGTCATCGACCGCCAGGACCGCCTCTGCCTGGGTGCCGTGCCGTGAGTGTCTCCACCCGATCACGTCACAAGGAACTGGATGCGTATCAGGAACGCGAGCACCGTGCTCGCAGGCGCCGTCGTGATGGTCGCCGTGGCCGTGACGCCCGCGGGCGCCGCCCGCACAACCACCCTTCCCGCCCCGTCGGTCGCGGGCGTACTGGCCGTCCAGAAGCAGGCGATGGCCGACGGAGCGCCCAGCGCGCTCACCCGTATCGACTCCAGTACGTCCCGCTACCGGATCTCCCCGGGCAAGGCGGACACCGCCTCCGGCACTGCGATGGACGCCGACCGCAGGTTCCGCGTCGGCAGCGTCACCGAGAGCTTCACCACCGTCGTGCTGATGTAACTCGTCGCCGAGGGGCGCATCGACCTCGACGCGCCCGCGAACGACTACCTCGCCGAGCCGCTGCCGGACGACCGGATCACGGTGCGGTATCTGCTGATGCCACCGCAGCGGCCTGTGGGACTATACGAATGACATGTTCTATCACACTGTTCCTGGCTTCGAGGCGGTCCAGAACAAGGTGTTCACGTACCAGGAACTCATTGACCTCTCGACCGCACACCAGCTCACCAACGCGCCGGGGGCCGCCTACAGCTACTCCAACACCAACTTCGTGGTCCTGGGCGAGCTGATCGAGCACGTCACGGGTGTGCCGATGGCCACGCACTACGATCAGCGGATCTTCCAGCCGCCCGGCCTGAAGAACACCTCGTACGTGCATCCGCGAACGACCCTCACCGGCGCCTACGCGCGGGGCTACGTCCGTGACGACGACGCCACGCTGCCGCTGGTGGACTCCACCGAGCAGACCGCCTCCTGGGCCCAGTCCGCCGGAGCCGTGATCTTGAGTGCGGCGGACCTGAACCGGTTCTTCGGCGCCGTGGCGACCGGCAAGCTGGTTCCGAGGCCGCAACTGCAGGCCATGATGAGCATGGTCTCGGTGAACGCGGACGGCACCCAGTCCTACGGGCTGGGACTGCGTGGCAGGAAGCTGTCCTGCGGCGTGACGGTCTACGGCCACACCGGCACCGTCCAGGGCTACTACACCTACGCCTTCACCACGGATGACGGCAGACGCAGCATGACGTCCATGGCGAACACGTCCAACAACGACACCGTAAACACCGTGCTCGGGGGCACGCTGGAGGCCGCGTTCTGCCGCGTCGACCCGGTCGCCAAGAGCAAGACCACCCGCTCTGCCGGCCAGCCGGTCACCGGGGACGTCGCTCCCCAGGTCCCGCGCCCCTGAGCCACGACCCCAGGTGTCACACATCGGGCACCAGCCCGGTCAAACCCCTCAGCCGACCCGGGCGTTCCCGCACCGGCACGGTCCGTGAACGCCCGCGAGGCCGGTCGCAAGAGGAGGTTGTGGCATGAAGATCGTGGTGTTCGACGACGGCGGACTCATGGGCGTCGAGACAGCTCTGTGGGTCAGAGACCACGGGCACGAGGTGGGCATGGTCTCGGCGCCCATGGGGCTCGACTCCCTCACGCCGGAGGAGGTCGCCGACGCCCTGCACGACTGTGCGGTGGTGATCGATCTCGCTCATCAACCGTCCCCGGCCACCGGCACGTTCCCGACGAGGAACGGTCAGGCCGGGGACGAGGCGGCTCACCTCGGTTCGTGGCTCAGCTCCACCGGCCGACTCCTCCGTGCCGCGATCGCCGCCGGGGTGCGACACCATGTGTGCCTTTCCGCGGTCGGCGTGGACCGGGTGCAAGGTGAAGGCGCCTTCCGGGCGCTGCAGGCGCGGGAAGCCATGATCGAGCGCTCCGGCACCTCCTACTCCATCCTCCGCAGCACGCAGTTGTTCGAGGCCGCCGAGGGAATCGCGGACACGGCCACCGAGGACGGAGTCGTCCAGGTGCCAGCGCTGAGGGTGCAGCCGGTGTCCTTGACGGACGTGGCGATGTACCTCGCGCACATCGCGGTGTCCCGGCCCCTGGGCGGAATGCGTGAGATCGCCGGTCCCGAACAGTTCGGGCTGGACCGGTTCGTACGTATCGCCCTTGCGACGGACGCGGACTGCCGGCCCGTCCGCACACACGCCCACAGCCCCTTCTTCGGCGCCCGTCCGCGCCCCGTGGACCTTCTTCCGGGCGCCGGCGCCTTCGTCGCGCAGACCAGCTACCGGGAATGGCTCGCCGGCCGCCCCGCGCCCGAGGTCAGTTCCTGACCCGGCACGGCGACCGCCTGCCCGCGACACCACAGAACCGCCCCTACGCCAGAAGAGAGCCACAGATGACGACACTGGACATCGAGCTGCTCGGTGCGATGCGCGAACTCGCCGCCGCACAGCTGCCCTCGGACACGTCCATCCACAGCGGACGGCCCCTGCGCCGATTCGCCCTGGAACTGCATGTGCCGGACGAGCGGCACCAGGAGCTGGAGGCCGAACTCCAGGCGGCCGCCACGGCCGAGGGACCGCCCCTTCGCGGGAGCGAGGGGCGATGGCGCGTCCTGGACGGCTGGAGCAAAGTCTCGACGGGCCGCCGCGAGATCTGCATCTACCGGATGGAGGTCCAGGAGGTCCAGGAGGCCGAGGTGCCCGACCTGGTCGACCAGCCGTTCCTCGCCCGGACCGCGGAAAGGGTCATGGCGAACTCCCGGGCGCTGGCGGAACTTCTGGAGGAGTTGCACGCGCGCGGGGTGCTGGACGAGGGGCGCTCGCTAGCCATCGCGGCGGCGGCCACACCGCGTCCCCTGACGCGCGAGGAAGCGCGTGAACTGTCCCGAACCGATCGACTGAGCCATTGAGCGCCCCCTGGCGCTGAGTCCGCCCACCACCGCTGCCGCAGCCGAAAGTGATGATCCATGTCCGAAGGGGTCGAGGAACCCGTGCCTCAGACGATCTTGTCTCCACTGACCAGTGCGGCGATCTTCCTGGTCGTCACGATTGACGAAGGCGGCGAGAGGACCGTTCGCGAACTCCTCCCGGACATCGGCTCACTGGAACGTGCCGTGGGGTTCCGCGCCCACCCCGACGGCCTGCTCAGCTGTGTGACCGGCGTCGGGTCCCACGCCTGGGACCGCCTGTTCGCCGGAGAACGCCCGGCCCGTCTGCGCTCCTTCAAGGAACTGCACGGCTCGCGGCACCGAGCCGTCGCCACCCCTGGCGACCTACTGCTCCACATACGCGCCGCGCGACAGGACCTGTGCTTCGCCCTCGCCACCGAGATCATGAGCCGACTGCGCGGAGCGGTCACGGTGCAGGACGAAGTACACGGCTTCCAGTACTTCGAGGAACGAGACCTCCTCGGGTTCGTCGACGGCACGGAGAACCCCACGGGTGCCCAGGCACAGGCCGCCGTGCTCGTAGGGGAGGAGGATCCCGGCTTCGCAGGCGGCAGTTACGTGGTGGTGCAGAAGTACCTCCACGACCTCGACGCCTGGGAAGCCCTGCCGGTCGAAGCCCAGGAGCGGGTGATCGGCCGACGGAAACTCTCCGACGTGGAACTGGCGGAGGACGTCAAACCGCCGGACTCCCACGTCGCCCTCACCACCGTGACGGACGCGGACGGCACCGAGAGGGAGATCCTCCGCGACAACATGCCGTTCGGCACGGTGGGCACCGAGGAGTTCGGTACGTACTTCATCGGGTACGCCCGCAGCCCCGAAGTCACCGAGACGATGCTGGAGCGCATGTTCCTGGGCACGGAAACGGTGTCGCACGACCGGATCCTGGACTTCTCCACCGCAGTCACGGGCGCCCTGTTCTTCACGCCGTCCGCGGACTTCCTGGAGGACCTGCCCGAACTCCCGGACAGCCAGAACCGATCGGCCGACGCAACCGTGTCACACCGTCCGGGCCCCACCGGTCTTCAGGACGAGACACCGCGCTCCCAGACCAGTGGCACAAGGAGTTCATGTGACCAGCACTGCTGAGACACCCCCGTCGCCAGCCCAGGCGGCTCACCCCGCCCCTCTCGCCCACGTCGTCTCCATCGCGGCTGCGGCCGCGATGGGCGGCTTCCTCTTCGGCTACGACAGTTCCGTCATCAACGGCGCGGTCGAGGCCATCCGGGACCGGTACGACGTCGGTTCGGCGGTGCTGGCCCAGGTCATCGCCATCGCCCTGATCGGCTGTGCGATCGGCGCGGCGACCGCCGGCCGGATCGCCGACCGCATCGGCCGGATCCGCTGCATGCAGATCGCCGCGGTCCTCTTCACTGTCAGCGCCATCGGCTCCGCCCTGCCCTTCGCACTGTGGGACCTGGCGATGTGGCGGGTCATCGGCGGGATCGCCATCGGCATGGCCTCCGTGATCGGCCCGGCCTACATCGCCGAAGTCTCCCCGCCCGCCTACCGCGGCCGGCTCGGCTCCTTCCAGCAGGCCGCCATCGTCATCGGCATCGCGATCTCCCAACTGGTCAACTGGGGCCTGCTGAACGCAGCGGGCGGCGACCAGCGGGGCAAGCTGCTGGGCATCGAGGCCTGGCAGGTCATGCTCGGCGTGATGGTGGTTCCGGCCGTGCTCTACGGACTGCTGTCCTTCGCGATACCGGAGTCCCCTCGCTTCCTGATCTCCATCGGCCATCACGAGAAGGCGCGCCGCATCCTCGAAGAGGTCGAGGGCGACGGGATCGACCTCGATGTCCGCGTCGCCGAGATTGAGACGGCCATGCGAGGGGAGGAGAGATCGACCTTCGCGGACCTGCGCGCCGGTGGCTTCTTCTTCAAGCCGATCGTCTGGGTCGGCATCGGACTGTCGATCTTCCAGCAGTTCGTCGGCATCAACGTCGCGTTCTACTACTCCTCGACGCTGTGGCAGTCCGTCGGCGTCGACCCGACCGACTCGTTCTTCTACTCGTTCACGACGTCGATCATCAACATCGTCGGCACGATGATCGCGATGATCTTCGTCGACCGGGTCGGGCGCAGGCCGCTGGCCATCGTCGGCTCGGTCGGCATGGCCGCCGCCCTGGCGCTGGAGGCGTGGGCGTTCTCCGCCCGCTCGGTCGACGGCGAGCTTCCGGCCGGCCAGGGATGGGTCGCCCTGATAGCCGCCCACGCCTTCGTCCTCTTCTTCGCCCTTTCCTGGGGCGTCATCGTCTGGGTCATGCTCGGCGAGATGTTCCCCAACCGGATCCGCGCCGCCGCCCTCGGAGTGGCCGCCTCCGCGCAGTGGATCGCCAACTGGGCCATCACGGCGAGCTTCCCTTCGCTGGCCGACTGGAACCTCTCCGGCACGTACGTGATCTACACGCTCTTCGCCGCGCTATCCATTCCCTTCGTCCTGAAGTTCGTCAAGGAGACGAAGGGCAAGGCACTCGAGGAAATGGGCTGAATCCGACCTGCGTACCGCGGCCCGGAACGGGCCGCCGCGGACGGGGAGGCACAGCCCGGCCCCGTCCGCGGCGCGCGACCTACGCCTCCTCGTCGACCCAGCTCATGAGCTTGCGCAGTTCCTTGCCGGTGGTCTCCAGCAGCAGTTCGGAGTCCTGCTTCCGGTACTCGTGGTACCTCTTCAGACCGCCGTGGTACTCGGCCATCCACTCACGGGCGAAGGTGCCGTCCTGGATCTCGGCGAGGACCTTCTTCATCTCTGCCCGGGTGGCATCGGTGATGATCCGCGGGCCGGTGACGTAGTCGCCCCACTCGGCCGTCTCCGAGATCGACCAGCGCATCTTCTCCAGGCCGCCCTCGTACATGAGGTCCACGATGAGCTTCAGCTCGTGGAGGCACTCGAAGTACGCGATCTCCGGCTGGTAGCCGGCGTCGGTCAGCGTCTCGAAACCGGCCTTCACCAGGGCGGAAACACCGCCGGCGAGAACGGCCTGCTCGCCGAAGAGATCCGTCTCGGTCTCCTCGGTGAAGGTCGTCCTGATGACACCGGCACGGGTGCCGCCGATGCCCTTCGCATAGGACAGCGCCAGCGCCAGCGCCTGACCGGTCGCATCCTGCTCGACGGCCACCAGACACGGAACACCGCGGCCCTCCTCGTACTGACGGCGCACCAGATGGCCCGGGCCCTTGGGAGCGACCATGCAGACATCCACGCCGGCCGGCGGTTTGACGAAGCCGTACCGGATGTTGAACCCGTGGCCGAAGATCAACGCGTCGCCGTCCCTGAGATGCGGGGCGATGTGCTCCTCGTAGATCTCGCCCTGGAGGGGATCCGGTACGAGGATCATGATGACGTCGGCTTCGGCGGCGGCCTCGGCCACCGTCACCACCCGCAGACCCTGTTCCTCGGCCACGGCCCTGGACGCGGAGCCCTCGTGCAGGCCGACGCGCACGTCGACGCCGGAATCCTGCAGGGACAGCGCATGGGCGTGGCCCTGGCTGCCGTAGCCGATGACCGCGACTCTGCGGTTCTGGATGAGGGACAGATCGGCGTCCGCATCGTAAAACAGCTCAGCCATGGAACACACCTTTCTTGGACGACTCCTCGGGCACGTCAGCCGAAACCAAGCTGCGAATGAGCACGGCCTCCCGGAAGAGCGGGAACGCAAAGGAACAGGCGAGGAAGGCTTGGAGGGGAAGTTGTCCCTCCGCCACCAGCGCCCGGATGCCACAGCCCGCAGGCCCGCCACCCGTGAACACTGACACTATCTCACGTTCGCTGTGCATCGAATCAGTGTGGAATATTGCGAACAGTGTCATGGGTGGTGACATCAGGCCAGCACCTGCGCATGTCACAGATGCTCCGACTCGCCGGTCAGTGGATTGACCTCAGAGGGTGTGCCCGCACCGCCGTGGACGGCCGGCCCGTTCTCCGCTCCGTGAGGACGGCGGCGTTCAGCCTGTGGCCACTGCATGAGCACCCCTTACGCCGACCAGCAGAAATGAGCTTTCCGCCATGCCTCAGGACCAGTCCACCACGCTCGCCGCCGCTGCGACGACCGGCATCGCGACCCTGGAAGACCTACGCAGGCACCTGCAGTGGGCGATCGAGATCGAGCACTCCACACTGCCGCCGTACCTGACGGCGCTCTACTCCCTCGACCCCGAACGCAACGCGGACGCCGCCCAGTTGATCAGCGGCGTGTTCGTCGAGGAGATGATCCATCTCGCCCTGGTCGCGAACCTGCTGAACGCGGTCGGCGGCGAACCCCGCCTGGACACACCGCAGATGCTGCCGCCGCATCCGCGGACCATGCCGCACGCCGACCCCTCCATCGAGCTGTCGCTCCTGCCGTTCGGCAAGGAAGCCCTCGGCATGTTCCTCCGCCTCGAACAGCCCGCGCACCCCGGAGACCCGGCGGAAGGCGACAACTACGAGACGATCGGGCAGTTCTACGACGCGGTCGAGAAGGGCCTGCGGGACCTGTGCGCCGAACTGGGCGAGGAGCGGGTCTTCACCGGCGACCCCGCCCGGCAGGTCTCCGGCGGCCCGTTCGCTCACACGGCGGGCCACCTCGCCCCCGTCACCGACCTGAACACCGCACTCGCGGCGCTGGAGGAGATCGTCGAACAGGGGGAGGGTGCGGCACGCGCCGACGTCTGGGACGGGGACAAGGACCTGTTCCACCCCGAGACCAAGGCCGTCTCCCACTACTACCGGTTCCAGGAGCTCACCGTGGGGCGCCGCTATCAGCCGGGCGACACACCGGAATCCGGTCCCACAGGCGACCCTGTGACCGTGGACCTGGCCGGGGTCCAGCCCGTGCGCCCCAACCAGCGGTTGGCGGACCACCCCGAGGGCAGCGCGATCCGCACCGCACAGGAGACGTTCAACCAGACGTACTGCAAGATGCTGCAGATGCTGGAGCAGGCCTTCAACGGCAACCCGGCGATGCTGGGCATGTCCGTGGGCACGATGTACGCGGCCAAGGGCCAGGCGCAGAGCCTGATGGCGATGCAGGACGACGACGGCCTGGCGGCCGGCCCGACCTTTGAGTACATCGCCCCCGAAGACCGGGTCTAGCGCGCACTGTTGACGCTCCGCGGCAGGGTACTGAGGGCGCTCCGACCGACGCGGGGTGCCCTCAGGCGTCGGAACCTTCGTGCCGCACGAGGACGAGCGAGCCCGCGATGAGCAGGGAAGCGATGATGCCGGTGCCCAGTACGGGGAAGGGTGTGACCGTCGAGGAGAGGATGGCCAGAGCCGCGACAGGCGGAAGAACGTTGGCCGCCGTGGACAACTGATCGGCCCGTCGGTGCAGCAGCCACACACAGGTGACGAAGAGGGCGACGGGCACCGTGTAGACAGCCGCGGCTTGGACGTTGGTGAGCGTACGGCTGCCGGTGACGTGGGCGACGTTGACCGCGAGCGCCGCGCCGACAGCAGCCGCGGCGGCGAACACGACGTAGTGCCCGTAGCCCCACAGCATCGCCGTCCTCTGTGTCCTGAGACGGCGCGGCGCGTCCTGGGCGAAGTACATCCACCACAGCGCGAAGACGGTCAGCAGCCCGCCCAGCGCGATGGGCAGGATGGAGCCGAGGTTCTTGTGGGTGTCCAGAGCGGTACCGACGGCGAGGCTGGCGGCCATGACGGACTCGCCGAGCACGATCAAAGTGAACAGACCGTAGCGCTCGGCTATGTGCTGTGGATGCCAGGTGGTGCCCTCGGCACGCTCGGCCCAGACCGGCACCGCGAGTTCCAAGGCGGCGAGGACGGCGAACGTGGCTGTCCCGCCGTCGACCGGCAGAGCCAGCCGCACCAGCCAGCCGACCTGCAGGACCAGGATGCCCACGGCGTACCGCAGCGCGGTGCGCCGGCGTTCCCGGTCCGTGCAGGCGGCGCGCAGCCACTGACTGACCATGGCCAGCCGCATCACCACGTAGCCCCAGGTGATGACAGTGAAGTCCCCGCTCTCCAGGGCCTCAGCGGCTCCCGCAGCCACGATCAGGGCACCGATGATCTGAATCAGCGTCAGAAGACGGTACGGGACGTCATCCGTGTCATAAGCCGCCGCGAACCAGGTGAAGTTCATCCAGGCCCACCAGATCGCGAAGAACACGAGCGCGTAACCCAGCAGACCACGCCCCGAATGGCCCGAGACCATCTCATGCTCGAACGCCGACGACGCCTGGGCGACAGCGGCAACGAAGCAAAGGTCGAAGAACAACTCCAGCGCGCTGGCGGCACGATGCTCCTCACCAGCATGGCGGGCGAGCATCGGCCGGTACCAGGCGGTGAACGCGTGCGTGGACTGACTCATGGCGTCCTGATCTCTCGGGCGGAACAGCATCGGAAACGGCGTGCGAGGAGGGCGGGAAGGCCGCTGGCGACGAGAACCGTCCGAAGCGGGTTGTGTCGGCCGGGGCCCGTTGTCTACGACCGGGCCCGGCGAGAATTTGTGACAGACCTTCGGTGGGCGAAGGCGTCACCGCTCATCACCCCGCCTCTCATGGCAGTGACGACACACTCCACCACGGACCTGGCGTGTCCGAAGCAGAGGAGAGGCCGAGGTCAGTTCTTTGATTACGAGTACAACGACGACAACCTGTGCCCGGCATGCCGATAGACGGCTCGGCGGTAACCGTCATGGGGCCGACCACCGGCGCCGCGCACGAAGGGATGGTGTAGGGCGGCCCACCGCTATGGGTAGGGATCGAGCCCAGCCGACGTGCAGCGGGCCGCTGCCGCACCAGGCGGATAGGGCCGACAAAACCGGATGCCTACACGCTGACGTTCGGACTGCCGAAACAAGTCGAGGCGTGGATCATCGATCAGGACGCAGGCACGCCCGCCCGCACCAGATGGGTGAAGCAGAGCATGCTGTCCGCCATGACGGTGTACTGGATGGACGACAGCCACGCTCACACCTTTCGACTCCGCTACGAGGCGACAGCGTTGCGCAGCGATCTGCTCTCCTGACGGCTCGCTGCGGCGGTACGTGTTCGGACCACGCCCACGTGCGGCGGCCCGCTCACGTGATCGCATCCTCGCAGGCCGACCGGATGCTCGCTGATCTGCTGCTGGGCAGCCGGCTTGTCTCCCACTCGGGCGGGGCGATCGCCTACGTCCCCGCACCCGCCGCCGACCGTCGTCCGGACAAGGAAGCGTGATGGACGCACAGCGCTACACCGCAGCCCTCGCCGAACTGCGCACCGTACGGGACGAGATCAAAAAGACCCGGGCCGCCCTGGCGAAGCTGGAGGCCGAGCGGGACCGGCAGATCACACAGCTGGCCGGGTACGAGAAGGCGAAGGCGGAACGGATCGCCCCGGCGGCCGGGCTGAGCCTGGCCCACGTCGTCAGCCTGGCCCCCGCGCTGGCCCCCGACCGCCTCACCGCCGCCGAGACCGCCCCGTCTCACCTTGAGCCGGGCGCCCCAGCCGCCGCCGACGGCACCGAGACTCCGCCCCACCCCACCGCCCAGAGGGGAGCGGTGGCGCCCGCGATGGCCGCCGCCACAGCAGCGCAGCCCGTCGCCGCCTCGCCGCCGGCCGCTCCTGCCGGGGACCGTGCCTCCGCGAAGCCCGCAACCCCGGACGCGCCGCGTGCCCTCCCGTCGATCCCCGACGGGGCAGCGGGCAACAGCTGGTTCACGCACACCCCGAACCTGCTCTCCACGCCACCGAACTTCACCCAGCAGGCCCGCTCCACGGTCTTCCTGGACACGGACACGGGCGTGCTGGTGCACCGCAGCCAGACCTACCGCCTCGACCTGGCCGACACCTCGGTCGCCGCCATCCTGACCGCCGTCTTCCAGACCCTTCCCGAAGGCACGGAGCGCATCTACATCACCGCAGGCGACCCCTGGCACCGCGACGCCGACCGCTACCCCTACCTGCGGGATGCGGTCGCGGCCTGGCTCAACGCCCCCACGCCAGGCTGGCGCACCGACACCGGCCGCGGCCGCGACCGGATGGCCGGGCACTTCGTCCACGCCCGCAACCCCGTCGGCCGCTACCAGCGCGACGATGGCGACAGCCACGTGGAGATCCGCTCGGTGGGGGAGTGGTTTGACACCGGCGGCGACGACCCGGCAACTGTCCGGGACGCGTTCGTGCTGCTGTGGCAGGCACTGCGCCGCCACTGGCCCGATGCGGTCATCATGGGCTCCCCCTCCCAGACCGGCCGCGACCTGTGGACCCGCACCATCCCCACCCGCGGCCAGCACGCCGAAGGCTTCCCCGTCCTGTCCGAGGAACTGCGCGGCCTGCTGCACGCTACCGCCGGCCAGGGCCGCAACGAACTCATCGTTCCGCCCCGTGTGCCCGAACAGCTGCCCCAGCTCGTCGAGTACGACCGCACCTTCGCCTACGCCAAACACACCTGGAAGTCTCCGGTCGGCACCCCCCGCCGGATCACGGCCGCCACCTTCGCCTCCTGGAGCGAGAAGGAGCAGACCCGGGCCCTGTACGGCTGCGGCCACTGGCAGGTGCGGGTCACCGTCCCCGACACCTGGAACCACGTCGGCATCCTGCCCGCCCCCGCACCGGGCGAGCGCGCCTGGCACTACCCGGCCGCGCCCAACGCCCCCTTCACCACCTGGGCCGGCGGCCCCGAAATCCACACCGCCCTGACCAACCCCATCACCCCGTGGAAGATCGAAATCCTCGACGGGATCCTGTGGGAGGACGGCAAACCCCTCGACGACTGGGCCAAGAAACTCAAAGAGACCTGGACCAACCTCTCCGCCCAGGCCCACTTCCAGGGCGACGCACAGCAGGCCCGCGCCGCCCACCTCGCCTCCCGCGCGGTGCGCGCCATCCTCCTGTACGGCATCGGCTCCTTCGCCCAGCGACCCCGCATGGTCACCGGCACCACCCCCCGCACCCTGGAGCGCGACGTACCGCCGGACGCCGAAATCATCGGCTTCGACGACGAGCGGATCACCTGGCAGAAGCCGACCGGCTTCAGCCGGGACCCCAACGCTCACCCCGAATGGGCCGCCGCGATCTGGTCCGGCGCCCGCGCCGCCCTGCTCACCCAGCGCCACCGCGACGAGGGCATCTACGCCGGCGCCCTGCACACTGAGCCCGGCACCGTCGTCGCCTTCCGCACCGACGCCCTCTACCTCACCCAGCCGCAGGCCTGGCCGCACCACCACCAGCCCGGCGACTACCTTCTCAAGGGCCACCTCACCGGTCCCGTGGCCGCCCCCACCACCGAGGGAGAACTCCTTGCCCTGCGGGACGCCGGACGCACCGCCCTCACCCCGAACGCAGGAGAGGCCTGATGCCACCCCGCCCCCGCCGCAACCGTCCCGCTGGACAAGGCGAGTTGAACGAGGCCGCCCAGCTGGCTGACCAGCTGCAAACGGCCGGCTACTCCAAGCGCGACATCGCCCGCATCATCAACCGTGACGCCTCTCTGGTCTCCCAGTTCTACACAAAGAACAAAGGCGCTGCCTTCGTCCCCGCCCTGCGCCACGTCCTGGCCGCCGTCCAGACAGGCGGCATCACCGACCTCCCCGACCTCGCCTCCATCGCAAGCCAGCACATCACCCGCCGCACCACCGCCTCCGGTGCCCGCGCCCGCGTACGCGGCAAAGCCGTCCTGATCACCCCCACCGGCTCCGGCACCGGCCGCGTCGGCGCCCAGGCGATCGCCTCCGGCTCCTCCCGACTGCGCCCCCTGATCGCAGAAGCCGCCCGCCGCGGCCTGCGCCTGGCCTTCACCCTCCGCCTCGCCAAAACCGGCTACCTGCACCCCTCCGGCAGCCGCACCGACTCACCCGGCATCCGCCGCGACGTCATCCAGCGCGCCGACCACACCGAGGAACGCTCCTACGGCTCCGCCCAGACCGGCGGGCACGACGCCGCCGACTTCGCCCAACGCGTCGACGCCGCAGGCGGAGACGTCACCGCAGCCGTCCATCAATGGCTGGTGGAAACCGGCCGCATCCGCCCGGATGCGCACATCATCCACCTGGAGATCCGCACCTGGCGCCCGCGCTGATGCATCCGGGCGCAATCGCTGAGATCGTAGGCGCCCACATCCCGCCGCTGGTGACTGCCCGCCCTGCGACTGCCTGCTGCCGCACTGCCGACTCGACAACAGCACCGAAATTACGGGACAAGACCCCAGCACAAGCTCCGTCACCCGACTGCTCGGCACTGTCCCAGCCGCGCACTGCGGTACGCCGGTTGCGCCCCGCGCAGTGACCTTCGGCGCCGGGGCCATCGGATTGCGGGACGGAGGAATGCGATGGCCGGGCCGGCGGATGCTCAGCCGGCCGCTGCCTCCGGCTGCGGCTCGACCGCAGCGGGCTCCGGAGCGGCCGCGGCGGTATAGAAAACGGACGAGCCCTGCTTGGTGCGGTGAGCACGACCCTTGGCAACGAGCCCTTCGAGGGTGGTGCGCACCACGGCGGTCTTGATGTTGCGGTCGGGATGGGACTGCCCCAGCGCGGAGGAGATTTCCGCGGCGGAGCGCGGCTCGCTCTGCTGCTCCAGGTGAGTGCGGATCAGCTCGACGAGAGTCGGCGTCGCGGCTGTCGTGGCGGCCTTCACGGACGAGGCTTTGGCCGCGGTCTTCTTGGCAGCAGCTTTCTTGGAGGCCGTCTTCTTCGCGCCTGCGGCGACTGCCTTCTTCCCCTTGGCCGGCTTGGATTCAGCAGAAGCCTGCTCAGGCGCTGACGGCACAGCCGTGGTGTCCGGCCGGGCCAGGCTGGCGCCGCCGAGTGCCTGCTGCATGCTCACCAGCACACTGTGGTCGTGCTGAAGGGCATCCAACTGCCCCTGCAGTGCCTCGATCTCCGCACCGATACGTTCCTGTTCCTTGGTGTTGCGCTCGAGGTCGCCCGCCACCTGGGCGCTGTACTGCGATGTGAGTTCGGTGGCGGGAGCCGGGTTTTCAGGCATGGCATGGGCCTTTCTTCAGTTCGCGGCCGTGGCGGTGAAAAGTAGCAGGTGCCGAGTCCGCGAAGGGATGCGGAATGTATTCGTCTGCGACAACTGGGCCGCTCGCAGGCCGCGACCGCTGCGGGCTGCGACAGCCTAGTCCTACTGCCGTAGTTGGAGGCCGGATTGCCTCCGACCGGACGACGCCGGTTACCGACCGCCAGCCCTTCAGCTAGCGCGGCGAGACGGCGTCGTCCCGACCACACGCTCGGCGGACGCGCCCGCGTACACCCCTCGCGGCAGCTCACCGGCGATCCGGAAACCCGACCCGAACAGCCCGAACAAGCCCGTCCTTGAATTCGAGCTGCGCCCCCTGGCCGCAAAGGCGGCAACAAGGGGTCAGATGAAGTAGTGGCCCTTGCCGATGTCCTCTATGAGCCCAGGCTGAATCGGCTGCCAGCCGAGCAGTTCGTTGGTGAGTGCGGCGGAGGCCGGCTGGTCGACGGACAGGAGCATGCCGAGGAAGCCGAAGTCCTCTGCCGGGCGGTTCTCCACGGGGGAGGCTCAGGTAGCGGCCGATCGCCGGGGCGTTCGACGGCTTCGGCGAACACCGGCGCACCACCCTGTGGACGGCCGGCGCCTTCCCCCACAGCCACCAGCCCTGCCTGCCCGGACTCGGCGCCCTCGCGCCCGCCCCCGCCCTGCCCGCCATGACCCCGGCCGAACAGACCGCCGCCGACCTGGCCACCACCGGCGCCAGCGCCACCACCCACCCCATCGAGCACGTCCGCGCCTACCTGGAACGACAAGGCGCCCTGCCCGCGGCCGCGGTACGTACCCTGGCCGACCAGGCCCGGGTCCGGGTCGGCGGACTCGCCAAGTACCTGCAACGCCCGCCCACCGCCAACGGCGTCGCCTTCGGCGCACTCGAAGACGAGACCGGCATGGTCAACCTGGTGTTCGCGCCCCCCGTCTGGGACCACTACGGACGCACTCTCATCGAAGCCTCTGCCGTCCTCATCGACGGCCACACCGAATGCTCCAACGACGCGTTCAACGTCATCGTGCACCGGGCGGAAGCAGTGCCGGCGCCAGCAGTAGCCCGCCGTCACCGCAGGTGACGCATGCCGCGCTCGGGACGCGACCCAGAGCGCCTCAAGGCCTCGCTGACAGGAAGGAGTTGAGCGCGCAACTGCCCGCCATGCAGAGTGGTGCGAGCGGCACAGGGCGGCTCGGTCCGATGAGTTCCGGGGCCCGGTGGGGTCTACCTCTGCACGAGCGAAAGCTGTACACGAGTTCTGTGAGGGGACCATGACCACCCACGCACTACCACCCGTCGTCGACGCCGCCACGTGGGAGCGCCAACTCGAGGCGCTGCGTGCCCGGGAGAAGGCCGCGACGCGGGAGCTTGACGCCATCGCCGCCGAGCGTCGTCGCCTGCCGATGGTCGAGATGCCCGACTACACCCTGGAGGGCGAGGACGGCCCCGTTCGGCTGGCGGACGTCTTCGAGGGCAAGCGGCAACTGATCGTCTACAACCACATGTGGTTCGTCGGCAAGGAATGGCAGTGCCCGGGCTGCACGGGGTTCACCTCGCAGTACACCCGCCTGGAGTTCCTGGACAACTACGATGCGCGATTCGTCATCGTCACCCAGGGCCCGATCAAGGAGGCACTCGCCTACAAGCAGCGGGTCGGCAACCAGATGACGTGGTACTCGACTGCCGACAGCTCCTTCGGCGCCGACGTCGGCGCACCGCCCGACGCAGGATTCGCGGTCAACGTGTTCCTGCGCGACGGCGACACCGTCTACCGCACCTGGCACACCAACGGCCGGGGCACCGAACAGCTCAGTCACACCTTCCCGCTGATCGACGTCCTGCCGTACGGACGGCAGGAGGAGTGGCAGGACTCGCCCGAGGGCTGGCCGCAGTCACCCACCTACAGCCGGTGGGCGACGTCCAAAGACATCGCTGCGCTCTATGGGCCGGGCTCCGGCGGCGGCTGAACGACCTGCATCACGGCCGATGAGCGGGGGTGAACTCGGTGATGCTGCCGGAGCGCGACAGGGTGACTGACGAGCTGCGGCAGCAGGTGCCGATCGGCACCGTGCTGGACGGCGAGGTGTGCGCCGTGGTCGATGATCGGCTGGACTTCGTCCCGAGGTGCCCGAACCCGCGCGGGGGAGGCCTACCGCATCACCGGACCGGGCCCGGTGGTCGAGGTCGTCGCCGGGACGACCCGGCGTTCCGTGGTGACGGCAACCCGGCTGCGCAGCTTGCAAGCGCCCGACCCGTGCCAGTTGCATGGCCACAGGCAGAGAGGGAACGTGGGGTAGGGGACGGACGTGCCATGACTCGATCCTCAGGGAATCGAGCCTCCATCAGGCCCAGAGTGGTTCAGAACCGGCCACTGAGCACTGTGCATCGTGAAGTTGCTGGTCACGGGTCTGGTGTGCGCGGGGTTCGGGATGCTCGTGCTGGTCGTGGGTGGATGACTTCGGTGAAGATCGTCGGTCACCGGGAAACTTCGCGGTTCGTGAGGACGAGCAGGGACCTGACCAGGGCGGTCGCCCACGTCGGGTCGGTGCGGACCTTGCCGAGCACGCGCCAGTTCTTGAGGTGGGCGAAGCCGTGCTCCACCGGTGCCCGGACTGCTGCCAGCGCGGTGTTCGACAGCTTCTGGCCGCGGGTCAGGGGCCGGTTCCGGGCGGCCTTGTAGCCGGTGATCACCGCCGGGTCGGCGTCGGGACCGCTGTCATCGAGCCCGACGAAGCCCAGGTCGGCGATCGCCCCGAGACCGGCCGCCCGCAGCTTGGCGGTGAGCTGGTCGTGGCGGCAGGCGGTGATCTCCGAGGTCCGTCCGGGCCGGGCCGCCGAGACCCAGAGCAGTCGGCCGCGGTCGTCGGTGAACGCGATCACGAGCAGGCCATGGCATTTGCTCTTGCCGGAGTAGTTCTTCCGGTTCTCTTTGCCGGACTTCCCTGACCCACCGGGTCACGGTGGTGCGGTGTATCCCGTTGCCGCCGGCCAGGTCACCCGGCCGCTGGTCACAGCGCAGCACCGCCAGCACGATGGTGGCGATCCATCCCGGAGGCAGGGCCCGCCACCGCGAGCCGATCTTCTTCAGGTGGCCGCGCATCAGGTCGGCGAGCCAGTTCAGGGTGGCACTCGACAGCGGCAGGCGGGCGGTGTAGACAAGGCCGTCAGGGCCCTCGACGGGATGGTTGTTTTTCTTCACACCAAACTCAACTGCCGCCGGAGGCCCGCCAGTTACGTCCCGCCGGCGCCCGCCTCCCTACGCCTGCGCGCGTGCGGTGAACCTGCCGTCGGGACGCTTGTGCAGCCAGCCGCGGTCGGCGAGCTTGGTCATCTTCGCCCGCAACGGTTCCAGCTTCCCGCGTACCGTCACCTCAAGGCCCAACTCCTCTCCGACGGCCCTGACCTGCACCGGGCCGTCGGCAGCCCGCACGATCGCCAGGATCTTGCGGTAGTCAGCGGGCAGCGCGGCCTCGTCGCCCGTCTCGCCGCGGTGCGGGATCAGCAAAACCGCCTGCCCCGCCACCCGGGCCGCAGCAGGGGCGACGGCCGCGGCGGCCTCCTGCACAGCCCGGTCCTGTTCGGCCAGCCGGTGCAGGACCCGCTCGGCGATCACCAACCTCTTCTCGCTCGGCTTGGACCTTCGCCAGCTGCTTGGCCAACTCCTCGGCTCAGACGATCTTCACCATGGACACCCGCCGACGACCAGCGCGAGTACCCCGCCCGCCCCGCACACCAGACCCGTGACCTGCGTACTTCATGTTGCACAGTCTCATTGGGAATGCGGCACTCTTCGCCCGGATGCCGACCCGCGGCGTGCGTGATGGTACGTCTTCGATCAGCGGTCGATGGCGGCCATGTTGTCCGCGTCGTAGCGCTCGCCGGAGGCCGGGGGCAGGTCGTTCAGGCGGGCGACGTGGCCGGCGGTGAGCTCGATGTGGTCGGCGGCGGCGTTCTCCTCCAGCCGGGCGACTCGCTTGGTGCCGGGGATGGGCGCGATGTCGTCACCCTGGGCGAGCAGCCAGGCCAAGGCGACCTGTGCGGGCGTGGTGTCGATCTCGGCGGCTACGGCCCGGACCTCGTCGACGATTCGCAGGTTGCGTTCCAGGTTGCCGTCGGCAAAGCGGTGGTTGGTGCGGCGCCAGTCGTCGGCGTCAAGATCGTTCAGGGAGCGGATGTTGCCGGTCAGGAAGCCGCGGCCAAGCGGGGAGTACGGCACGAAGCCGATGCCCAGTTCGCGCAGGACGGGCAGGATCTCGGCCTCCGGGTCGCGGGTCCACAGGGAGTATTCGGACTGGACCGCGGTGACCGGATGCACGGCGTGAGCGCGGCGGATCGTGGCGGGGCCGGCCTCCGACAGGCCGATGTGGCGGATCTTGCCTTCGGCCACCAGTTCGGCCAGCGCGCCAACGGTCTCTTCGATGGGCGTGCCGGGGTCCACCCGGTGCTGGTGGTAGAGGTCGATGTAGTCGGTACCCAGGCGCTTCAGTGATCCCTCCACGGCCAGGCGGATGTTGGCCGGGGTGCTGTCCGGAGCCGAGCCACCGGTGTGGGAGATCAGTCCGAACTTGGTCGCCAGCACGACCTCGTCTCGGTGCCCCTGCACGGCCCGGCCGACCAACTCCTCGTTGATGAAGGGGCCATACCCCTCAGCGGTGTCGATATGGGTGACCCCGAGGTCCAGAGCGCGGTGGATCGTGCGGATCGACTCGTCGTCGAACTGGCCGGCGCCGGTGTAGAACGCCGACATTCCCATGGCTCCGAGACCGATGCGCGAGACCTTGAGGCTGCCGAGCGAAATGCTTTTCATGGCGCGGACTTCCCTTCCCATCAGTTCAGTACCGGTCGGTGCAGAACGGTAGCACATCAAGACCGGCCGGTACTGAACTGCGTTCGTCGCCTTGTGAGGATGAAACTGCTGGTCAGTGGGGATCTGTACCGAGGGGTACGCTTGTGGCATGGGTGACTCGCGTAGGGCCGTCATGGGTCGGCCTCGAGGATTCGACATCGACCAGGCGCTGGAACGTGCGATGCGGGTGTTCTGGGCGCGAGGTTACGAAGGTGCAAGCCTCGCTGAACTGACCGGCGCCATGGGGATCACCAAGACGAGCATGTATGCGGCCTTCGGCAACAAGGAGCAGTTGTTCCGCAAGGCCCTCCAGCGCTACGGTGCGGGGCCGGCCGCCTACGCCACGCGCGCCCTGGAGGAGCCCACCGCACGGGCTGTGGCCTTGGCGTTCCTCCGCGGAGCGGTCTGCACCACGACCCCTCCCGGCGGCCCCTCCGGGTGCCTGACCGTGCAGGGTGCGCTGGCGTCGAGCGAGGAGAGCCGGGCCGTCCACGACCTGCTTGTCGACTGGCGCAACGACGCGGGGGTCCGCCTTGAGGAGCGCTTCCGGCGCGCCGTCAACGAGGGTGATCTTCCGTGCAACGTCGACCCTCGGCGTCTTGCCCGGTTCATCATGACGATGGGTTTCGGCATCGCCGTGCAGGCCGCCAACGGCCTCGGTCCTGCTGAGCTCGATGAGATCGTCGACACGGCGTTGCTCGGCTGGCCTGCGTAGCGGCTGCGCCCCTTCGCTCGCCCCGGTGAGACATTCTCCTCGCACGAGGGCCGTGACGGTGCGGCAAAACTTCTGTACCGTTCGGGACAGAAGTTTCGGGCAGTGGTTCCTCCCCCTGCCGACGATCACCGCGACGAAACCGTCAAGGGCCGTCGCGAAACACCGAGCATGACCTCCGCTCCGGGGGCCGAAGAAGGAGATCATGTCCGACACCGACCTGCGCGAGTTATACCTGCGCTACATCGGGGCGCTCAACGCCCACGAGATCTCCCGCATGGACGAGTTCATCAACGACGAGACCACCCTGAACGGCGAGCCGGGCACTCGAGACCAGGTCATCGCTGTGCTGAACGGCGCCATCGACGCGGTCCCGGACTTCCACTGGGAGCCCCGCGAGACCGCGGTCGATGGTGATCGCCTGGCCGCCCGTCTGACCAACACGGGCACGCCCGCCAAGGAGTGGCTCGGCGTGGCTCCCACCGGCGCCTCGTTCGAGATCGTCGAGTACGCCATCTACCAGGTTCGGGACGGGCGGTTCGTGCACATGACAGCCCTGCACGACGCCGAGACCCTAAGGCGGCAGCTCGGTGCCTGACCCCCGTAAGCCGATCGGCGTCGGCATCGTCGGCCTGAGCGCCACGGGAGGCTGGGCGGCCGGGGCTCACCTGCCCGCGCTGAGCGCCGTCGACGGGATCGAGCTTCGCGCGCTGGCGGCGAGCTCCGAAGCCTCGGCCCAGGCCGCGGGAGCGGCGTATGGCGTACCCGCGTACACGTCGGTCGAGCAGCTCGCCGGCGACGAGAACGTCGACCTCGTTGTTGTCGCCGTCAAAGTGCCTCAGCATCGCGAACTCGTGTTGCCCGTGCTGAAGGCGGGAGTGCCGGTGCTCTCCGAGTGGCCGCTCGCCGTCGACCTGCGCGAGGCCGAGGAGATGGAGCGTGCCGCCGGGACGACGCGCACCTTCGTCGGTCTTCAGGGACGATCCTCGCCTACCTTCCGCTGGCTGGCCGACCTCGTGTCCGAGGGATTCGTGGGGGAAGTGCTCTCCGCCACCGTCGTGGCGTCTTCGACCGAATGGGGCACTCCGGTGTCTCAGAACATGGTCTACACGCTCGACCGCAAGCTCGGGGCCACGATGCTGACCATCGCGTTCGGACACGCGATCGACCTGGTGTCGATGGTCGTCGGCGAGCTTCAGGACGTGGTCGCTACGACCGCGACCCGACGCCGCCAGGTTCCCCTCGGGCGCACCGGGCAGGTCGTTCCGATGACCGCCGAGGACCAGATCGCGATCTCGGGCACCGTGGCGGGCGGGGCGATCCTGTCCGTCCACCACCGTGGAGGCGCGGCATCGAGTGCAGGGTTCTCTCTGATCATCGACGGCACGGAGGGGAGACTCGAGATTACCGCCGCCGAGTTCCCGCACATCGGTCCGGTCACGGTGCGTAGCACACGCAGCGGCGGTCGGCCTACGAAGGTCACGCTGCCCAGCGGCTACGACGACTATCCCGGCCTGGCCGGAACAGTGATCCACACGCTGGTCCACGCCTACGCCGCGATTCGAGACGACCTCATCCACGGAACGGCTGTCGCCCCGGACTTCACCCACGCCGTCAAGCGCCACCGACTCCTTGACGCGATCGTACGGTCCGCCGCCACAGGCCAACGAAAAGCCCTCCATCCTTAGGCGCGCAGCCATCAGACGATCTTCACCATGGACACCCGCCGACGACCAGCGCGAGTACCCCGCCCGCCCCGCACACCAGACCCGTGACCTGCGTACTTCATGTTGCACAGGTCTCAATGGGCGAGGAACGGACCCAGTACCGCGCTGAGTTCGGCGGACGCGTCCATTGCGATGAGGTGGGCGGCAGTGGCGAACTCGACCAGGGCGGCGTCGGGGATCTCAGTGGCGTAGCGGCGGGCGATGTCTTGGAAGTCGGTGACGTCGAGTTTGCCGACGCCCACCAGTGTGGGGACGGAGATGGCGGCGAGGTCGCCGGTTGCGGGACCTTGGGAGTGTTGGCCCACGGTGGCCTGGTTCACCAGCGATGTCCGCAGGGGGCCGCGGAGTTGGTCGGTCAGTCCGTCGGCCACCTCATCCCAACTTCGAGCGGGTCCGCGTAGCCACATGTTCAGGTTGATACGTACGGCGGCGTCCAGGTCGCCCGCGTCCAGAGCCGCCGTCTCGGCCTCGTCGTACGCGATCATGTCCGCGGACCAGTGGTATCGCGGCCAGGGCGCGGCGAGCATCGCCAGTGAGTGCACCCGGTCCGGGTGGGTGAGCGTGAAGTCCAGGGCCACGCGGCCACCCCAGGACGCGCCCACGAGCCGGACACGTTCGTGGCCGAGGTGGTCCAGGAGACGGCGCAGGTCGTCGGTCTCGCGGAACGGGCCGGTCGGGGGTGCGGACTCGCCGAAGCCGCGCAGGTCGTACCGGATCACGGTGTGCCGTTCTGCGAGAGAGGGCACGACCGCGTCCCACATGTGGTGATCGGCAACACCGGCGTGCACGAGCACGACGGGCGAGCCGTCACCGGCTATGTCGTAGGCAAGGTGTCCGAGGTCATCGTCGAGCATGAGCATGTGCGGATGATCGCAGGACCACAGCATATGGGCCAACGAGGCGCGTATCGGTCCTGATCAGTCTGTGGGATCGGCCCAGTAGGAGAGCTTGATCCTCACTCGGACCATCCAATGATCACGACTCGATACGCGCCCTAGTGCCTAGCACTCTCGGAGACCTCAAGGTCAATGCGTTGCAGCCAGGCGCTGATGTCACGATCGGCTTGATCTCCCTTTTCGCCCTGGACGGCCGGGCTTCCCCCTCCGCGGCAGCGAGAGACGCGTTCCAACCGGGCCACCCGCGAAGGGAATGCGTTCCTCCAGCGGCGCGGGTCACGGCGTGCACCGTGATCTGCGCCGCTGCGATCTCACCGGCACCGCCGCTCACTGCGGAGGCGACGTGGGCTTGTGGTGATCCGAGCTGCGCCGAGGCGAGGTCAGTTCTGCTCAGGGCGCTCGATGGACACCTCGGGCAGTTTTCGGGCCAGCGGGGCAGGGAGCCACCAGGCCCATTTGCCGAGCATCTGCATGGCGGCGGGAACGATGAGGCATCGGATGACCACGGCGTCGAGCAGGATGGCGACGGCCAGGCCAAGTCCGAACTGCTGGAGCATGCGGTCGGAGCTGAGGACGAACGCCCCGAAGACGAACATCATGATGGCTGCGGCGGCGGTGATGACCTTGCCGGTGGAAGCGAGCCCTTCGCGTACGGATTGCGAAGGGTCTTTGGTGCGCGTCCATTCTTCGTGGATGCGGGAAATGAGGAAAACCTCGTAGTCCATGGACAGCCCGAAGACGATCGCGAAGATCAGCGCGGGGATGAAGGCTTCGATGGGGCCCGGCTGAGCTCCGAACCAGCCGTGCTGGAACACCAGGGTGATCACGCCCAGCGCGGCGGAGATGGACAGCAGGTTCAGGATGGCGGCCTTGACGGGAATCCAGATCGACCGGAAAACCAGCAGGAGCAGGAGCGAGGAGACGCCCACGACGACGGCGACGAACAGGGGCAGCCGGTTCGCGAGTGTCTCGGAGACGTCCTGGGAGGCGGCCGTGGCACCGCCGACCAACACCTCGGCGCCAGTGGTGTGCTCCAAGGGCGGGGCCACGTCGTCGCGCAGATGGTGCACGAGGTCCACGGTTCCCTCGTCCTGCGGAGAGGTCGTCGGGTAGACGAAGACGGTGGACAGAGCGCCGTCCGCGGAGGGCAGCGCAGGGCTGGCCTCGGCCACGCCGGCGGTAGTGGCGAGCTTTGCCTGGACGGCCTTGCCGGCTTCCTGATCGCCCTTCACCAGGACGATGAGCGGACCGTTGAAGCCAGGGCCGAAGCCCTCGGCGAGCAGATCGTACGCGTGGCGGGACGTGGTCTCCTGCGGGTCGTTGCCCGAGTCGGCGAAACCCAGGCGCATGCCCAGTGCCGGTGCGGACAGGGCCAGGAGCGCGATCACGCCGACCGGCAGGGTCGGGATCGGGCGTCGCTGCACGGCACGTGCCATGGCGCGCCAGCGGTTACCTTCGGTCTTGCCCTTCTCGGTGGCCTTGGCCTGCTGCTTGAGGACATGGCGTTGGATACGCCTGCCGAACAGCGCCAGCAGGGCAGGCAGCAGAACCAGGGAGGCGGCCATGGTGATCAGGACGGTGATGGCCACCGCGAGGGCGATGCCCTGCAGCGAGCCGAGCCCGAGGGCGACCAGGCCCAGCAGGGCGACGATGACCGTGCAACCTGCGAAGAAGACCGTGCGGCCGGCGGAGTCGAGGGCCTTGCGGCCGGCCTCCGCGGGCTGGGCACCGGCCAGGAGTTCATGGCGGTAGCGGTAGAAGATCAGCAGCGCGTAGTCGACGCCGACGCCGAGGCCGACGAGCATCAGGATGGGCGGGGTGAAGTCGGCGACGGTGAAGATGTGCGAGGCCAGGACGATCAGGCCAATGGCGCCGCCGACCGCGAACAGTGCGGTGATCAGCGGCAGTGATGCCGCCAGCAGTGAACCGAACAGCAGCACCAGGATGACCAGGGCGGCCACGATCCCGGCGAGCTCGGCGGTCGGTCCCGCCTTGTCCTCCGCATTGCGCGCGGCCTCGCCGCCCACCTCGACCTGGAGGTGCTCGGTGGCGATGCTCTGCGCGACGTCGATGATCTTGGCGACGTCCTCCTTGGGGACGTCCTCTGTCTTGCCCTCCAGTGTGACGGACGCGTAAGCGATCGCGCCGTCCTTGGACACCGCTGAGGCATCGGCGAAGGGGCTGCGCACGTCGGCGACCCCCGCCATGTGCTTCACCTTGGCCAGCATCGGTTCGAGGCTGTCCTGGGCGCTCTTGATGCCGGCGGTGTCCTTGAAGACGATCTCGACGCTGTCGCCCGCCTGGTCACTGCCGTGCTTCTTGAACAGGTCGGTGGCGGCCTGGGAATCGGTGCCCGGCAGCGAGAAGTCGTTCTTGTACGCGGAGCCGGCAGCGGTGGAGCCCAGCGTGATGGCGGCCACCACGGCCACCCAGAGCAGGAGGGCGGCCCAGCGATGACGCTGCGCCCAGCCTGCCAGGGCACCGAACCGTCCGACGGGCGCGGAAGCGGCGCCCTGTGGCGCAGGCGGGGCAAGGGACGCGGCGGAGCCGCGGGGGGAAGACATGATGCCTACCTCGAATTCGAGCGAGTGTTGCCTGGGGTCATCGCCACGCCCACGACCGCTCCTGCAAGAGCGGGTACACCAAGCGCCAGCCCGGCGAACACACCACTGACCGTGATCGAGAACGTTCCGGCGACGGTGACCAGCAGAATTCCGGCAGCGGCACCCACGAGTGCGCCGACGAAGGCAGCACTGATCCGGGCGGGGGTGAGAGACGACGACATGCCCTCGATCGTGCTCGTGAACCCCGGGTGCGGGCGTCGGCCTACGGCTGACAGTCGGCCTGCACCAGCGGCAGGAAGCGACGTCCGCGCCGTACACCAGCCGATGTACGGCGCGGCTGCTGCGTACCTCTCCAGCACACAACCTCGACGCAAATACGGACATAAAGCCCTAGTCCCCGTCGTGCCGCAGGCAGAATGAAGCAATGCCGCACCTCGATGCCACGCGCCTCCGCCTGCCCACAGGGCCACGTGCCGACATGGCGCTCGCCGGGGTCGTGCTGGTGCTGGCAGGGGTAGCCGAGGGGCAGCGACTGGGCTCGAACTGGGACGCGACCACATCGGTGATCGGCTCCTGGCTCCTGGCGGTGGCGGTGTGTGCAGCGCTGCCTCTGCGCCGCCGCCACCCGGTGGCGGTCGGCTGGTTCACGGTGATCGGCACAGGCGTCTACTACCTGCTGAGCACGGTCGACGGCCCGCTCGTCGTGATCCCGATCGCCGCGCTGTACGCGCTGGCGGCCCAGGGACGGACGCAGGCATCGGTCGTCATGGCGGCGGTGATGGTCATCGGCGTGGGGGCGGGTGTTCTGGTTGGCACCGGCGATGTCAACGGCACAGCGGTGTTCATGCTGACCGGCTGGCTGGTCGCGGTAGTGGCGCTGGGGGCGATGCGCCACGGCCGGGTCGCTTACGCCGAGGAGGAGGCGAGGCTGCGCGCCACGCAGGAGCGGTTGCGCATCGCCCGTGAACTGCACGACGTGATCGGCCACAACATGTCGATGATCCACGTGCAGGCGTCGTCCGCCCTGCACCGGCTGCGGAAGGACCCCACCCAGGCGCAGGAAGCGCTGACCGCCATCAAGCAGGGCAGCAAGGAGGGCCTGCAGGAACTGCGCGCCACCCTCGGCGTACTGCGTCAGGTCGACGACGAGGCTCCCACCGCGCCGTCGCCGGGCCTGTCCAGGATCGACGAGCTGGTCTCCTCAGCCGCTCGGGCGGGTCTGGACGTACGCATCGAGCAGAGCGGAACCCACTCACCGCTACCGGCATCGGCGGACCTCGCCGCCTATCGCATCGTCCAGGAATCACTGACCAACGCCGTCAAGCACAGCGACGCCCGGCACGTCGTCGTCCGGATCCACCACGGCGACCGGGAACTGACGCTCAGCGTCCAGGACGACGGGCAAGGTGCGACCCGTTCCGGGCACGGGGGCGGCAGCGGGATCGCGGGCATGACGGAACGGGCGCGCGCACTGGGCGGAACACTGAGCGCCGAGCCCGGCCGTGCGGGCGGGTTCATCGTCCGGGGCCAGCTACCGTTCTCAGACCACCACGAGCCGATCGGCGGAGCAGTTGATGATCAGGATCCTGCTGGCGGATGACCAGCGCCTCGTGCGCGCCGGGATCCGCGGCATCCTCGACGACGAGGACGACCTGCACGTGGTCGCCGAGGCTGCCGACGGGCAGGCCGCCCTCGCCGCCTGCCGTGAACTGCAGCCCGACGTGGTGCTGATGGACATCCGCATGCCAGTCATGGACGGACTCGAAGCCGCTCGTCACATCACCGCCGACGAGGAACTGGCGGCGGTGAAGGTGGTCATGCTGACGACCTTCGACCTCGACGAGTACGTGTACGGGGCCTTGCGAGCCGGCGCCACGGGCTTCCTCGTCAAGGACACCGAACCGGCGGAACTCCTGCACGCGGTGCGCGTCGCCGTGCGAGGCGACGCGCTCATCAGCCCCTCCATCACCCGCCGGCTCATCGCCGAATTCGCCAGCCGGCCGGACAACCCCCGGGAGCCCGACCAGCGCCTCGACGCGCTGACCAGCCGCGAACGTGAAGTCATGCAGCTGATCGCCGCCGGATGCACCAACGACGAAATCGCCGCACGACTGGTGGTCTCGCCTCTGACCGCGAAGACTCACGTCAGCCGCATCATGGCCAAACTCGGTGCTCGGGACAGGTCGCAAGTCGTGGTCATGGCCTATGAGTACCGCATGGTCAGCCCCGGTTGGCTGACGGACTGAATCCCCGGCTACCACCAGATTCTTGTGATAGCCGGGGATTCATTGTTGGACCGGAGGGGCCTCACCAGCTCCCTTGCCAGTCAAGTTAGTCGTCGCAGGTCAGCGCCGAGCGAACGACTGACTTCACTGTCAAAGGACATTGTGATCATTCGCCGTAGTTGGCGGATGATCACGTGGTTGGCGAGCGGCCCAATCGAAGTCATGAGCCACGACGGCGCTGTCACGTTGGCTGATGACGTGGGATGATCTCCGGGTTGATCATGCCGGAGGGGCGTTTGTGAAGAGCAGGTCGCCGTCGTACAAGGGGCACCGGTACCCGGCCGAGGTCATCTCCCACGGTGTGTGGCTGTACCACCGCTTCCCGCTCAGCTTCCGCGAGGCCGAGGAGCTCATGCTCGAGCGCGGTGTCGTCGTGTCCTACGAGACGGCCCGCCGCTGGTGTCTGAAGTTCGCGCAGACCTACGCCAGCGCACTGCGCCGTCGGCAGCTTCCGCAGCACCGGCGGAGCCCAGCGGTTCCTGTCCGCGTTCAGCGGCATCTCACCCCACTTCCGCCCCCGCCGCCATCTGATGACCGCTCCCGGCCATCGGGCCGAGATGACCGTCCGCTTCGCGACCTGGGACCAGGTAACCGGAGTCACCGGCCGGCCCGCTGCGGCCTGAGCACATAGCCACACCCCGACACCCCTTCACCCGACGACGCACTCGATAAGTTGACAGCGCCCATGGTTGGTCCACCGGCGGGTGATGAGCAGGTCGGTGTCCTCCTCCTCCGCATCCTCCTCCGACGCGGAGGGCGCAGTCGCGCGGGGGTTGGAAAGAGAGATGAGGATGACTCCGGCCACTGCAACGGCCACGCCGCCGATCACAACACCTGCTTGGCGCACGTGCCCGAGGCTGTTCCATCTGTCCGCGATGCGCTGGCGCAGGGTCCGTTGGCCGTCGCTGCCGTCTGGCTGCGGGTCGGAGGGCTGAGGATCACCACTCTGGGATGTCGAATCCTCCGGCGCAGCCATCTGACGGGCCGTCCTCTCTGCTCTGGGAATCGGAAGTTTAGAGGCGTGCCAGGGGCAGCGGCAGCCGCTAGTTTCCGTTCGGAACCGCCCCGAGGGCCGGTGCCTTCCACGCCTCCGGGGCACAGGGCCTTCCCGGGCCATGCCAAGCAGCACTCGACTCACATGCCTGACACCAGAGCGTAGCGCCTGACCTGCGCAAAGTGCTTCCGCACCCTAGATAACATCGGGTCCAGGGGGCGGCTGCCGTCATGAAGGACTGAATCCACACGCGGCAATTGCCCCGTATCGGATGGAAGTTGGCTGTCTGCCCCGTGGGATGCGCTACAAAAGCCGTGATCCGTTTGGGGACTTGGCCCGGGACCCACGAGGATCTCGGTGACCCGATGGGCCCGCCGGACAACTTCCTACGGCCGTTCCGGCGAGCCATCGATCGGGTCTAGCGTTCCTTCACAGAACAGGACCCTCAGTCAGTTGTGTTCATCTTGAACGTGCAGGTCACGGGGGTGGCATGGGTGGGTGAAGTCATGCTTGTGCTGGTCGGCGGCGGCTGTCTGCGGTGAAGATCGTCGGTCAGCGGGCGATCTCGTGCCAGTTGAGGACCATCAGCGCGCGGACGAGCCGGGTGGCCCACTTCACGTCGAGGCGGAGCCGGGTCAGTACGCGCCAGTTCTTCAGGTGTGCGAAGGCGTGTTCGCAAACGGCTCGTTCTGCGGCGATCAGCTGGTTGACCTGCTTCTTCGCGTGCGGGAGCTTCTTGCCCTTGGGCTTCTTGTAGCCGGTGATGACCACCGGGTCGCTGCTGTTGTCGCCACCACCGTCGAGGCCGACGAAGCCGAGGTCGGCGATCGCGGCGAGGCCGGTCGCACGGAGTCGGCCGACCAGGTCGTCGTGGCGGCAGGCAGTGATCTCCGAGCCGCGCGCGGGTCGGGCGGTGGAGGTCCACAGCAGCCGGGCTCAGCCAGGTGGCGGGTGAAGTGAATGATCGTTTCTGCGGCAGTGGCGGTGGGCGTGGTCATCTGGTGGTCTTCCGGTTCTGTAGGGCTGCCGCGGTGAAGCGCGTCATTCCTCGGCCGGGGTGGGGGCTTGGGGAAGGCGTAGCTGGAAGCATGCTCCGAGGCTCCGAGGGGTGAGGGTGAGGGTGCCTCCGTGGCGGTGGGCCAGATCGCGGGCGATGGCGAGGCCCAGGCCGGTGCCGCCGTGGTCGCGGGAGCGGGCGTCGTCGAGTCGGACGAAGCGTTCGAAGATGCGCTCGGCGTCCTCGGTGGGCACGCCCGGTCCGTCGTCGTGCACCGTGAGGACCACCCAGGCGTCCTGGTTTCGGATGGTGATCTGGATGCGGTGTGCGGCGTGGCGGGCGGCGTTGTCGATGAGGTTGCGCAGCAGTCGTTCGTATTCGTCGGGGTTTCCGTGTGCGTGTGCGGGGGCGGTGCTGTCGCAGGTGAGGGTCAACGGTCTTTCGGTGAGGGGGTATTGCTCGGTCAGCCGAGAGGCGAGGGCTGTCAGGTCGACGGTGTCGGGGCCGGCTATGGGGGTGCGGGTGTCGAGGCGGGCGAGGAGCAGCAGGTCTTCGGCGAGGGCCTGGAGGCGGCGGGTCTGTCGTGCGGCGGTGGTGGCCGCGGCGGGCCAGTCGGTGCGTTCCGGGTAGGCGAGCGCGACTTCCAGGCTGGCCAGCAGTGTGGTGAGGGGGCTGCGTAGTTCGTGGGCGGCGTCCGCGACGAAGCGGCGTTGCTGGGCGGCGGCGTCGTCGAGGCGTTGGAGGGTGGTGTTGATGGTGGTGGCCAGGGCGGTGATCTCGTGTCCCGTGGCGGGGACGGTGACGCGTTCGCGGGGGTCGCTCGCGGTGACCGAGGCGGTGAGGACGCGGATGGCTTCGACCGGCCGCAGCGCGATGCGGACGGTGAAGTAGGCGATGGCGGCGATCAGCACAAGGCCGACGAGACCGGCCCGCAGCAGCAGGTCGTCGGTGGTGCCGGCGATCTCCTCGGCTGTGTCCGGAAGCACCACCACATAGGCCCGCAGCGTGGCGCCGGCGGTGACGCCCAGGGCGGCGGCCTTGTCCTTGCCCAGTTCACCGGCCCAGATGTCGTTGTACAAGACCAAATAGGTCTTGCCGGCCAAGTCGTATCCGTACACGGAGTTGTAGTCGCGGCGCTCGGGTATGCGGAGGGGCCGCATCGCATAGCCCCCACCGTCATTGTCATCCCGTGTCGGGGCGGAGAGCGCGGGTGGGGCGGGCAGCACATGGCGGGCGCGGGGATCGAAGTCCTGCATGGCTCCGCCGGAGGCGACAGCGGTGCGTCGGCCGGTCGCGACGACCTCGTACGGCGCGGCGCTTCTGGGACCGGGAACCGAACCATCCCTCAGCTGATCGACGAGAGCGGCGAGATTCCGCTCGGCACGTTCTTCGGCGATGGTCATGCTCTCGCGGTAGACCTCCTGGTGCACCCACCAGCCGATGCCGACCAGGACGACGGCGGCGGCCAGGGCGGCGGCCAGGGCTGTGCGGGCTCGTACCGAACGAGGCCACCAGCGGCGTCGCGGCTCAGTCGCGTTCACGGTCGTCCACCAGCCGGTAGCCGGTACCTCGTACGGTCTGCAGGGACTGCCGGTGGAACGCGGCGTCCACCTTCTTGCGCAGTGCGCTGACGCGCGCCTCCACCAGGTTGGGATCCCAGGCTTCGTCGGGCCACGCGTGATAGAGCAGATCCGTTTTGGAGACCGCCTGGCCCGCCCGGCGGGCCAGCAGCTCCAGCACGGCGAACTCCCGGGGTGTGAGGTCCACCCGGGCCCCGGCCCGGCGGCAGACCCGGCCGGCGACATCCAACGAGAGGTCACCCACGGCAAGGACGGGCGGGGCGACCGTGGCGGCTCGTCTGACCAGGGCCCGCAGCCGTGCGACGAGCACCATGTAGGAGAAGGGCTTGGCCAGGTAGTCGTCGGCCCCCGTGTCCAGGGCCTCTGCCTGATCCCAGTCCCCGTCCTTGGCGGTGAGTACCAGGATGGGGGTCGCGTTGCCCTCCCGGCGCAGCTGGGCGCAGACCTTGTAGCCGTTGAGTCCGGGCAGCATCAAGTCCAGTACGACAAGGGCGTATTCGCCGGTCCGGGCCATCCACAGTCCCTGCCGGCCGTCATGGGCGAGGTCGACGCTGTAGCCCTCGGCGGTCAGACCGGTGTGCAGGGTGTGGGCAAGGTCCACCTCGTCTTCGACCACCAGAATGCGCATGTGGTGCAGCCTCGCACAGCACCGGCCCGCCTTCCTGATCGGCCGGTCAGGTTGGATCAGCAACCGGTCAACGAGGTCCCGGCACGCTGGCGGAATGTCTTCGCCACTGCTGAAAGGCCCTGCCGCCGATGTCCCTTGATGAACGTGCCCCCGCCGTGGCCAGGACGGTTTCCCCTCCCGTACCCGCCCGTCGACAATCACCTAGCCCGGCCAAAGCCGTAGTCGTCATCGCGCCCTTGGCGCTGACCATCGCTCTGGGGCTCTGGGGTATCCGCAGGCAGAACACCATGTGGGGGGACGAGTCCGTCACCTATCAGCTCGCGCACCGCGATCTTTCACAGATATGGCACACCGCCCAGCATATTGATCTGGTCCATGCCCTCTACTACGCCGTGATGCATGAGATCTTCGGTCTCTTCGCCGGAGGGCTGCTGACGTTGCGGCTGCCGTCCGTGCTGGCCATGTCCGTGGCGGCGAGCGGAGTCGGGCTTCTGGGGCTACGCCTGGCGGGGCCCCGTGCCGGGCTGCTGGCCGGGCTGGTGTTTCCACTCCTTCCCCAGGTACAGAAGTACGCGCAGGAAGGCCGCTCGTATGCCATGGTCTGTGCATTGGTCACCTGGGCCACCTATGCGCTCGTGGTCAGCGTCCCGCATCGCGCCCGGTGGCGGTGGGCCGTCTATGGCTCCACCATGCTGCTGGCCTGTCTGCTCCATGAGTTCGCGGTCCTCGCCCTGATTGCACATGGCGTCACACTGGTCGTCTCCCGTGTTCCACGACCGGTGCTGAGAGCGTGGAGTGTGGCTGCCGCGGGCGTTGTGGCCGGGCTGTTGCCGCTGGCGATCTACAGTGCGGGGCAGTCCGAGCAGGTGTCCTGGATCGGCGGACCGGTGCGGCTTCGTTATTTCCTGGTGGTGGCGGTCGTGGGCGTGGCGTGTGCCCGAGCACCCCTGGGGGTGAGGGGGCCCGTTCAGCTTTCCGTGCTGGCTGTGCTGATTCTTGTGCTTCCGGGCCTTCTGCTGCTGATCGCCTCACTGGTCAAGCCCCTTTTCGTCGACCGGTATGTGCTCTACAGCAATCTCGGAATCGCCTTGCTGCTGGGCGCCTGGATGGATTACTTCCATCGGCGGCAGCGGTCTTCCCGCAACGCGTGGATCGCGGCGGTTGCCGTACTGGCCGCGCTCGTCCCGCCGAGCCTTTCGCTGAGGACGCCCCAGAGCCGGAGCAATGACGTCACCGCCATCGGCGCCACCGTACGCAAGGAAGGCCGTCCCGGCGACGGGCTGCTCTATCTCGCCGGCCAGCACCGGATCTTGACCGCGGCCAACCCCGAGGACACCCGTTTTCTGACAGATCTCGCCCTGGCACAGGATCCCGTTTCGTCGAACACACTGGCAGGTGTCGAGCTTCCCGCCCAGGAAATAGCGGCACGCATGCTGGAATTCGACCGGATCGTCGCAGTCCGCGCAGCGGGTGCGCACCCGCCGGCCAACCCGCAGGAGGAAGCGAAAACGAGCACCCTGCGGCGCCACTTCCGCGAGTACGGAACAACCCGTGTCAACGGGGCGCGAGTCACCGTCTATGTCCGAGACCACGACCCGTCTCCGAAGGCCGGTCCTGGATCCAACAGCCCGGGAGCGAGCGGTGGGGTGATGAGGTGACCGCGACTGGTGCCGGCCGGGCCGGCACCACCGCGGTCACGCTGTCTCGACCCGGAAGCCGCGGACCTTGACTTGCCGGTCGCTGCTGCCGTGGGAGGCTGCGGCTGTTCTCCGCCGCTGCCCACCTCATCGCGACCGCACGCCAACGGCGCCTGCGATTCGCCCGCCACCGGCCATGGACGGAAGAGATCGCCGACACGATCAGTCGGCTCGGCACCTTCCCGGACCCAGGCTGACCGACAACAGCCGGGGGAAGATCCGGGACGTCGGGGATGTCGGCGATGTCGATCTCCTCGGACCCCGACGAGCAGCAGAGCCACCGACCGGACCGTGGCAACCGGCGCCCTCCCGATGCGACGAGCGGGCCGCCTGCGTGCCCGCACACGCACCGCGACGACGAATGGGGCGGCAGGATGAAGGCAGAACCTGCTGACGACCTGGATCCGGGGCGACGCCGGCCTTGAGCGTTCCCGGTCTCGGAACATCCACCGATGGGTCACACCATGCAGGCTGGGAAACGATCAACGTGCGCGTGGGAACTGCCACGGAAACCCGCAGCCATGTGCGCTGATGCACCGGTAGGCCGTGGGCGAGGTGCCTGCGAGGCAGGCCCTTTTCCCACGACCCCCGGTCCGAACCGGACGTGCCCGTTTCCAGGCATCCGGCTCTC
>NZ_JNWJ01000029.1:0-106670 GCF_000716805.1 Streptomyces yerevanensis | reverse complement strand
TCCGAGACCGGAGCTAAGCGACGGGCATACGACGCACCGGCCCACGACCCCTCCCACCGGAGGGAGGCTGCGGGCGCGTGGGGGTGCGGGCTTGCTCCGGGCGCGGGGAGCCGCAGGCTTTTTAAGGGGCGCGGGGAACTGCGCGACCAGCCACGACGGGCCCGCAGTCGCCAACGGACCGAACCACCACCCCCGTACGTGCCCCACCCAACCGCCGGAGGCACGTCGTAACATGCCGAGCGTGACGCACGACGCTCCGCTGCTCGCGGACCTCATGCCGTGGTCCGTCGCACCGCCTCGGCTGGGCCGGGGGTGGCCGACGGCGCCCGATGCGGCGTCCCTGAAAGCGCGTTGGGACGCCTTTGTGAAGGCCGAAGGGCCCGACCGGGAGGCCTTGTTCGGTGTCACGCGCGCGCGGAACCTGCACTCGGCGGTGGCACAACTGCCGGGCCAGTCCAGTGGAACGGGTCGGCTGGCCCGTGCGTCGGGGCCCTGCGCGGAGCCCGTACGCGTGTTGCACGGGCCGTTCGACGAGCAGTGGCTGATACCGGACCACCGGCTGATCGACGCGGCCCGCCCGGAGCTGTGGCGGGTGGCGGACGAGCGGCAGGTGTTCGCCGTCGAGCAGGCGCCCGCGCCAGAGGGGCCCGCGCTGCTCGTCGCGTCCGTGCTGCCCGTGCTCCCGCCGCAGCCGCGGCAGCCGAAGAACGCCCCCGCGGCCCGCCCCGGCCGCATCCACCCCCTGTACCGCCGCCCCGGCGGCCTCGAACCGAACCTCGCGCCCGGCCTCGTGGACCACCTCGCCAAACGCCTGGGCCACTCCCCCGCCCCGCTCGACGTCCTCGCCTGGACGGTGGCGGTGGCGCGGACGGGCCCCGGCGGTTGCGCCGTCCCGCTCACCGCCGCCCCCGAACTCTGGGCATACGGCACCGAGTTGGGCCACCGCATGCTCAGGCTGATGCGCCGCGACGGCGACCGCCCCAAACTCCCCGGCGGGCGGCGCCCCTACGTACGCGCCCCGCTCCCCGCCCGCCCTCTCGAACTCCGCTACGACCGCGACGAGGAGACTCTCCACCTCGACGAGGGCCGCATCTCCCCCGTACCGCCCGCCGCCTGGGACTTCGAGGTGGGAGGCGCCCGGGTCCTGGACCAGTGGTTCACCACCCGGACCGCTCCCCCGGAGCCCGGCACGCTGGAGGCGATCCGCCCTGCCACGTGGCCCCAGGCCTGGACCTCCGAACTGCTCGAGCTGATCACGGTGTTGGCGTTGCTCGCGGAACTGACGCCTCAGCGGGCCGAGTTGACCATGACAGCGCCGGTCACCGCGGCCGAGCTGGGCCGCGCGGGCGTGCTCCCGGTCCCGGCGGCGGCACGCAGGCCCGCCTCGGTCCTCGACCACCACGAGGAGGGGCCTGAGGGGCAGTTCGCACTGCTCTAGCGCTCGGTGCTCAGTGCTTGGGGTCGAACGCGTCCAGGACCCTGCCGAGCGCGCGATCGAACACCTCCTCCAGGTCGATCGGCCCGGAGTCCTCCATGAGCGCCGCGGCCAGTCGCGGATACGCGCCGGTGGCCACCTGACTGCCGAGGTAGGCGATACGGACCGCGTTCTCCTCCTCCTCGGACCAGGGCATGGAGCGGGTGCGCTCGGTGGTGGCGAGCTCGTTCGCGGTGTAGGTCGTCACGATGCCGTTGAGCAGGGCGACCATCTCCATCTTCGTGCTGTACGGGAGGTCGAGCGGTTCGAGGCAGGCCAGGCAGTGCTCCAGATAGCGCAGGGTGTTGGGGCTGAAGCCGTAGATCCCCGCCATCAGGCGCGGCAGCCAGGGGTGGCGGTGCATGATGACGCGGGTCTGATGGGCGTTGCGGAGCATGTCGGCGCGCCAGTCGCCCGAGGGCTCCTTGAAGTCGTGCTCTGCGCCGACGGCGTCGATCATCAGCTCGTACAGGTCCTCCTTGCGCGGCACGTAGTTGTACAGCGACATCGTGCCGCAGCCCAACTCGGCCGCCACATGCCGCATCGACACCGCGTCCAGCCCTTGCGCGTCCGCGATCCGCACCGCGGCAGCCGCGATGTCCACGCGGGTGTACGCGGGACGCGGACCGCGTCCCGTGCGCTCGGGGCGGTTCCAGATCACTTCGGGTACGGCCTTGCGCCCTGCCATGGGTCGATCACCTCGTGACCATCCTAGTTACGTACAGCGTACGTAATGCGCTATGGTCGACCCATGACTTCTACGTACGCTGTACTTAGTGAAGGACTCGAGAAGCGCTTCGGGGAGGTCCACGCCCTCCGAGGGCTGGACCTCGCGATCGCCGAGGGCACGGTCTGCGGGTTGCTCGGACCGAACGGCGCGGGCAAGACCACGGCCGTACGGGTCCTGACCACGCTGCTGCGGCCCGACGCGGGGTCCGCGCGGATCGCGGGGCACGACCTCGTACGGGAGCCGGGCGCGGTCCGCCGCGCCATCGGCGTGACGGGCCAGTTCGCCTCGGTCGACGGCGATCTCACGGGGCGGGAGAACCTGCGGCTCTTCGCGAAGCTGCGCCGCGCCCCGAAGGCGCACGCCCGCGCCGACGACCTCCTCGACCGCTTCGAGCTCACCGAAGCCGCGGGCCGGCTCGCGTCCACCTACTCGGGCGGCATGCGGCGCCGCCTCGACCTGGCCGCAAGCCTGATCACGCGGCCCGCGGTGCTCTTCCTGGACGAGCCGACGACCGGGCTCGACCCCGCCAGCCGCAACCAGATCTGGCAAGCGGTACGCGACCTCGCCGCGGACGGTACGACGGTGCTGCTGACCACGCAGTACCTGGAGGAAGCCGATCAACTGGCCGACGACATCGCACTGGTGGACGAGGGCAGGGTCGCGCACACCGGCTCGCCCGCCGCGCTCAAGGCACTCATCGGCTCGTACGCGGAAGTCGTCGTCGCCCACGCGGACGCCGTGCCCCAGGCGGCCGTCGTGCTCGACCAGCTCACCGGCGGCGAACCACACTTCGACCACGAACGGCACGCCGTCGGCGCCGTCACCACCGATCCGACGCTCACCCTCCCCCGCCTGGTACGCGAACTCGACGCCGCGGGCGTGCCGTTGCTCGACGCGAGCCTGCGTCCGCCGAGCCTCGACGACGTGTTCCTGCGCCTGACCGACAGCCCGACCGACCGTAAGGACCTGGTGACATGAGCGCCCTCGCGTACGACACAACGGCCATGCTCGGCCGGCAGCTTCAGCGGGTCCGGCACAATCCCGGGCTGCTGATCCTCACCCAGACGATGCCGATCACGATGCTGCTGTTCTTCGGCTACGTCTTCGGCAGCGCGCTCGCCATGCCGGGCGCCGAGTACCGCTCGTTCCTGGTGCCGGGGCTGCTGGTGGCGACCGCGGCGAACGGGATCATGACGGGGATGTTCGAGGCGGCCCGGGACTCGCACCGGGGCGTGATGGACCGCTTCCGTACGCTGCCGATGAGCCGGGCCGCGGTGCCGCTCGGCCAGGCGGCGTCCGATCTGGTGCTGACCACTGCGGGGATGGTGCCGCTGCTGCTGGTCGGGCTCGCGGTGGGCTGGCGGATCGAGGGGACAGCGGCTGAGGCTGTGGCGGCCGTCGCCTTGCTGATGCTCTTCCGGTTCGCGATGACATGGATCGGGATCCTGCTCGGGCTCGCGTCCCAGAGTGAGGAGGCAGCAGGGCAGTTGGGCGGGGCGACCTTCATCCTGCCGCTGCTGTCCAATGCGTACATCCCGACGGACAATCTGCCGGGCTGGCTGCGCACGGCGGCCGAGTGGAATCCCATCAGTGCGGTGACGACGGCGGTGCGGGATCTGTTCGGCAATGCGCCGGTGCCGGAGGGTGCCGCCTGGCCCGTGGCGCATCCGGTGGCGGGATCGCTGGCCTGGTGCGCGGTACTGATCGCCGTGTTCCTGCCGCTCGCCGTCCGCCGGTACGCGACCGGCGGACGTTGAGCATCAACTCCTGTGCTTGCGTGATGCGTTCGCACCGCGGGTGGGAAGCGGGTGCGAAGGTGTTCGGGTCGGTTGCCGGTCAGTGACCGGGGTCGCTGATCAGCGGCCGCCGAACAGGGATCGGCGCAGTCGGCGCAGGGGGGCGAAGAGCGAGACCCGCCGCACTCGTGCGCGCCTGCTGTTGCGCTCCTGTGTGTGATCACGTGCGGTGAGCTCACGCATCAGTGAGGTCGCCTCGGTCGTCTCTCCCTGCGGGATGGCGGGGCCACCCAGCACCGAGAGATGGCGGTCGAGGCGCGAACTGGTCGCGCTGCTCCCGCAGGTGATCGCAGGGACTCGCGCCCTGCCACGCACTGTTATCTGTTCCATGTCACTCCCACCCATACGAGGGCACCCGGCCCGGGCAGGTTAACCCTATCGCTCCCTCATGACACTCGTGTATCCCGGGCGCAGGATTCACCTTCTTCGTAAGGCCGTTGACGATTACTCCGACGATTACTCTCCGAATCCAACCGAATTCAGGGCGAGTTGGACAACTGGGGCAGATGTGGGCTGTGGAGAGCCGCCCTGCGGCTCGACGGTGACGGCGAGTGAGGTCGCATCCGGGTTCAAATCGGTGGCGAGCAAGGGCGTGTCGCCGTCGAACAGGCCCAGGGAGCGCGGTTGGACCTCTGGTCGCATGAGCCACAGTTGGTGAACCCTTCCGTTCGTAGGTCTGCCGAGGCCCGCGGGGGTGACCACGGCGGCCCGCTCCGAGGCGGACGCGACGACGTTGATGCTCTGGCCGTTCGCGACCTGTCCGGCGCTCGCGGCGGCGTCCGGCGCCGCGAGAATGTTGGCGATCTCACGTGCCTGGGTCCGCTCCTGGTCGAGCTGGTCCTGGGTGCGGGAGGCCTGGACGCCGAACAGCGCGGCGACGACGAGCGCCGCCGCGGCGGTGGTGGCGGCGAGCGGGGACAACAGGCCGTGCAGCCGCGAGGGGCGCGGCCGCTGTGCACGCATCCCGGGCAGCGGCTGCTGTGCGGCGCGCGGGTGCGGCTGCGGCCCCGGGGCGGTCTGCCCCGGGGCAGACTCCTGGGGTGTGGTCCGTACGGCCATGAGGACCCGGTTGCGCATCGCGGCCGGGGCCGGGGCGGCCGTGTTCCAGGCGAGGCGGACCGCGTCCTCGCGCAGGAGGCGCACCTCGGCGGCGCAGCTGTCGCAGCGCTTCAAGTGCTTCTCGAAACGCTGGTGTTCGCGGGGTTCCAGCGCGTCGAGGGCGTACGGGGCGGCCAGCGAGTGCATTTCGCTGCGCCTGAAGAGGACGGTCATACGGCACCTCCCAGGCATTCGCGCAGCCGCGTGAGTCCGTCGCGCATGCGCGTCTTGACCGTGCCGAGCGGCAAGGAGAGCCGCTCGGCCACTTCACGGTACGTGTAGCCGTCGTAGTAGGCGAGAGTGACGGACTGGCGTTGCAGTGCGGTGAGCCGGTCCAGGCAGCGGCGTACCCATTCGCGTTCGAGACCGGCCTCGACCTCCTCGGCGACCTGGTCGAAGGCGGGTCCGTTGGCACGCTGGGCCTCACGCATCTCGCGTTCGCCGGCCGCGCGGGCGCTGCGGACCCGGTCGACCGCGCGGCGGTGCGCGAGGGTGAGGACCCAGGCGAGGGCACTGCCTCGGCCGGGGTCGTAGCGGGCGGCGGAGCGCCAGAGTTCGAGGAGCACCTCCTGGGCCACCTCCTCCGACTGGGCCGGGTCCCGCACCACGCGGCGCACCAGACCGAAGACCGGTCCGGACACCAGTCCGTACAGATCCTCGAAAGCCTTCTGGTCGCCTTTGGCCACGAGCACCAGAAGTTCGTCCGCCTGCACCCGTAACCCCCCTCTCCCGGCCGCGTGTCGGCCTGTCCCGACAGTCAAGCATTCGGCGCGGGCACCCGTTCGGATGGGTCCGCAGATCAACTCGTCGAAAAACACGGGTGAAACTCAAACCAATCCGCCCGCCCGGCGGCACCGAATGGCGTGTGTCAGGCAACAAAACACGCGGCAACGAGCGCCAGGGCCGAGCGGACCACACCGTCCGTCGCCTCTCGCCAGAACCGCGGGAACGCAGCTTGTAACAGAGGACGGACGGCATGACACCTAACATCCGCAGGATCGTGGGACACAGGAGCCTCACGACCCTCGTCTGTGGGGCGCTGGCTGCCGGGGGGCTAGCAGCCGCCGGCGTGACCGCGCTCGAACCGGAAGAGGCGACCGCCTCCAGCCACCGGGAGGCCCCGCTGATCTCGGGGACGCCGCAGTTCGACAACACGGACCTGTACGCGTTCGCGAGCCCCGACACCCCGGACACGACGACGATCGTGGCGAACGTGATCCCGTTCGAGGAGCCGGCGGGCGGACCGAACTTCTACACGTTCGCGGAGGACGCCCAGTACGACATCCACATCGACAAGGACGGGGACGCGCAGGGCGATCTGCTGTTCCGGTACACGTTCGACACGCACGTCAAGAACGACAAGAGCTTCCTGTACAACACGGGGCCGGTCGAGAGCCTGGACGACCCCGACCTGAACATCACGCAGACCTACGACCTCCAGCTGCTGCAGCTGAAGGACCAGAAGCTCGTGAAGCGGACGTACGTCGCGGACGACGTGCCGGTCGCTCCGTCGAACGTCGGCAAGGCGTCGATGCCGGACTACGCCAAGCTGCGTGACCAGGCGGTCAAGGAGCTCGGGAATTACGAGGCGAAGACGTTCGCGGGTCAGGCGGACGATCCGTTCTTCGCGGATCTGCGGGTCTTCGACCTGCTGTACGGCGGGAACCTGTCGGAGGTCGGCAACGACACCCTCAAGGAATACAACGTCAACTCCATCGCCCTGCAGCTCCCGAACGAGCTGATCCAGGAGTCGGCCAAGCAGCCGGTCGTCGGAATCTGGGCGACGACGAACCGCAAGGGCGCGAACGGGCACTTCAGGCAGGTCTCACGGCTCGGGAACCCGCTGGTGAACGAGGTCGTCAACCCGATCAAGGACAAGGACACGTTCAACGCGTCCGCTCCGTGGGACGACGCGCAGTTCCTCAAGAACGTGACCGAACCGGAGCTGCCGAAGCTCATCGAGGCGATCTACAAGATCCCGGCGCCGGACGAGCCCAGGAACGACCTCGTGGACGTCTTCCTGAAGGGTGTTCCGGACCTCAACCAGCCGCCGCACGTCCGGGCTTCGGAGATGCTTCGGCTCAACACCTCGATCAAGCCGGCGGCCGAGCCGAAGCGGCTCGGTGTGCTGGACGGCGACAACGCGGGCTTCCCCAACGGGCGTCGGCTCACCGACGACGTGATCGACGCCTCGCTTCAGGTCGTCGAGGGTGAACTGCTCGGCGCGAAGAACGACTTGGGCGACGCGGTCGACAAGAACGACAAGGACTTCGAGAAGGCCTTCCCGTACGTCGCTCTGCCGACCGAGGGTTCGCGCGGACCGCTGGCCAAGGGTACGGACGGCACCAAGGGCGACGTACGCAACCAGCTCGGCGACGCGCTGACGCCGGCGGGCACGAGCAGCGGCAACATCGGCGGCATGGACGACACCACGCTGATCGCCGTGTCGGCGGTGTCGGGCGCGGCCGGCTTCCTGCTGATCGGCACGGGGCTCATGTGGTGGCGCAGCCGGCGGCGGATGAGCGGCTACTACTAAGCCAAGCGCTCCGCTGGAAGTGCGGTTCGGAACTGCGGGTCCGTTGTGGCTGGTCGCGCAGTTCCCCGCGCCCCTGAGAGGCCTGCGGCCTCCTTCGGGGCACGGACCGCACCGGACTTCGGCAAGTCCGGTCAGCCACCCCCAAACTGGCGCGGCCCGCAACCACCATCCCCCACGGCGCGGGCCGCGCCTTCACCCCGTACAACCGCACCTTCAGGACATTGAGGAGAGGGCATGTCCCCGCGCAAGACCGAGGACGGCGCCACCGAGCCCGACCAGCAGGCGGCTTCCACCGATGCCTCCGCGCCCGCCGAGGGCGAGGACACTCCCCAAGCCACGGAGGAGCCCACACCGGGCGCCGCCCCGGGTCGCCCCGAGGCGGCGCCGGAATCGCGGCGGGCTCGGGTGGTGCGGCTGGCCGCTTGTGCTGTTGCTCTCGCTGTGGCGATGACCGCCGGAGCCGTCGTGATGGGGTCCCGGGATGACGGTGGGGTGAGGGCCGTGGCCTCCGTGCCCGGGACCGCGCCCGAGTTGCTGGCCGGCGGCAATCTCAATGAGAGCATCTCCGCGCTCCAGGGACATCTGAAGGCGCAGCCCAAGGACTTCAGCGGGTGGGCCACGCTCGGCGTCGCGTACGTCGAGCAGGCGCGCACCAACGGCGACCCGTCTCGGTATCCGCAGGCGCAGCGCGCGCTGGACCGTTCGCTGAAGCTGCGGCCCGACAACGACCCGGCGCTCGCCGGACAGGCGGCGCTGGCCGCCGCGCGACATGACTTCCCCGGGGCGCTGCGGTATGCGGAGGACTCGCTGGAGCAGAACCCGTACAACGAGCGGGCGTTGTCCTCGCGGATCGACGCCCTGGTCGAACTCGGCCGCTACGACGAGGCATTGAAGGCCTCCGACGAGGCCGACGCCCGTCGCCCCGGCATCCCCGTGTTCACCCGGTACGCCTACGTACGCGAGCTGCGCGGCGACGTACCCACCGCGCGGCGCGTCCTGGAGCAGGCGCTCACCAGTGCCACCGCCCCCGGAGACGTGGCGTACGTGGCGACCTCGCTCGGCCAGCTCGCCTGGCGCGAGGGCGAGTACGAGACCGCGCTGAAGCACTACGCGCGGGCGCTGCGGGCCGACAGCACGTACCTCCCCGCTCTGGAGGGCCGCGCCCGCGCCCAGGCCGCGAACGGCGACCAGGCGGCGGCGATCCGCGGCATGGAGGAGGTCGTGGCCGGCTTCCCGTTGCCCGGCCCGCTGGTCGCGCTGGGCGAGTTGTACGAGGCCCGCGGCGCCGAGGGCGACAAGGCGAAGGCCCGCGACCAGTACGCCCTGGTCGACGCGTGGACCGCGCTGGCTCGCGCGAACGGCGTCAACGCCGACCTCGACACGGCCCTCGCGGCGGCGGACCACGGCGACCGCAAGTCCGCCCTGCGCGCCGCGAAGGCGGAGTGGGACCGCCGCGAGACCGTGCACACCGCGGACGCCCTAGCCTGGGCCCTGCACGTCAACGGCCGCGACGAGGAAGCCCTCCCCTACGCCCGCCGCGCCACGGCCACCGGCTACCAGGACGCCACCTTCCTCTACCACCGCGGCATGATCGAACACGCCAACGGCAACGAGAAGGAAGCCCGCGACAGCCTGTCGTCGGCACTCGAACTCAATCCGGGCTTCTCCCCGGTGGGGGCGAAGGCAGCCCGCGCGGCCCTGAACGAGCTGGGCGGTGCCAAGTGAGCACAGCCGCAGGCCGGAAGAGCCTGAAGAGTCGGAAGAACTCCCTGCCCCGTCGCCGGTTCGCCGCCTGCGTGGCCGTTCTCATGGGCACCCTCGCCCTGCTGCTCGTCCCCACGGGGACCGCGGCCGCGCACCCGCTCGGGAACTTCACCGTCAACCGGTACGACGGACTCGTCATCGGTCCCGAGAAGCTGCGGATCGACCATGTGGAGGACCTTGCGGAGATCCCGGCGACCCAGGCCAAGCCCCGGATCAAGGAGGCGGGCAAGGAGAGCTGGGCCCGGGAACGGTGCGCGACGGCGGCCGGGAAGAGCCGGGTGACCGTGGCCGGGCGCGAGGTCGCGCTGGACGTCGGCGAGAGCCGCGTACGTGTGCGTCCCGGGCAGGCCGGGCTCGACACGCTCCGGGTGGAGTGCCGTTGGACGGCACCGCTGCCGGAGGGAGAGGTCTCCCTCGGCTTTCGCGCCTCCGTCGTCAACGGCCCCGGCTGGCGCGAGGTCACCGCGCGAGGCGACCGGATGACGCTCACCTCCTCGGACGTGCCCACGAAGTCCGTGTCCCGCGAACTGACCAGCTACCCCGAGGAGTTGCTGCAGTCACCGGAGGACACGGCGACCGCGTCCCTGAAGGCCCGCCCCGGCGGACCCGCCCTCGCCGAGGGGAACTCCGACGCCCCCGCCTCCTCCGTACTCCCGCGCGGCGCCGACCGGTTCACCCGCGCCCTGGACGCGCTGGTGGCCCGCCACGACCTGAGCGCGGGCTTCGCGGCGCTGGCCCTGGTCATCGCGGTGGGCCTGGGCGCCATGCACGCGCTCGCGCCGGGTCACGGCAAGACGCTGATGGCCGCGACGGCCGCGGCACGCGGCGGCCGGGCCGGCCTGCGCGACGTCCTGCCCCTGGCCGCGTCGGTGACGGTCACCCACACCCTGGGCGTGGTCGCGCTGGGCCTGCTGGTCACGGCCGGCTCGGCAGCGGCGCCCTCGGTGGTGACGTGGCTGGGTATCGCGAGCGGCGTCCTGGTGACGGCGGCGGGCCTGACGCTCGTACGAAAAGCCTGGCGGAACCGTGCCCATGGGCACGGGCACCCTCCTGTGCCCGACCATGAGCACGAACACGGCCACACCCACGATCACGACCACGAATCTGAGCGCCCGCACGACCACCCCCACACGGACGCGCACGACGACGCCCATCGCCACGGGGACGCCCACGAACACGCCGAGCGGCACGAGCGACCTCTCGTGCTCGCACACGCCCAGGCGGACGCCACGTCTGCGCACGGCCATGCGTCAGCGCTCCTGGAAGCCCCCGCGCACAGCGACCACCACACGACCGGACACCCCCACTCGCACGCAGAGCAGCACGATCACCAACACGCACACGGTCACAATCACACCCATGGTCACGACCACAAACACACCCACGCCAACCACACCCACACCCACGGCGGCTTCACCCACACCCACGAGATCGCGCCCACCCTCCGCGGCACGATCCTGCTCGGCTTCGCGGGCGGGTTGGTGCCGAGCCCCTCTGCCGTCGTCGTCCTGGTGGGGGCCGCCGCGCTCGGCAAGGCCTGGTTCGGGTTCCTGCTCGTCCTCGCGTACGGCGTCGGACTCGCCCTGACCCTGACGGCGGCCGCGGTCGCCGTGGTCAAGCTGGGCAGCAGGGTCAGCCGCCTGCTGGCCGACGGCCCCCGCTGGACCGGCGGCCCGGTGGCCGCGCTGGTGCGCAGGAACGTCGCCCTCGGCTCCGCGTGCCTCGTCGTGGCCCTTGGGGCTGGATTGGTGCTCCAGGGGGCGGCAACCGCACTGGGTTGAGCTACTTTTGTTCAGAATGGTGCGTTTGCGAATGGGGGCGTCGTGTCGGACGAGGCACGCAATGAACGGGTGATCGCGGGGCGTTACCGTCTGCTGTCCCCGCTGGGCGAGGGCGGGATGGGGACCGTCTGGCGCGCCCGTGACGAAGTGCTGCACCGCGAGGTCGCCGTCAAGGAGGTACGCGCCCCGGCCGGGCTGCCCACCCCCGAGGTGGAGCGGATGTACGCGCGCCTGGAACGCGAGGCCTGGGCTGCGGCCCGCGTCGCGCACCGGAACGTGGTGACGGTGTACGACGTGGCCATGGAGGAGGGCCGCCCCTGGATCGTGATGGAACTGGTCCGCGGCATCTCTCTCTACGATCTCCTGGACGCCGAGGGCCCGCTGTCGCCGCAGCGCACCGCGCACATCGGCGCCGAGGTGCTGGCCGCCCTGCGCGCCGCGCACGAGGCCGGAGTGCTGCACCGCGATGTGAAGCCCGGCAACGTACTGATGGCGAACGACGGCCGCATCGTCCTCACCGACTTCGGTATCGCCATGGTCGAGGGCAGTTCCGCGCTCACCATGACCGGCGAGGTGATCGGCTCGCCGGAGTTCCTTGCCCCGGAGCGGGCGCTGGGGCGCACCCCGGGTCCCGAGTCGGACCTGTGGTCGCTCGGCGTGATGCTGTACGCCGCGGTCGAGGGCAACTCACCGTTCCGCCAGGACACCCCGCTCAGCACCCTGCGCGCGGTCGTCGACGAGGAGCTGCCGCCGCCGCGCCGTGCGGGCCCGCTGGCCCCGGTCATCGAGGGCCTGTTGCGCAAGGACCCGGCCGAGCGGCTCTCGGGGGAAGCCGCCGAGGAGGACCTGCGCCTCATCGCGGCGGGCGGCACGCCTCGTACGGCAGCCGCCGCCTACGCGCCGACCGTCGCGGCCCTCCCCCAGCCGACCCCGCCCGCACCGCACACCCCGCCCGCCGCTCCTGTCCCGTCCCGCACCCCGACCGCCACGACCACCACCGCGGAGCCCACGCACCCCCGGCGCGCCACGGTCGTCCTGATCGCGGGCCTGGTCGCCCTCGCGCTCGCCTTCGCGGGACTGACGTACGCCCTGCTCGATGACAACGGAGGGGGCGACGAGAGCAGCAGCACCGGTGGCACCACGGGCGGAACCGGCAACGGCGGCTCCACGACCGGCGGCGAGGACAACGGCGGTACGAGCGGAGGAGGCGACGACGGTACGACCACCAGCGAGACTTCGGGCAGCAACGGCACGAACGGTGGCTCGACGGACAGCGGACAGACGAGCTCTCCGCCTCCCCAGACCGTCGAGGTGTCGCTGTCGGGCAACAACACGGATTACAGCGGCGCCTGTCCGCCGCCGGAGGCCGAGGCGCCCACGTTCACGGCGACGATCACGGTGGGCCGCGCCCCGGCGGAGGTCGACTACCGGTGGGTCACGAAGAGCGGCGAACCCTCGGACCCGGGCTGGAAGACGCTGTCGTTCTCCGACGGCGACACGTCCCAGCAGGTCAATCATGTGGAGACGAGGTACGAGGACGGCACCTACGAGAATGCGATGAGCGTCGAGGTCCGTAGCCCCGTGCATACGACGTCCGACTCGGTGGCGTTCTCGGTGACGTGCGAGACGGAGACCCCGACAACGGACGGGGCCTCCCCTACGCCATATACGCCGTAGGCGCGTCTCACAACTTGGCGGTCAGGCCACGCTCTTGAGCACGGGCAGATAACCGCCGGACTGTCCGGCAGCCTTCGGGTGGTACGACTCGCCGATGTTCAGCCAGTTGACGCTGTGCAGCCAGGGGCTGCCGGAGCAGATCTCGTGTCCGGTGAAGGCGGGCACGACGTCGCCGAAGGTGAAGCCGTGGTCGGCGGCACGCTTGGCGATGGCGCTGTTCAGGTAGTCGGCGGCGTTGTTGATGGCGGACCGTTCACCCTCGGTCATGCCGGCCGCGCAGCTGCCGCTGAGTTTGTAGAAACGGGGGTAGCCCAGGACGACCACGTGGGCCGCCGGAGCCTTTGCGCTGATCGCCGAGTAGACGGAGTCGAGTCGGCCGGGCAGCGTCGAGTCGACGTACGCCTTCGCCGTGTTGATGCGGGCGACGCAGGCGCTCTCGGACTGGAGCACACAGGTCGTCATGACGTCGGAGAAACCGGCGTCGTTGCCTCCGATGGTGATGGAGACGAGACCGGTGCCGGAGCCGAGCGGGCCCAGCTGACCCGCCACAACATCACCCGTACGAGCGCCCGAGCATGCCGTGAAGTGGAACGACGAGGGTGAGTTGGCGGCGGCCCAGAGGTGCGGGTACGCCTTCGTACTGCGCTTGCATTCGCCGCTGGATCCGATGTAGCTGCCCGCGCCGACTCCGGAGGAGTAGGAGTCGCCGAGGGCCACATAGCCGGTCGCAGCGGCGTTTTCGGATGCCTGCGCCGCCGTGGCCCCGGTGAGGGCGGAAGCGGCGGCGAGGAGGAGTGAGGTGGCGTATGCCGCAAGTCGGGAACGTCTCATGGAACCTCCCTATAGCAGGATCTCTGCCACAACTTGCGTACCACCGCACACAGTTGACGGGAAGTGTTCATGCCAATACTTTCCCGAACTTACTGGGAGTCACACCGCACATCACCTGCGTTTCATTTCCTTCACATGACGTAAACATGACAAAGTCTCAACTCCCTTGAGCTGCACGGCGGTTCGGATCACGCTGGTGTCTCAGCCGGTAGCGGAACGCAACGCTCCTGGTTGTGCGCGCGATCACGCGCGCACCCCCCACAGACGTGCGCCCCCACCCTGGCGCGCGCTGCCTAGAGGAGGACTCCCTCGTAATGGCACAACTGCGCAGCAAGAAGATCCGGATCGCCGCGACCACGACCGTCGCCACCGCCGCCCTGCTGGCAGCGGTCACCGCTCTGCCCGCTCAGGCCGCCCCGGCCCAGGGCCGGGTACTCGCGGCGGACTCCCCCACCGCGATCAAGGGCAGCTACATCGTCACGCTGAAGAAGAGCGCGGGCTTCAAGGCCGCTTCCACTCAGGGCAAGGGACTGATCAACGAGTACGGCGGCACGGTGAAGAAGACCTTCGACACCGCGCTCAACGGCTACACGGCGACGCTCACGGCGACCGAGGCCAAGAGACTCGCCGCCGATCCGTCCGTGGCCTCGGTCGAGCAGAACCAGCGGGTGCAACTCGCCGACACCACGCAGTCCAACGCCCCCTGGGGCCTGGACCGCATCGACCAGTCCGCGCTGCCGCTGTCGACCACGTACACCTACCCGGACTCGGCGGGCAGCGGTGTGACCGTGTACGTCATCGACACCGGCGTACGGATCACGCACGGCGAGATCAGCGGGCGGGCCGCGGACGGTTACGACGCCGTGGACGGCGACACGACCGCGCAGGACGGCAACGGTCACGGCACACATGTGGCCACAACCATCGCGGGCTCCACCTACGGCGTCGCCAAGCAGGCGGACATCGTGGGGGTGCGCGTGCTCAACAACGCCGGTTCCGGCACCACCGCGGGCGTCGTCGCCGGCATCGAGTGGGTCACCGAGAACGCCAGCGGCCCGTCGGTCGCCAACATGTCGCTCGGCGGCGGCGCCTCCACCGCCCTGGACACTGCCGTCGCGAACTCCATCGCGAGCGGCGTGACCTACGCGGTCGCGGCCGGCAACTCCGGTGCCAACGCCTCCTCGTACTCCCCCGCCCGCGTCGCCTCAGCAATCACGGTGGGCGCCACCAGCAACACGGACGCCAAGGCCAGCTTCTCCAACTTCGGCTCCGTGCTGGACATCTTCGCGCCGGGCGTCTCGATCACCGCGGGTTGGCACACCAGCGACACCGCCACCAACACCATCTCCGGTACGTCCATGGCGACCCCACACGTCGCGGGCGCCGCGGCGGTCTACCTGGCGAACCACACCTCGGCCTCGCCCGCAGCGGTGGCCTCGGCCCTGGTGGCCGGCGCGACCTCGAACGTGGTCACCAGCCCCGGCAGCGGCTCCCCCAACAAGCTGCTGAAGCTCGTCCCGTAGCCCCAACTCGCCCAAGATGATCGCGAGTTCCCCGGAGGATTCCTTCCTCCGGGGAACTCGTACTTGGCGCTTCCGCATCTTGACGTTCCCCTGCCCGCTGAGCGACATTGAAGCCCGGCATCCGGCGCTTCGGGGGGCAAAGACGCCAATGCAGACCATGCGTACCAAGTCATCTTCATCAGGCTCAACTTCACCAGGCGCATCTTCCACAGGCAGAGACGGGCCATCGCAACAGGATCCGGGGAGGGACCTGTTGCCACTGCTCGCGGGGGCCGCCGCGGCGATCGCGGGGGTCGGTGCGGTGCTGGCACTCGTCGACATCGACTCACCGCTGCGTGCGCCGTTCACGCTGTTCTTCCTGCTGGCCGCGCCCGGGACCGCAGTTGCCGCCAATTTGCGCGGACTGGAACCGTTCGGCCGCATCGTGGCGTCTTTGTCCGCAGCGGTAGCGGTCAACATCCTGGTCGCCCAGGGCATGCTCGCGGTCCACCAGTGGTCGGTCCGGGGCGGAATCACGGTCGTTGCCGCGCTCAGCTCACTCATGCTTCTGCTGGTCGTGGTACGGCGGTTGCGCGGCCGTACGGTGAGAAGACGGGCTTCCTGACGTGGACATCAGCGTGTACCGCCCCGGCGAACTGAGCGCCGCCGACCGGGTGGCGTGGTCGGCTCTGCAGTCGAAGGCCCACCTCAACGGCTCGCCCGAACTGGCGAACCCGTTCCTGTCACCGGAGTTCGCGCTCGCGGTAGGACGTTGCCGGCGGGGCGTACGGATAGCGGTCGTCCGGGAGGGCGGGGAGCCCGCGGCCTTCTTCCCGTTCCAGCGCGGCGCGAGTGGCATCGGCCGGGCGATAGGGCTCGGCGTCTCGGACTGCCAGGGCGTGGTGCACCGGCCCGGCTTCGACTGGGACGCGCGGGAGTTGCTGCGGTCCTGTGGGCTCGCGGTGTGGGAGTTCGATCATCTGGCCGAGGGCCAGACGCCGTTCGAGGCGGCGGCCACCGGCAGCTTCCCGTCCCCGGTCATGGACGTCGACCAGGGGTACGAGGCGTATCTGAGCCAACTGCGCGCCCAGTCACCGAAGTTCACGAAGTCGACGCTCGCCAAGGAGCGCAAGCTCGGCCGGGACCACGGTGAGGTGCGCTATGTGCACGACGAGCGCGACCCCAAGGCGCTGCGCACGCTGATGGCGTGGAAGTCGGCGCAGTACCGCAGGACCGGACGCAGCGACCGCTTCGCGCACGACTGGATCACCCGGCTGGTGTGGCAGCTGTTCCACAGCCGCTCCGAGTCGTTCGCCGGGATCCTGTCGGTGCTCTACGCGGACGACAAGCCGATCGCCGCGCACTTCGGGCTGCGTTCCGAACGCGTACTGGCGTGCTGGTTCCCCGCGTACGATCCGGCATTCTCCAAATACTCCCCCGGGCTTGTCCTGCATCTGCGGATGGCCGAGGCGGCAGCCGCCGACGGTATCGCCTATCTGGATCTGGGCCGGGGGCAGAAGGAATACAAGGACTCCCTGAAGACACGCGAAATCCTCGTGTCCGAAGGGCTGGTGACGCGCCGCCATCCGGTGGCGCTCGGACACCGGGCGCGACGCGCTCCGGTCCGGGCGCTGCGGAATGCGGTGCTGGCGCGGCCGGAGTTGTTCGAGCCGGCCGACAAACTCCTCAAGCGGATGGGACAAATCCGTTCGGGGAGCCGGGTAACGACCAAACCAAAGAAAATGTGAGGTCTCGTTCCAGGTCTTGCCACAACGTCACAATCGTCAATAACGTCATACGTCTTCATCCCGCACCGGTCCATCACTCGCGGCTCTAGGGGAGGGCTCAAGGACCGCGATGGTTTCCGGTGCGTGGCGCGGTAGGGGGGTGCCGTGCCCGGTGTCCACAAGTGGCTCCGTCCACAAGTGGTTCCGGGGTGCGTGCCGCGCGACCGGCTTATCCGGCCGGCCAGCTTTGCCAGCTCACCCGACATGTACGGAGATACATTTCGGCATGCCGTAAGTGAGAACCCCCTTTTCGAACCGGACAAAGAGCCGGACCGCCCAGGGGCGGGCGGTCCACCGGACGAGAGGGATCAGACTCATGAGTTCTTTTCTGCACCCGGCTGTTTCGGGACAGGAACCGTCCACGGCCGGTCAGTACCGGCCCATCTCTTCTCACCTGGCGATCACGCCTCCGGTGAGTGTGGTGATTCCCGCCATGAACGAGGCGGAGAATCTTCCCTACGTGTTCAAGACACTGCCGGCGTGGATCCACGAAGTGGTTCTCGTCGACGGGAATTCCACCGACAACACCGTCGAAGTGGCCCGCGAACTGTGGCCGGACGTCAAGGTGGTGAAGCAGATCGGAAAGGGCAAGGGAGATGCCCTGATAACCGGCTTCGCGGCCTGCACCGGCGACATCATCGTGATGGTCGACGCGGACGGCTCGGCGGACGGCAACGAGATCGTGTCGTATGTCTCCGCGCTGGTCTCCGGGGCGGACTTCGCGAAGGGTTCGCGGTTCGCCAACGGCGGCGGCACGGACGACATGACGCCCATCCGCAAGCTGGGCAACTGGGCGCTGTGCACGGTCGTCAACCGCAAGTTCGGCGCCCGCTACACCGACCTCTGCTACGGCTACAACGCGTTCTGGCGGCACTGCCTCGACAAGATCGACCTCGACTGCACCGGCTTCGAGGTGGAGACCCTGATGAACATCCGGGTGGTCAAGGCCGGGCTGAAGGTGCAGGAGATCCCGAGCCACGAGTATCTGCGGATCCATGGCGCGAGCAATCTGCGGGCCGTACGGGACGGGCTGCGGGTGCTCAAGGTGATCCTCAAGGAGCGCTCCAACCGGCGTTCGCTGCGCCGTGCGCACGCGGTCGCGCTCAGCTCCACGCGAGGAGAGGTGTCTTGAGCACGATCGACATCTCGGTGGTGATCTGCGTCTACACCGAGGACCGCTGGGAGGACATCCTCGCGGCGGTCTCCTCGGTGCGGGCGCAGTCCCGGCCCGCCCTGGAGACGCTGCTGGTCGTGGATCACAACCAGACACTCCTGGACCGGCTTTCGAAGGAGTACAAGGAGACGCGTCAGGTGCGGGTGCTCGCCAACGCGGGCCCCCGCGGCCTGTCCGCGGGCCGCAACACCGGCATCGCGGCCTCCCGCGGCGAGGTCATCGCGTTCCTCGACGACGACGCCGTCGCCGAGCGCGACTGGCTTCATCACTTCGCCGAGGCGTACACGGATCCGCGGGTGATGGCCGTCGGCGGGCGGACCTTTCCGATCTGGGCGTCGGGCCGGCGGCCTGCCTGGTTCCCGGAGGAGTTCGACTGGGTCGTCGGCTGTACGTACAAGGGGCTGCCGCCGGGGCGCGTACAGGTGCGGAACGTGCTGGGCGGCAACGCCTCGTTCCGCCGCAGCGCCTTCGACGTGGCGGGCGGCTTCGCGACCGGTATCGGGCGTGACGGCGACAAGCGGCCGCTGGGCTGCGAGGAGACGGAGCTGTGCATCCGCCTCACCCGCGCCCAGCCGGACGCGATCCTGCTGATCGACGACCGCGCGGTGATCCACCACCGGGTGCCCGAGGTGCGCGAACACTTCGCCTACTTCCGCACCCGTACGTACGCCGAAGGTCTCTCGAAGGCCCTGGTCGCCCGAAGCGTCGGCGCCGACAAGGGCCTGGAGTCCGAGCGCCGCTACACCACTCGCGTCCTCCCCGCCGGGGTCGCCCGTGGCCTGCGCGATGCCCTCCTCGCCCGCCCCGGCGGCGCGGGCCGGGCCGGCGCCATCGTCGCCGGAGTGGTGACGGCGGCGGGAGGGTACGTACTCGGGAGCGTTCGGGCACGCAGGGGTGGCGCTACTTTCTCGGTGGTCGAGATAGCGGAAGGTCCCGGGCGCGAGGGGGCGGCAGCATGAGAAGGGGACGCTTGCTGATGACAGCGTGGGGCGCGGCGACGCCCTGCGCCGGGCACGGCGGCGCGGTCGGAGGTGGTTCCTCATGAACAACCCCGTGCCCATCCTCATGTACCACGCCGTCTCCACTGTGCCCAACGAGGCGACTCGTGCCCTGTCCGTCGCGCCCGAGGCGTTCGCCGAGCAGATGGCTCTGCTGGACGATCGCGGGTTCACGCCGGTCAACACCGCCCAGCTGGCGGACAGTTGGCGCTCCGGAAGCCCGCTGCCCGGGCGCCCCGTCCTCGTCACCTTCGACGACGGATACGAAGGCGTACACCGGCATGCGTTGCCCGTGCTCGCCAAGCACGGGTTCGCGGCCACGCTGTTCGTCTCGACGGGCTGGCTGCGCGGCTCGTACGACACCGGGGGCGCTCTGGACACGATGCTCGACTGGGACCAGGTGCGCGAACTCGCGGGCGCGGACGTCGAGATCGGCGGCCACAGCCATACGCATCCACAGCTCGACCAGCTCACGGACGAGGCACTGTGGTTCGAGGTGCTGCGCTGCAAGGAGATCATCGCCGACGAACTCGGCACCCGCCCCGCCTCGTTCGCGTACCCCTACGGCTACTCCAGCCGCCGGGTGCGCCGCACGGTGCGCGAGGCGGGCTTCGCCCAGTCCCTCGCGGTCGGCAACCGCCTGTCGAACCGCCGCCAGGGCCCGTACGCTCTGCAACGCGTCACCGTGCGCCGCTCCACCCGCGTCGAGGAGTTCGAGCGGCTGGTCGAAGGCCAGGCCATCACCCGCACCTTCGCCAAGGACCATGCCCTCACCAAGGGATACGCCATGGTCCGCAGAGCACGCCAGATCCGCCGGAAGGCCATCCGTACCCGTGTCTGACACGACCACAGCCCAGCCCGACACACCCACGACCGAGGCGCCCGAGAAGCAGTCCGGCCGCCGACTGCGGCTGCGGCTGCCCGGACTGAGCAGGGGTTCCAAGGGGTCCGGAGGCAGCCCGCTGTTCCGGAACGCTTATGCCCTGATGCTCAACACCGGGATCTCCGCCGTCCTCGGCCTCGGCTACTGGCTGGCCGCCGCCCGCTACTACACCGAGGACGCGGTCGGCCAGGGCTCCGCCGCGATCGCCGCGATGAAGCTCCTCGCGGGACTGACGGCGGTGACGCTGACGGGCGCCCTCGCCCGGTTCATACCGGTCGCGGGACGTGGCACCGGCCGCCTGATCTTCCGTACGTACGCGGGAAGTTCACTGGTCGTGGCGCTGGCGGCAGGCCTGTTCCTGCTGACGCTGGGCCTGTGGGGGCCGTCCTACCGCTTCCTGCACGATCCCCTGCACGCGCTGGTTTTCGTGCTGGCGGTGGTCGCCTGGTCGCTGCTCACCCTCCAGGACGGGGTGCTGACGGGGCTGCGCAGCGCGGTGTGGGTGCCGGTGGGCAACACGGTGTTCTCGGCGGTCAAGCTGGTGCTGCTGGTGCTGTTCGCCGCCGCGATCCCCACCATGGGCGTGTTCGTGTCCTGGGTCGCGGCCATCGCGGTGTCCGTGCTGCCGCTGGGCTGGCTGGTGTTCCGGCGGCTGGTGCCCCGGCATGTGAAGGCGACCGAGGAGCACGCCGAGCCGCCGACGCTGAAGGAGATCGGCCGCTTCCTCGCGGGCGACTACACCGGCTCGCTGTTCTCGCTCGCCGTGGTCTATCTCGTTCCGGTGATCGTCGCCGCGCAGGTCAGCTCCGCCGACAACGCGTACTTCTACATCGCGATCACCATCGGCGGCACCGTCAATCTGCTCGCCATCAACATGGGCGCCTCGCTCACCGTCGAGGGCTCGCACGACCCGGCGCGGCTCGCCGCGAACACCCGGGCCGCGCTGATCCGGATGGCGCGGATCATGCTGCCGGTGGGCGGAGTGCTGTTCTTCGGGGCGCCGTTCGTCCTGGGCGTGTTCGGCCAGGGGTACGCGGACGCGGCGACCCCGTTGCTGCGCTGGTTCGCGGTCGGCGGGGTGCTGCGGGTCGTGATGGAGACGTACTTCGCGGTGCTGCGCGCGCAGAGCCGGACCGCCGGACTCGCGTGGCTGCAGGGCCTGTTGTGCGTGCTGGTGCTCGGCCTCACGGTGATCCTGCTTCCGACCATGGGCCTGACCGGTGCGGGCGTCGCGGAGGTCGCCGCCCTCGCGGTGATCGTGGCGATCGCCTCTCCCAGGCTGTACCGGGTCATCAGGACCGCGCCCGCCGAGGTGCCCGAGGACGCGGCACCCGACGGCGACCTGGCGGACCTGGGCGCCCGCGAGGTCCCCGCGCCGAACTCGGGCGAGCCGAAGAAGGGCCGCGGCCCGGCCTGGGCACAGCGGCTCGACCAGGACACCCTGGCGCTCGGTGTGCACCTCGACTTCGACCACCAGGAGCGGCGGCCGGACGTACGCCCCGGGCCGGGGACGCCGCCCACCGGGACGGCGGTGAAGTGGCCCGTCCCACCGGACCAACGGCCGGAGCACGGGCAGGACCATGAACCGGAGGACCATCGGCCCACCTGGGCGCTCAAGGCACCCCTCCAACTCCCCGCGCCGCGCTCCGAGTTGGGCCTGCCCGTCGAGGAACGAGAACCGGGCAGCGAGGCCTCTCTGGGACCGGCCGAAGTGAAACCCGAAGCCGGAGCGGAGGCCGCAGAGGCCGCAGAGGCCGCAGAGGCCAAATCCGAAGCCACGTCCGAGGCAAAGCCCGAGGCCGAGGCGGAAGCCAAGCCCGAGGTCACGTCGGGGGCCGAGGCACCGTCCTCCGGCTCCTCCGCGCTCGTACTCCGGGAACGCGGGACCGGTACGCCGCCCGAACCGCCACCGGCCCCTTCCCCCGCCCCGTCCTCCCCGTCCCCGTGGGAGCGGCTGCGCCCCACCCGCGTAGGCGTCGTCCTCGGCTGTCTGCTGACCGCCGCGCTCATCCTGTACTGGGTGCCCGTGTTCGGCCTCGGCGAGCGGGATCTCGACCGGATGGGCGGGCTCGGCCTGGTCTCCGTCCTGCCCGTGCCCACGCTGGCCGGTGCCGCCCTGCTGGTCACGGTGTTCGCCTCGCTGCTCTGGCGAAACCGCGAGCACCGAGGGCTGCTCCTGGTCACCCTGCTGGCCACCGTGGTGTCGCTGCACGCACTGCCCGCGGTGATCGAGACGGAGCCGCGGTTCGCGACGGCCTGGCAGCACCTCGGATTCCTGGAGTACATCGACCGGACCGGCTCGGCCGTGCCCGACCTGGACGCGCGCTGGAGCTGGCCGGGCTTCTTCGCGGCCGCCGCGTTCGTCGCGCAGGCCTGCGGCGTCGACGACCTCACCGAGGTCATCCGCTGGTGGCCGACGGCCATGCAGCTCCTCTACCTGGCCCCGATGTTCCTCCTCGTACGCCATATGCGGGCGAGCTGGCGCGCCAAGTGGACCGGCGTATGGATCTTCGTGCTCAGCGGCTGGGTCGGCCAGGACTACTTCTCCCCGCAGGGCTTCACATACCTGCTCTACATCGTCTTCGTGGCGATCCTGCTCGTCTGGTTCCGGGCGCCGCGCGTGCTGTGGACCACGCGGCGGCCCGGCGAGCTGGAGGTCGAGCCGGCCGACCGGCGCCAACGGGCCGTGCTGCTCATGGTGTTGATCGGCCTGTTCGCGGCGACGGTCCCCTCCCACCAGCTCACCCCGTTCGTGATGCTGGGCGTCCTCGCCGTCCTCGTCCTGGTGGGCCGCTCCGAACTGCGCGGACTGCCCATCCTGTTCGCCGTGATGGTCGCCGTCTGGGTGGGCTTCCTCGCCGAGCCGTACTGGCGGGGACACTTCGACGAACTGTTCGGCGGGCTCGGCGGCGTCGGCGGCAACGTGTCGTCGTCGGTCTCCGGCCGTATCGAGGGCGGCAGTTCGACCCACCAACTCGTGCTGTACGCGCGCGTGGCGCTCGCCGGCTCGGTGATGGCGCTCGCCTGCTGGGGCTGGTGGCGGCGCCGCGACCACAAGTACCGCGAACGCTCCCTGCTCGTCCTCACCTTCGTACCGTTCCTCGGCTTCGGCATGCAGTCGTACGGCGGCGAAATGGCCCTGCGCGTCTTCATGTTCGCCCTGCCGGGCGCGGCCCTGCTCGCCGCACTCGCCCTCTTCCCGCGCACCGGGGTCACCGCGAAGGAACGCGAGCGCGACCAGTTCAGCCTCGCCCCCCTCGCCGCCCTGATGGCGGGCCTCGTCCTGGTCGGCGGCTTCCTGGTGGCCCGCTGGGGCAACGAGCCCTTCGAGCGGGTCCGGCCGGGCGAGATCGCGGCCATGGAGTACGTGTACGAGCACGACAAGCCGACCGCGCGGCTGCTGTGGCTGAGCGACGACCCGGTCAACACCGTGACGCCCGCGATGCCCTGGGGCTCGAAGGACATGGAGCGGGTGGAGTACGTACCGACGCTCGCACCGCCCGATCCGGTACTGGTGTCCGGCCTGGTCAAGTCGCTCAAGGACGCGGGCCCGAACTCGTACCTCATGATCAACCGCAGCCAGGTGATCTCGCTCCAGATGGACGTGGGCTACTCGGCGAGCTGGGACACCCGGCTCATCCGCAACCTCGACGAACGCGAGGAACTGCGGAAGGTCTTCGTCAACAAGGACGCGACCGTGTACGCGATGCGCGAGCAGCCGGAGAGCAGCGTCCCGAAGGCCGATCCCGGGCCGATCGGTCCTCAGGTCACCTGGACACCCTGGTCGGTCGTGGGCGGGCTTGCGGCGATCGCACTGATCGTGCTGCTGACGACGCGCGAGGTGGTACGGGTGGCCGTCCGGCCGAGCGTGCGGCAGCTGCAGTGGCTGCAGAGCAGCTTCTGGTTCTCCCTGCCGCTGCTGGCGGTGCTGCTGGCTTCACTGGTGCAGCGGTTCTTGACGATGGCGTAGGCGTAGGAGACGGGCGTGAAGTGGCTTACCGGGTCAGCCACTTCACCTCGTACGCACCCATGTCGAACCTCTCGCCGTCGACCTCGGTACTGATCTTCCGGTCCTGGGTGTTCACGACGAGGACCGCCTTGTCGTCGGCGAGGACCCGTACGTCCGGCGCACTGCCGGCGGCGACGGACACCTGCTCGTACTCCGTGCCCGGTGGGAACTCCCTGTTGAAGCGGGAGACGAGGTCGAGCATCGGCAGGGCCTTGCCGCCGTCGGCGCTGTCGGTGGGTGTCCACAGGCAGCCGGCGCAGTCGGCGCCCTTCTCCTTCTCGGGGTTCCAGTAGAAGGCGGAGGTGGTGCCGCCGCGGGCCATCGCGATCATTCCGGAGGCCTGGACCGCGCCGCGGTGGGCCTCGGACCAGTCGTCCCGCTCGTCATCGGCGTCGGACGGCTCGACGTAGTACTCGGCCCACCACAGCGGCAGATCGCCGGTCCGCTCGCGCACCCAGCGGCTGACGACCGTGAACTTGTCGGTGGCGGCGAACTCGTCGGGCAGCAGCTCGTCGTCCTTGGTGTAGCTGGAGCCGTCCACGACGACAAAGTCCGCGCCCGCCTTGTTCTTGTTCCAGTAGTCGAAGGCGTCGAGGACACGTTGGTCCATGGCGCCCCACGCCCCCTTCACCGTCGTCGAGGCGTCTTCCTTCTGACGCGGGTCGAGGCTGTCCATCACCAGGTAAGGGCCGCCGACCTGAATGTCCTCGTTGACGTCCTTGAGCGCCTTGTGGACCAGGTTGTAGAGCTCGGTGTAGCCCTCGTAGTCCCAGCGGGCCTCGGCGTCGTTCCAGAAGCCCTTGAACTCGTTCCAGACGATGAAGTGGCGTACGTCCGGATAGCGCTTGGCGACGGTCGCGGCGAGCGCGGCGTAGTCGTCGAAGTGCTCGGGCCGCGGGGCGGTCTCCAGGGCCTCCTGGCTCCAATTGGTGTTGTCCGTCCCGGACTTGCCGCCCTTCATCCAGTCCGGGGCGCAGCACAGGGTGACCACCGGGGTGCCGCCCGACTCCCGGACGAAGTCGATACGCCGGTCCATGTCCTCGAAGTCGTAACGCCCCTTGACCGGCTCGGGATTGTCCGCACCCCAGCCCATGATGTGCTGGATCTGCGGCAGCGGCTGCTCACCGAGGCGCTCCGCCACCCGCCGCGTGGCGGCGCCGCTGCCCTCGTCGGCACTGAACTGCGTGTGGGTGAAGCCCCAGCCGACGTCCGGTCCCGCCTCCCCGGGAGGAACGGCGGGCGTGCCGTGCACCTTGTCGCCGTCACGGGTCGTACCGGCGGCGCTTCCACCGTCCCCCGGCAGCGTGTTGATCAAGGTCAGTGCCAGGGCCAGTGCCGCCGCGCCCACGCCGAGCAGCGCGGTGAGCCGCCACCGCCGTGCCCCCGAATTCCACCCATGACGTCCCATCAAGGACAACAGTAGTGGCGGGGGTGGGCGGTTGGGATGGGTTCGAGTGCACAGTCCCGTAACAGGACGGAGGGGATACAGGGAGAGATCGGCGCACACCAGGCGACTCGGGGTCCAACCGGGAAACCGGGTGCATGGGACGCGCGCGTGACGGATCATGGCGGCATGTCTGGGAACCCACACGACGCACTGCCGATCCGGCTCAACGTCGACGACAGCGACTCCCCGTCGGACGTCGTCGACGCGCTGTTCCTCGGCCGCTTCGCGACGGGCGAGCAGCCGCACTCGCACGCGGTGAACATCGACCGCGTACGGTCCGGGGCGACGCTGTTGCCACCGGGCGCCACGGTGTTGCGATCCGCCCGCGACGACAACCACAGCTCCACACTCGCCGAGGGCGACGGCTGGACCCTGCTCATCTCGCGCTGGAACCGCGGTGCTGATGTCACGGTCACCGCGACCAGCGAGGAACTGGCCGCGAAGGTGCTCGGCCAGGCCACGGACAGCGCGGAGGACGAGCCCGAGCCGCAGCCGGAGAACGTGACGATGGGCTTCTGGTACGTCTCGCCGAGGCGCGGCCCGCACCGTACGACCCGGCAGATCTCGGCGGGTACGTGGGAGGAGATCCGCCCGAACTACACGGCTCCGGTCGCGGACGCGATGGACCAGCTGATGAAGACGACCCCGGAGGACATCGCGGGCCGTCTGCTCCTGCTGCACGGCCCGCCCGGTACGGGCAAGACGTCGGCGCTGCGCACCCTGGCCCGTTCCTGGCGCGACTGGTGTCAGGTCGACTGCGTGCTCGACCCGGAGCGCCTCTTCTCCGACGTCGGCTATCTGATGGACATCGCGATCGGCGAGGAGGACAGCACGGGCAAGGACCGCTGGCGACTGCTGTTGCTGGAGGACTGCGACGAGCTGATCCGCGGCGAGGCCAAGCACACGGCGGGTCAGGCGCTGTCGCGCCTGCTCAACCTCACGGACGGCCTGCTCGGCCAGGGCCGCAACGTCCTGGTGGGCGTGACGACGAACGAGGACCTGGAGCGCCTCCACCCCGCCGTCGTCCGCCCCGGCCGTTGCCTGGCCCGTATCGAGGTCGGCCCGCTGACCCACCGCGAGTCGGTGAACTGGCTGGGCGCGGAGGAGGGCGTCGGCCGCGAAGGGGCAACGCTGGCCGAGCTGTACGCCCTGCGCCGGGGCACGTCACCGACATCGGTGCCAGGGGCGCGGGAGGGTGCGGACGCGGGCCTCTACCTGTAGGCCACCCACCGACCACCCAGGGGCGCGGGGCTGTATCGATTTGCGGCTCCGCCGCGATGGGGGTCCCCCGCTCTGGGGGTCCCCCAGGCCCTTAAGGCACTGGGGGAGCAGCCGAGAGGGGGAGAGTGACCAGCCACAACGAACCCCCAGTTATCCCCGATCCCCATAAACCGCACGCAGCGCATCCCGAACGGCATCGAGGGCCGCCCCCTCGGCGAGCCCGAGGCGGCGGACCCGTTCGGCATAAGCCCGAGCAGCGGACGCCGCCTCACGCTCAGCCGCCGAACCCGCGGACGCGACAAACGTTCCGTTGCGACCTCGGGTCTCGATCACCCCGTCGCTCTCCAGCGTCCGGTACGCCTTGGCGACCGTGTTGGCGGCCAGCCCCAGCGACTCCGCCAGCCCTCGCACGGTCGGCAACCGATATCCCACCGGCAGCACACCAGCCCGCGCCTGCTCGGAAATCTGGGCGCGCACCTGCTCGTAGGGCGCAACCCCCGCACCGTCATCGATGTCGATCTTCAACGTCACAAGCCGATTGTCCCGCACCCCACGAAAATAAGAGGCACCCAGCCACACCCCCCACGTAGCGTCAACGACATGACAGTGATCGTCCGCGACTTCCGCGCCGGAGATGCCGAGGGCTTCGCCCGTATCCGGCGCCTGGCGCTTCCCTTCATGCTCTCCACCGCCGAGTCCGTCACCTACGACGTCGCGAATATGCATCCCGACGCCCACTTCCAGCCGCTGGTCGCCGAGAGGGACGGTGAACTCATCGGCACGGCCCAGGTCGGCTTCGCGCACGACAGCCCGCAGCCGGGTCAGGGCTACCTGAACGTGTACGTGCACCCGGACCGCCAGGGCCACGGCGCGGGCTCCCTGCTCGTGAAGACCGCCGAGGAACGCCTCGCCGGCCTGAACGCGACGAAGCTCTTCTCCTGGGTCCTGGACAAGCCCGCCAACCGCACCTTCGCCGAGAAGCGCGGTTACCGCGCGGGCCGCTCCGCGCACTTCCTCCGCCTGGACCTGGCGGACGGCACGCTGCCACCGCTCCAGGAGCCGCCCGCGGGTGTTGAACTGCGCAAGGCCGCGGACTTCGCGGACGACCCGCGCCCGCTGTTCGACCTGGACGCGGAGGCGTCCGGGGACGAACCGAGCGACATCGACTACGAGTTCACGAACTACGAGGCGTGGTTGAAGGAGACCTGGCAACACCCTCTCTTCAGCCACGAGCTGACCTCGATCGCGCTCGTTGACGGCCGCCCGGCCGCGTTCAGCGCCGCGCGCACCGACGGTGGCACCCGCTACGGCACCGTGATCACGGGCACGGTCCGTGCTCACCGCGGCCGCGGCCTGGCCAAGCTCGCCAAGAACGACTCCCTGCACCGCGCCCGAGCCGCCGGCTACACGGAGGCGTTCACGGGCAACGACACCGGCAACGGCCCGATGCTCGCGATCAACAAATGGTTCGGCTACGAGATCTGCGCCACGGAGGTGCGCTATATCCGCGAACTCGGCTGATGCCGCACACCGGTTGGACATCGTCCTGGTCAAGGGCGGCCGTACGAAGATCCGTTACCCCGCCGAACTGCTCGCCGACGACGGCACCCGGATCACCGTCCGCGCCCCGTGGGCCGGCGACGTCGCCCGCGACTTCGGCTTCGTACGGTTCGAGTCCGGCGACATCTTCACCGAGTACTACTGGCGCGACCGGTGGTACGCCGTGAAGGAGGTCCGCGACTCCAAAGGCACCCTCAAAGGCTGGTACACCGACATCACCCGCCCGGCCACCGTCTCCGAGGGCGAACTGGTCGTAGAGGACCTCGACCTGGACCTCTGGCGCTCCGCGGACGGCAGGACCGTACTGCGCCTGGACGAGGACGAGTTCGCCGCGAGCGGCCTGACGCAGTCAGACCCCGAGGCCGCGTCCGCCGCCGTGGCAGCCCTGGACGAGCTGGAACTCCTGGCCCGTGAGGGTGACTTCGAGGCACTCCTCGCTTAGCCGACGCCAGCGACAACGCACAGCTCAGACCACCGCCACCACCGCATACCGCTCGTCCTCCACCTCCCGCCCCCACAGCAGCGCCTCGTCCGACAGCCGCTCCACACGCACGTCCCGCACCAGAGGCACGAGCAACCCGGTCAGCCGGTCGGCGGATATCCCGACCGGGCTCACCGTCCCCCACACACCCTCTATGAGGACGAGCCGTCCACCGGGTCGGAGCAACCCGCGCCAGTGCCGCAGGACACGCTCGGGATCGGGCAACGCCCACAGCACATGACGTACGAGCACGACGTCGAACCGCTGCTCGCCGACCGGCGGAGCGGCCGCGTCGCCGACGAGGAAGACGGCATCGCGGCCGGCCAGCTTGGCGCGGGCGAGGTCGACCATGCGGGGCGAGAGGTCGACGCCGGTGACCCGGTGGCGCTGCTCGGAGGCGAGGAGTGACAGGCTGCCGGTGCCGCAGCCCAGGTCCAGTACGTCGGACGGGCTGTCTGGCAGCCAGCCTCGCAGCCGAGCCGCCCATGCCTCGCGCATGGCGGGGTCGCGCAGTCCGTGGTCCGGCTCCTCGTCGAAGGTGGCGGACTCGGCGTCCCAGTCGACGTCGGCCCATGTCTCGCGCTCACCGTTGCTCGTCATGTGCTCAGAGTGACACCCACCACTGACAACGCCGGGCCCGAACGTGACGACCGCCACGGACACCACGGGCCGCGGGGTGACCGCCGCCACAGACAGGGGGCCGTCGATGAGTCACGCTCCCCGGAACGGTCTACCCATACAACCGCGATACCGGTAGACCCAAGGAGGCAGCCATGCGCCGCGTGACCTTGCAGAAGCCCCTCAAGAAGTCGGACTCCCGCCGTGTACGGGAAGAGGCCGACACGCGCCCCGCCGAGCGCCCGGAAGTCCGAAAGGACATTCAACGCACCTGGTGGCCGGACGGCTGACCCGCCCGACCACCAGGACTCCAACGCTGAGAAGCAATGAGAACCGTCAGGGCGCCAGCCGCTTGCGGTAGTGGAGCCGGTCGTACGGCCCTTCCACGCGACGCTCCATGAGCTCGTACCCGTATCTGGGATAGAGCTTTTGGTTCTCCCACATCTTCGCGTTCGTGAGGAGCCTGACCTCGGCCAGTCCGAGCGCACGCGCGCGTGCGTCCACGAACGCGAGCAGCCGTCGCCCGATGCCCTGCCCGTGGGCGTCCGGGTGGACGGCGATGATGTCGAGGTACAGATGATCCTCGTGGGCCTCCAGAACCAGGAGGCCCACGATCGGATCCCCGGTGACGTACACCCGCCCCGCCGCGATGTTCGCCGCGTGATCCGCCTCCATCGGCACGGGTACCAGCCCGATGCGCTCGATGTAGGGCTGGAACGCCGCGTCGATCACGGCCTTCACGGCGGGCTCGTCGCCGTCTTCGGCGATGCGGATGTCGTCAGTCGTGCCTTCGGTCATAGCTACGTCATACCTGCGGTCGCCGGCCGGTCACACCCCGGACGAGGCCTCGGTCTTCTCGTCCGAGGTCAGGACTTTCGCCTCGGACGTCTCGAGCGACCTGTTGCGGCGGACGGACGAGAGGAAGGATGCCGCGATCAGGAAGACACCGACCAGACCGGTGATGATCTCGCTGATCTGGTGCTGGATGGTGATCAGCAGGATCGCGGCGAGGGCGCCGATGGCGTAGTGGGCACCGTGCTCCAGGTAGACGTAGTCGTCCAGGGTGCCCTGGCGGACCAGGTAGACCGTGAGCGACCGGACGTACATGGCTCCGATACCGAGGCCGAGCGCCATCCAGAAGATGTGGTTGGTGATGGCGAAGGCGCCGATCACACCGTCGAAGGAGAAGGACGCGTCCAGGACCTCGAGGTACAGGAAGAGGAAGAACGCTGCCTTGCCGGCGAGACCGACCGCCGAAACCGGCTTGCCCTCGGCTCGCGCCTTCTCCTCCTCCTCGTGTTCGTGCTCCTCTTCTTCTTCGAGCTTGTCCTCGAAGTATCCGGACAGGCCGCCCACGACCAGATAGGTGATCAGACCGGCGACGCCGGAGAGCAGTACCGTGGCCGTCTTGTCCGCATGGCCCGTGCTGACATGCGCGTGGGTGGCGAAGGTCATCGCGGTCACGAGCAGAACGATGAGCGCGATGCACACCGACAGCATGTCGATCCTGCCGAGCTTGGCGAGCGGGCGCTCCAGCCAGGCGAGCCACTTGATGTCACGGTCCTCGAAGACGAAGTCGAGGAAGATCATCAGCAGGAACATGCCGCCGAAGGCCGCGATCGCCGGGTGGGCGTCGGTGACCAGGTCCTCGTATCGGTCTGGCTCCTGGATGGCGAGCTGCACCGCCTCGATGGGGCCCACTTCGGCGCTGATGGCGACGATCACGACCGGGAAGAGCAGCCGCATACCGAACACCGCGACCATGATGCCGATGGTGAGGAAGATCCTCTGCCAGAAGGCATTCATCTTCTTCAGGATTCCGGCGTTGACGACCGCGTTGTCGAAGGACAGCGAGATCTCGAGGACCGACAGGATCAGTACGATCCCGAAGGCCTCCCAGCCCCACTGCCACGCGGCGAAGGCAAGGCCGGCCGCCGTGATGGCGAACGACCAGCCGAACGTCCTCAGGATCATCTACTGCGCCGCCTTCACCGCGAGGACCGGACAGCCGGCCCCCAGCAGGATCTGCTGCGCCTGGGAGCCCATGATCAGCTTGCCGACCGCGCTGCGCCGCCGGAGACCGATCACCACCAGGGACACATCGGGCTGCTCCGCCAGTTCGATGATCTCCTCGGCGGCGTCGCCCCCGCCGAGCACCTGGCGGATGTCGAACTCGATCTCCAGCGCGGCCAGGTCCTCGCGGACATGAGCGAGCTCGGGCTCCTGCGCGAAGCGCGGGTCCACATAGGCATCACCCCGCGAGGTGTTCACCACGAGCATCTTCTCGCCGCGCAGGCGTGCCTCGTCGATTCCCGCGCGTAGCGCGGCCTCACCCTCGGGCGTGGGTACGTATCCGACCAGTACGGTCATGTCTGCTCTCCCTCCCAGGCACTTTCGGCACTCTCAGGCACTTCGCTCACGCAGCGGACGTACGACGAATCGCCGCACCAGCGGCCAGACGAACACCAGCACGATCACCGTGTAGACCGCGTAGGACACCGGTCCGCCCACCAGCCCCGACAGTTCGCCGCCCGACAGCTGCAGGGAGCGCCGTCCCTGCAGTTCGGCCCGGGGGCCGAGGATGACGCCGATGATCAGCGGTAGCACCGGCAGTCCGAACCGCCGCATCGCGAAACCGAGGAGCCCCAGCAACAGCAGCAGGAACAGGTCCAGGGGCTGTGCGTTGACGGCGTACGCGCCCATGGACGCGAAGAACAGGATTCCCGCGTACAGATAGGGGCGCGGAATCTGCAGCAGTTTCGCCCAGGTCGGCGCGAGCGGCAGATTCAGCAGGAGCAGCAGGAGATTGCCGACGAACAGGCTGGCGATCAGCACCCAGACCAGGCTCGCCTCCCGCTCGAACAGCAGCGGACCGGGCTGGATGCCGTACGACTGGAACGCCGCAAGCATGACCGCGGCGGTCGCGTTCGTCGGCAGCCCGAGGGCCAGCATCGGGACCAGCGTGCCCGCCGCGGAGGCGTTGTTCGCCGCCTCTGGCCCGGCCACACCCTCGATCGCACCCTTGCCGAACTCCTCCGGGTGCTTGGTCAGCCGCTTCTCCGTCGCGTACGACAGGAAGGTCGGGATCTCCGCACCGCCGGCCGGGAGCGCACCGAACGGGAAGCCGTACGCCGTACCCCGCAGCCAGGGCTTCCAGGACCGCTTCCAGTCCTTCTTCCCCATCCACGGCCTGCCGACCGGGATGACCTCGACGGGCTTGCGCCGCAGATGCGCGGCCACCCACAGTGCCTCGCCGACGGCGAAGATGGCGACGGCGACGACGACCACGTCGATCCCGTCGGCCAGCTGAGGGATGCCCAGGGTGAGCCGCTGCTGTCCGGACACCGAGTCGATGCCGACCAGGCCGATCGTCAGGCCCAGCAGCAGCGAGATCAGGCCCCGGACGCGTGACGCGCCCAGCACCGACGTGACCGCGATGAAGGAGAGCAGCATCAGGGCGAAGTAGTCCGGAGCACCCAGGCTGATCGCGAAGTCCACCACGAGCGGGGTCACCAGCACCAGCAGCAGGGTGCCGATCGTGCCCGCCACGAAGGAACCGATCGCGGCGGTGGCGAGTGCCTGCGCCGCCCGGCCGGCCTTCGCCATCTTGTTGCCCTCGATGGCCGTCACCACCGAGGAGGACTCCCCGGGGGTGTTCAGCAGGATGGAGGTGGTCGATCCGCCGTACATGCCGCCGTAGAAGATGCCGGCGAACATGATGAACGCCTGTACCGGCTCCATGCCGTAGGTGATCGGCAGCAGCAGTGCCACGGTCATCGCCGGGCCGATGCCCGGCAGTACACCCACCGCGGTGCCGACGAGGACGCCGATCAGCGCCAGCAGCAGGTTCATCGGGGCGATGACGTCCTCGAAGCCCTGCATGAGGTTGTTCAGGTTGTCCATCACAGGATTCCTTGCAGCACACCGGCCGGGAGGTTCACGCCGAGCCCGATCGCGAAGGCGTAGAACGTGGTGAGGGACATCGTCACCGCGATCAGCAGATTGCGTATGTAGTGCCGGTTGCCGAGGGCGAAGGCCGTTCCCCAGAACAGCAGCGCGCCGCTGATCACCCAGCCGAGCCGTTCGATCAGCACCGCGTTCACCACGAACGCGCCGATCAGCAGCAGCACCGTGCGCCAGTCGGTGCCCTGCGACAGGTCGACGTCCTCGCCGGCTTCCGGCTCACCGTGGCCACCCCGGGCCACATCGACCGCGTACAGCACCGCGACCACCAGGAGCAGTACGCCCAGGAGTACGGGCACCGCGCGCGGTCCCACCGGGTCGGTGCTGCTGGTGATGTCCGGGATCGCGAGCCCGTCCACGATCACCGCGGTGCCCAGCAGGGCGAGGAACGCGCACACACCGTACTGTGCGCGGTCCTTGCCCTGCGGCGGACGGGCGTCCTCGACGCTCCGTTCGTCGATCGGGGAGCTCATGCCAGTCCGAGCTCTGCAAGCAGGTCGGCGACGGACTTGTCCTGCTCCTTCAAGTAGGAGCCGAACTCGTCACCGGTGACGAACGCGTCGGCCCAGCCGCGCTTGGTCAGCTCGGCCTTCCACTGCTCCGAGTCGTGCATCTTGGTCAGGCTGTCGATCCAGGTCTTCTTCTGCGCGTCGGTGATCCCGGGAGGAGCGACGATGCCGCGCCAGTTGGTGAAGACCAGGTCGATCCCGGAGTCCTTGAGCGTGGGGGCGTCCTTCACGGCGTCGATCGGCTTCTCGCTGGTCACCGCCAGCACTCGCACCTGTCCCGCCTCGATCTGGTCGAGGAACTCGCCGAATCCGCTGGCACCGAAGGCGACCTTGTCGCCCAGGATGGCGGGCAGCAGCTCACCGCCGCCGTCGTACCCGACGTAGTTGACGTCCTTCGGTTCGATGCCGACGGCCTTCGCCAGCTGCATCGGAAGCAGATGGTCCGGGCCACCCGGCGACGAGCCACCGCCCACGGCCACCTTCTTGGGGTCCTTCTTCCACGCGGTGACGAGGTCGTCGATCGTCTTGTACGGGGAGTCCTTCGACACGACGATCGCGCCGGCCTCCTCGATCAGCTTGGCGATCGGCGTGGTGTCGGTCAGCGTCGCCGCAGACTTCGAGGTGTAGGCGGCACCGACGACGCCCAGCCCCATCTGCATGGCGAGCTTGCCGTTGCCCTTCTCGTTCACCAGGCGCTGCAGGCCCACGGTGCCACCGGCCCCGGGCAGGTTGTACACCTGGACCCCGGACGCCACCTTGGAGTCCTGCATCACCTGGGCGACGGTCCGGGCGGTGACGTCGTACCCGCTGCCCGGGGTGTTGGGCACCATCATCCGAAGACCGGTGACGGGCTTGTCGCTCCCGCTTCCGCCCCCCGATTCCTCCTTCTCCGCGGTGGCGCCGCAGGCGCTCACGGCGAGCATCGACACAGTGGCAAGAGCTCCGAGAAGTGCGGCTCTGCGAGTTCTCATGGCTCATCTCTTTCGCTTGGGCGAGTCCGGCGCCATGATTGTGCGGTTCCGCGGACAGTCCGTCTGCCTTGTGTGAGCATTGAAGGTTGAGTTCATAGTGGTCGTTACGTCACGCCGCCACACACTGGCCGGTGAGCTGCTGGTATTGCAGCTCGCCATCGTGGTGTTGGTGCTGGTCGCGGTCGCCGCGGTCTCCCTGGCGCAGTCGAAGGCGACGTTCGACCGGGTGGAGGGACGACGGGTGGCCCTCCTCGCCGAGGAGATGGCCGGAAACCCACTGCTGCGCACCCAGCTCGTCCGGCCCGCACCCGCCGAGACCCTCGCGCCGCTGCTGCAGACCAGGCTGACCCAGTCGAACGTCAGCTCCGTGACCGTCGCCGACGAACACGGTGAGATCGTCGCCGCCACCAATCCCACCCTGGTGGGGACACTCCTGCCGGTCGACGGGACCAGCGTCTCCCAGGCGCGCGGCTGGTCGGGCGAGCTGTCGGTGGACGGGGTCCGCGAGCTGGTGGCCCAGGCTCCGGTGCTCAGTGTGGAGCCGAAGCACATCGGCGAGCATCTCGGCACGGTCATGATCGGACGGGTCTCACCGACGGCCTGGCAGCGGCTGAACGGCGCCTCGTCGTATCTGCTCGCCTACCTCGGCATCGCGAGCGTGCTCGGGGTGGTCGGGTCCTGGCTGCTGGCCCGGCGGATCAAGCGCCAGACCTTCGGCCTCGAACCACGCGAGATCGCGGGCCTCGCCGAGCACCGCGAGGCCATGCTGTTCGGGATCGCCGAGGGCGTGATCGCGCTCGACCCGCAACTACGGCTCACGCTGGTGAACGAAGTGGGCCGCAAACTGCTCCGTCTTCCCGAGGACTGCGTCGGGATGAGCCTGGCCGACCTGGGGATCGAGGGCAGGCTGTACGACGTACTGGCCGGGACTGGTGGTAAGCACGGCGCCGAGCGGCGCGACGAGGTGGTGGTACGCCGGGGTCTGGTGCTGGTGATGAACCGGATGGACGTCATGAAGGACGGCCGTCGGCTGGGCTCGGTGACGACCCTGCGGGACCGTACCGAACTGGCCCAGCTCGAACGCGAACTGGGCTCGTTCCGCAGCAGCACCGAACTGCTTCGTGCGCAGGCCCACGAGTTCTCCAACCAGCTGCACACCATCTCCGGACTCATCCAGATCGGCGAGCACGACGAGGTCGTGCGCTATGTCCGCGCCCTGCGAAAACACCGTGAGTCGCTCGATCTGACCCTCACCAGCCGGGTCCGCGACCGGGCCGTCGCCGCACTGCTCATGGCCAAGTCCGCGCTCGCGGCGGAGCGCAAGGTCCGGCTGCGGATCTCGGAGCTCACGGCGCTGGAGAGGCTGGAGCCGATGGACGCCGCGGACGTGGCGACGGTGCTCGGCAATCTCGTCGACAACGCCCTCGACGCGGCCGCGGCCGCGGCCTCGGAGCATGGGGACGACGCCTGGGTGGAGGTCGAGCTGCGCCAGGACGCCTCGAGCGTGGAGATCGTGGTACGCGACTCGGGTCCCGGCGTGGCTCCCGAGCTCGCGCAGGAGGTGTTCTCCCACGGCTTCACCACGAAGGCCGCACAGGGCGGCGACCGGGGTATCGGCCTGGCGCTCACCCGGCTGGTCTGCACGCGCAGAGGTGGCGAGGTGTCGGTGGCCAACACAGAACCGGGCGCCGTGTTCACCGCCCGGATGTCCGTGGGGCAGTTGGCCGATCGCGAGACGGAGGAAGTCCGATGATCGACGTACTGGTTGTCGAGGACGATTTCATGGTGGCGCGGATCCACCGCGGATTCGTCGACGGTGTCGAGGGCTTCCGTGTGGTCGGAACGGTGAACTGCGGGGAGCAGGCGCTCGCCGCCGTCGCCGAGTTGCAGCCCGACCTGGTTCTGCTCGACCTCTATCTGCCCGACATGTTCGGTCTGGACGTCATTCCCCGGCTGCGGACGGCGGGCCATGACTGCGATGTGCTCGTGATCAGCGCCGCCCGCGAGGCAGAGGCCGTCAGGGGCGCCGTCCGCCAAGGCGTGGTCGACTACCTGCTGAAACCGTTCGACGCCGACGACCTCAAGGAGCGACTGGAGCGCTACAGCGCCCGGCGCGGCAATCTGCACGCCGCCGTGGTCACCGGGCAGGCCGACGTGGACCGGGCACTGGGCCGGGTGACGGCGCCGGCCCGGACACCCACGCTGCCGAAGGGGATGAGTGTGGAGACCGCGGAACTGGTCGAACGCGCACTGCGCACAGCCGACGGAACCTTGTCCGCGGCCGAGTGCGCGACCCGGGTCGGCATCTCCCGTGTCAGCGCGCGCCGCTACCTCGAGCACCTCGCCGTCACGGACCGGGCCGAGGTGTCGCTGCGCTACGGGCACGCGGGCCGGCCCGAGCGCCGCTACCAGTGGCAGGCCTAGCCCGAGACAGAAGCGCAAGTGGTCGGTTTGGCGTGCGCCGGATCGAGGGCGTTGGCCACCTCGTGGTGGGCGATGCGGTCGAAGAGGCCGAGCGCCACATGCTCGGAGAGGTTGGTCGCACACAGGTCCTGGAGCAGGACATTGCGTACGTTCGGGCCGTCGAGGAACTGCGAACGGTACGGCGTGACCACCTCGTCGTACTTGGTGGCGATGACCGTGTAGTCGACACCCGGCACCGTGTCGCCGCCCGCGTTGAGCTTGGCCAGGAAGGCGGAGCCGACCGTCTGCTCGGCGAGGGACGGCGTGGCCTTGGACAGCAGGTCGCCCACGCCGGGGAAGTACGGCAGCAGGTTGGTGAGACCGTTCAGGGTGGTGCCGTGGTTGCTGGGCCCGAGGCCGACGAGGGCGTTCACCTTGGCGGCTCCGCCCAGGAACTTCAGGTAGTAACGGGGCATCAGGCCGCCCTGCGAGTGACCCACGAGGTCGGTCTCGGCGGCGCCGGTCGCGGCGAGCACCTTGTCGACGAAGGCCCGGAGTTGCTCTGCCGACTTGTCGATCGGGCCGAGGCCGTGAAAGAGCGGGACGCCGGGCAGTTGGCCGTAGTCGAGCGAGAAGACGCAGTAGCCGCGCTTCTTCAGATACGGCGCGAGGGCCGGCCAGTTGTCGACGGAGTTCCCGAAGGTGCCGTGGACGAGGACGACGGGACGGGGGTGGGCGGCGGAGGGCTTGCAGGAGTAGTTGTTCCAGCCCGAGCTGGGGGCGGCCTTTGCCTGTGCGGTGGCGGCGGGGGTGACGAGGACGGCGGCGGTCAGCAGCAGCGCGGCCAGGGATCTGGCCACTCGCTTCCAGGGCAGCATCGAGTGATCTCCTTGCGGCTCAAGGGAGTTGCGACGACGTACGCCCTGTGATCCGGATCACGAGGATGCTGTTCACTTGTCAAGTTACGATCGAGTAGTGCAACTGTGAAGTACGCGTCAGCAAAAACTTCCAGTGATAGCCAACGACGACATCGAGGCGTAGTGACGAATCGTCACCAGATGGGCTTGATGGGCCCGTAGGGCGCGATGCGCACCAACCGCTCCCGCAGCGCCCGGACTTCACCCTCCCCGAGCAGCTCGACCCACGGCCGCACGGCCTCCGCCGCCGCTTCCTCCGCGGCCCGAGTACAGGCCCACCCCTGCTCGGTGAGCACGACCAGCCGGGCGCGCGCGTCATCGGGATGGGGTCGCCGCTCGGCGTATCCCTTGCGCACGATCTCGTCGACGAGTTGACTCGCGGCCTGCTTCGTCACCCCCAGATGGGCGGCGAGCTCGGTGACCGTCGCACCGTCCGGGGCGAGCCGGGTGAAGGTGAACCCGTGCGCGGGCCGCAGCCCTTCGAAGCCGCGGGCCTCCACCCCGTCATGGATGCGCTGCGTGAGCTCACCCGCGACGGCGAGCAGGGCGGCGGACAGGGCCATGGCCTCGGAGTTCTGCACGCCTGCATTGAAACACCCTTGACGGACTGGTCAAGCTGCTTGACCATGGGACCATATGGTCAAGCAGCTTGACCATCTATCGATCGGAGGCCGCCATGCCCGTAGTCCGCTCGTCCGAAGCCGTGACCCACGAGATCCACGGCGCCCGATTCGTCTCGTACGCCACTCCCCGCACCGGAAGCAAAGAACTCTGCGCCTGGCGAGGCGAGATCCCCGCCGGGACCAAGGCCCCCGCACACACCGTCAACCGCGAGGAGATCTTCCACCTGCTCGAAGGCGAACTCCTCATCACCCTCGACGGCCGCACCGAACGCGTCACCGCCGGCGACACCGTGATCATCAACCCGGGCGCCACCCTCCGCGTCGAGAACCCCACCGACCGGACCGCGATCTCCTGGGTCACCACCTCCATCGGCTTGGAGGCGGTACTGGCCGACGGCAGTCAGATCACCCCGCCCTGGGCCAACTGACCGCCCCGCAAGGCGACTTACGCCAAGGCCGGCGCCCCCGGCCCCACCTGCGCAAAAGCCGGAAAACGCGAAGAGTCCCGCCCCCGCAGAAGCTGCGCGGGGACGGGACCCTTCGATGCGATGGAGCGAATTGGTGGAGCCGTGTGGAGCTGTCAGCCGATCTCGGTGCCGGTGGCCTCAAGGGCCTCCGTGACCGGCTGGAAGAAGGTCTCGCCGCCGGAGGTGCAGTCGCCGCTGCCGCCGGAGGTGAGACCGATCGCGTTGGTGCCCGAGAAGAGCGAGCCGCCGCTGTCGCCGGGCTCGGCGCAGACGTCGGTCTGGATGAGCCCCTCGACGACGTCGCCGCCGCCGTAGTTCACGGTGGCGTCCAGGCCGGTGACCGTGCCGTCGGACACCTGGGTCGTGGAACCGCTGCGGATGACCTCCATGCCGACGGTGGCCTCGGCCGCGCCCGTGATCTCCTGGGCGGTGCCGTCGTAGAGGTTCACCTCGCTCGGGTGCTCCACGTCCGCGGTGTACTTGACCAGGCCGTAGTCGTCGCCCGGGAAGCTGGAGTCGGCGTTCTCGCCGATCACGTTGCCGTCCGCGTCCGACCAGCTGGTGATCGCCTCGGTGCAGTGACCGGCGGTCAGGAAGGCCGGCTCGCCGCCCTGGACCACGTTGAAGCCGAGCGAGCAGCGGCTGCCGCCACCGGTGATGGCGTCACCGCCGGCGATGAAGGGCTTGAACTCGCCCTTGGTGGTCTTGAGTTCGGCCTTGGCGCCGAGCTTCTCGACGACCTTGGTCAGCTGGGCCATCTTCGCGCCCTTGACCGTGCGGTCCGCGGTGACGACGATCTTGTTGGTGGTCGGGTCGGTCGCCCACGAGGTGCCGGCGATCGTCGCGTCCTGCTTCAGCGTCGTACGGGCGCTCTTCAGCTCGGCGAGGGAGTTCTCGACGATTCTGGCCTTGCCTCCCGCCGACTCGACGGCTTCGGCCGCGGCCTTGTCGAGCACGTTCACGACGAGGTTCTTGGCCTTCGCGTCGTAGTACGTTCCCGCCGCGTCGGCACCGAGGTCCTTGCCGAGCGTCGAGGCGAGCTTTCCGGCCGCGGTGACCGAGAGGGTCTCGGGCTTGGGTGCGGCCGTGGTCTCACTCGCGTTCGCGGACTGGAAGGTGACTCCCGCGGCCACGAGTGCGGCGATGCCCGCACCTGCCACGGCGGCACGCCGCTTGGGTATGCGTCGGTGCTTCAACTTACGTCCTCCTGTGGGGGGTCGACCGCGGCGGCTATGGGGGCCGTCGCGACCGGAAGGTGTACGGGCATGGACACGACAAACAGCAAAAGCCACGTCCACGCCAACGGACGCCGCCCACTATTCCGATCCTTACGGGGAGCACACAAGGCCTACTTCAGGACGCGCACTCGGCAACAAGCGTGCGCCCCCCGCAGGTTGACGCGCGTTGACCGGCCGGAATAAACACCACGTCAATTCCCGTAGCAAACACTACGTGCGAGTAACTATCGGCGCTCTGTGAGGTCTACACCTGTCCGGATTTCGACCCTCCGGAGTCCGGATCGAACGGCTCGGGAACCGGCGGGAGTTGCTCCCGCAGCGATTGCTCCGCCATCGACGGCGCCGACCGCTTCGGCTCGGACGCCGACTCGTACGAAGGCGCAGGCGACGACTCAGCCGTCGACTCGGCCGGCGGCTCCTTCGCCCGGGCCAACTGCTGCTGGGGCTGCGACAACAGCTTCTGAAGCTGGGAGAACAACTCCGGGGAGGGCAGCGAAGGCTGCTGCTCCTGGGAGGGCGGCGCCGGCTGCTGCGCACGCTCCAGGAAGCGCAGCAGCTCCACCGGGAAGGGCAGCACCAGCGTGGAGTTCTTCTCAGCCGCGACCGCCACCACGGTCTGCAGCAGCCGCAGTTGGAGGGCGGAGGGGGTATCGGCCATCTCCTTGGCCGCCTCGGCCAGCTTCTTGGAGGCCTGCAACTCGGCGTCGGCGTTGATGATCCGGGCCCGCCGCTCGCGGTCGGCCTCCGCCTGCCGCGCCATGGACCGCTTCATCGTCTCCGGCAGCGACACATCCTTGATCTCGACCCGGTCGATGGTGACGCCCCACTCCACGGCCGGGCTGTCGATCATCAACTCCAGGCCCTGGTTGAGCTTCTCGCGGTTGGAGAGCAGATCGTCCAGATCGCTCTTGCCGATGATCGAGCGCAGCGACGTCTGCGCCATCTGCGCCACCGCGAAGCGGTAGTCCTCGACCCGGATGACCGCGTCGGCGGCGGACACCACCTTGAAGTAGACGACGGCGTCCACGCGCACCGTGACGTTGTCCCGGGTGATCCCCTCCTGCCCGGGCACCGGCATCGTCACGATCTGCATGTTGACCTTCTGGAGCCGGTCCACGAAGGGCACGATCATGGTGAATCCAGGCCCGCGCACTTCGGATCGCAGCTTGCCGAGCCGGAGGACCACACCCCGCTCGTACTGTTTGACGACCCGCGCCGCCGCCGCCACGTACACCGCTCCGACGGATCCGAGAGTCAGCCCGGCCGTCACCAGCTCCTCGATCATTGCGACCCCCAGGGTCCGTATCGGGCGCATCAGGTGTGTACTTCAGGTACTTCGACGGTAACTCCGGCGCGGATGCGAAGGGGAGATGGAGGACGCAGGTGCCGAACGGCATTCGGATGCGGGACGGACGGTGGCTGGCGATCGAGGAGTGGGGTGATCCGGGCGGTACGCCGGTGGTACTGCTGCACGGCACACCGGGCTGCCGCTCCGGGACGGTGCCGCAGGATCTGGTGGACGAGCGTCCCGGGGTGCGGTTCATCGCATACGACCGCCCGGGGTACGGGGATTCGGACCGTGGCCCGGGCCGCCGGGTGGCGCACGCGGCGCGGGACGTGGCCGCGGTGGCCGACACCCTGAAGCTCGGCCGGTTCGCGGTGCTCGGCCGCTCGGGCGGTGCCCCGCACGCACTGGCCTGCGCGGCGCTGCTGCCGAACCGGGTGCGGCGCGCGGCGGCGATGATGAGTCTCGCCCCGCCGGACGCCGAAGGGCTGCGCTGGTTCGACGGGATGACCCAGTCCAACGTCGAGGAGTTCACGCAGGCGCTGACCGACCCACTGGACTTCGCCGAGCGCATCTCCGCGCGGGCTGCCGCGATCCGCAAGGACCCGGCCCAGCTCCTCGTGTCGATCCGTGACGGCCTCACCGACTCGGACCGGCGGATCATCGCCCAGCCCGCCATCAGCGAGATGCTGCTGCGCACCTTCCGCGAGGCGCTGCGCAGTTCGGCGTACGGCTGGATCGACGACGATCTCGCCCTGCTGAGCAACTGGGGCTTCGACCCGGCGTCGATCATCCGGCCCGTACTGCTGTGGCACGGCGCCCAGGACACCCTCTCCCCGGTGAGCCACTTCGAGTGGCTGGCCGAGCGCATCCCGCGCGCCCGGCCCGTACTGGACCCGGAGGCCGGTCACTTCGGGGCCCTGGAGGCTCTTCCGGACGTACTCGACTGGCTGGTTCCACGAGCGTCAGCCTGAACGAGGAGGACGGGCCCCCGCACCACACGTACATGCGGAGGCCCGTCCACTGCTGGCTGCGTGCCTGTGTTCCTTCGTGCCTTGCGCGCCGATCAGTAGACGGTGACCCCGTAGGCGCTCAGAGCCTCGGTGACCGGCTGGAAGAACGTGGTGCCGCCGGAGGAGCAGTTGCCGCTGCCGCCCGAGGTCAGGCCGTACGCGGTGCCGTTGCTGCCGTAGAGCGAGCCGCCGGAGTCGCCGGGCTCGGCGCAGACGTTGGTCTGGATCAGACCGGAGACGACGTCGCCGCCGCCGTAGTTGACGGTCGCGTTGAGGGCGGTGACCCGGCCGCTGTGGGTGCCGGTGGTGGAGCCGTCGCGGATGACGGTGGTGCCCACGCTGGGCGTGGCCGCGCGGGTGATGTTGACACCGTTGGCGGTGCCGGGCCTGCTGACGGACCCGGAGTACCGCACGATGCCGTAGTCGTTGCCCGGGAAGCTGGAGCCGGTGGTCGAGCCGATGACCGTGGTGCGGCCGGAGTTGGAGTACCAGGTGCCGGCGCCGTCGGTGCAGTGACCGGCGGTCAGGAAGAACTGCGTACCGCTGCTGTTCTGGACGTTGAAGCCGAGGGAGCAGCGCCAGCTACTCGCATAGATGGCGTCGCCGCCCTGGATGAGCTTGTTGAACTTGCCCGGGGTGTGCTTGATCTGAAGGGCGTCGGCGTTGCTGCCCGCCGCTTCCTTGATCTTCGCGATCTCCGCGTCGGAGACGGTGCTGTCGACGGTGACCATGACCTTGTTGGTCTTGGAGTCGACCGCCCAGGCGGTGCCCGGCACATCGGCCTGGAGCACCGAGGCGCCGGCCTTCTTGAGCTGGGTCGTGCTGAAGGTCTGTGCGTCGCTCGCGTTCGCGTTGGGGACGGTGACGGCGGCCGCGGCCACGAGTCCGGCACCGATGGCGATCAGCCGGGTGCGTCTCGCTATGCCGCTGCGGGGGGTGGTGCGCTTGGTCCTCACTTTTTCGTTCCTCCACTTGGGAAGTCGGGGGCCCGCGTGGGGTCGGGGCCCGTGAGGCGCAGCCAGAAGCCACATGTCCGGATTCCGAACACGTTGTGCCCCTGACAGGCGCTGGACGGAATATTCGACCGCCCGGTCGACCTGCGCAAGGGCGCCTTTCGGCCGTGCAGCGTTCAACTTGCGTACGTCCCGCGGAGATTGCTCAGGTCAGCGTGCGTATTGCGGCTCCCCCGCGACAATCGACATACCCAGGTTATTCCTCGGAACCCACCGTCAGGCAGACTCCCGACAGGCGTTGAGTCGCCGTCAGATGCTGCGTCACGGCGCCGGATCGACCACCCCGTTCACCCGTACGCTCCGGTCGTCACCCATACGCCGTCGAGAATCATATTTCACTCATAGTCAGCAGCCGTACACAGCAAGGCCCTTGGGAAACGCGGGCTCTCGACTAATTCGTTGTGCACCAGTACCGTCACGAAACCCCCGCGCGGCGTCTATCCCCTTGGCGCGACATCCGCATGATGGACGACCATAGGGATGCGGAAGCAGAAAGACCGCTGTGAGAGGAGGCGTCCATGGGATCGGTGCGCAAGGCGAGTGCCTGGCTTGGCCTCGTCGACGACAACAACAACGATGACGAGCGTTACTACGACGACGACTACGCCGAAGGTTCCGAGCCCCGGGATGCCTGGGTCACGGATCCGCGGGTGAAGGTGGCGTCGGAGGCGGCCGAGGAGAAGGGCCGCCGGATCGGCACGGTCACCCCGGACAGCTTCCGGGACGCCCGTGGGATCGGTGAGCTCTTCCGGGACGGCGTGCCCGTCATCATGAACCTCACGGCCATGGAGCCCGCCGACGCCAAGCGCGTCGTCGACTTCGCGGCCGGCCTGATCTTCGGCCTGCGCGGCTCGATCGAGCGCGTGTCGAACCGTGTCTTCCTGCTGACCCCCGCCGACACGGAGATCGTCAGCGGGGAGCCGGCGGGCCGTCGGACCGACGGTTTCTTCAACCAGAGCTAGGCAAGGCCGCTCACCGGCCCCGCCTTCCGGAGCCTGAGGGCTACCGGAAGGCGTCGAGTCCGGTGAGCGCCTTGCCCAGCACCAGTTGGTGCATCTCGACGGTGCCTTCGTAGGTCAGCACCGACTCCAGGTTCGTGGCGTGCCGCATCACGGGGTATTCGAGCGAGATGCCGTTGGCGCCCAGGATCGTGCGCGCGGTACGGCAGATGTCGATCGCTTCTCGTACGTTGTTGAGCTTGCCGAAACTGACCTGTTCGGGACGCAGCCGTCCCGCGTCCATCCGCCGCCCCAGATGGTGGGCGAGCAGAATCCCCTTGTGCAGTTCGACCGCCATGTCGGCGAGTTTGGCCTGGGTGAGCTGGAAACCGCCGATGGGCCGCCCGAACTGCTCACGCGTCTTCGCGTATTCGACCGCCGCCTCGAAACTCGACCGCGCGGCGCCCATCGCCCCCCACACGATTCCGTAGCGGGCGTGCGAGAGGCAGCTGAGCGGCCCTTTCAGCCCGGTGACCTCGGGCAGTACGGCATCGGCGGGCAGCCGCACGTCGTCGAGTACGAGCTCACTGGTGACCGAAGCCCGCAGGGACCACTTGTGCTTGATCTCGGGCGCGGAGAAGCCCGGGCTGTCGGTGGGCACGACGAAGCCGCGGATCCCGTCGTCGGTCTGCGCCCAGACGACGGCGACCTGGGCGACCGAGCCGTTGGTGATCCACATCTTCCGCCCGTTCAGGACCCAGTCGGTCCCGTCCCGCTTGGCGTACGTACGCATCGCCCCGGGGTCGGACCCGTGATCGGGCTCGGTCAGCCCGAAGCACCCGATGACCTCGCCGGCGGCCATCGGCGGCAGCCACCGCTGCTTCTGTTCCTCGGACCCGAACCGGTGGATCGCGTACATGGCGAGCGACCCCTGCACGGAGACGAGCGACCGGATCCCGGTGTCGGCGGCCTCCAACTCCAGGCAGGCCAGCCCGTACTGCACAGCACTCGCCCCCGCACACCCGTACCCGCTGAGCGACATGCCCAGCGCCCCGATCTCCCCCAACTCCCGCGCCAGCTCCCGGATCCCGGGCAGCTCCCCCGACTCGTACCACTCGGCGATGTACGGCATCACCCGATCCGTGGCCCAGTCCCGCACGGTGTCCCGGATCGCCAGATCCTCCGGTTCGAGGAGCTCGTCGAGGCCGAGGAGATCGGCGGGGTCGAAGGGGGGAAGCTTCGAGGATGCGGACATGGGGGCCTCCGGCGACGAAAAACTAGCACTGTTAACCAAGACGCACGGCAGACGTTACGACGCAGTGTCGCGCAAGTCGAGGGCTTGTTCCCTCCCACGAACCCGCAGCCGCCGACGGCGCCGCAACCCCACAGGAAACCCGCACTGGTCAGCGAAGTTGAAACGGACGGTGCGTGGGTGGGTGGGAAAAATCCTGACCGCAACCACAACGCACGATCAGACGGACGACTCCGCCCGCAGGTGTGCCGACGCCTCCCGAGGCGCAGGCACCTCCGCCAAGCCCGCCGCAGGCGCCTCGCACTCCATGGCCCGCGGCAACCGCAACGCCATAACGGCCCCGAGCAGCAACAGCCCGGCACTGACGAGCAACGTCACATGCAGCCCATGCACGAACGAGTCCCGGGCAGCATGCCGCAACGCCTCCCCCGGCTCCCCGCCAAGCCGCGCAGCGACCTCGTACGCCTCCCCCAAGGAATGACTCGCCGCAGCCGAGTCCGCGGCGGGCACTCCCCGCACAGAGGCCAGCCCCGGCGCGTACGCCGCGTTCATCACGCTACCGAGCAGCGCGACCCCGATTCCCGCACCCAGCTGATACGACGTCTCCCCGATCGCGGCAGCTCCACCCGCCTGCGACTGCGGAGCCTCACTGAGCATCGACTCGTACGCCCCGAACAACGTCACCTCGAGCCCGAACCCGAGCAGCACGAACCCGGTCAGCAGCAGCGGAGCGTTGTCGTGGCGGCCCATCCCCGTGAGCATGATGACCGCGGCGGCGGTGAGACAGAAGCCGAGGCTGACCATGATCCGCGGCCCGAAGCGGTGCAGCAGCTTCGCCCCGACAAGACCCGCGGCCATCGCGGCGACGGTGAGCGGCACCAGCCGCAGCCCGGTCTCCAGCGGCGAGAGATTCAGGACGAGCTGGAGGTACTGCGCGGCGATCAGTTCCAGACCGACCAGCGCGAGCAGTGCGAGCACGATGCACCCGACGGACGTACTGAAGGCGGGCCTGGCGAACAGCCGCAGATCGACGAGCGGATGCTTACGCCGCCGCTGCCGCCGTACGAAGGCGACGAGCAGCCCGGCTCCCACGAGCAGCGGCGCCACCGTGTAGGCGCTCAGCGGCATCTCCCCGGCGCCCAGCCGCTTGACGCCGAGGACGACACCGAAGAGCCCGGCCGCGGCCAGCAGCGCGCCGACGACGTCCCACGGCCCCTTGCCGTCCCCGGTCGACTCGGGCAGCAGCAACCGCCCGACGGGCAGGCTGACCAGCATCAGCGGGATGTTGATGAGGAAGACCGCACCCCACCAGAAGTGCTCAAGGAGGAACCCGCCGAGCAGCGGCCCGACGGCCGCGCCCACCGCGGCGACCGCGCTCCAGACGCCGATCGCCATGGCCCGCTCACGCCGGTCGGGAAAGACCTGCCGCAGGATCGAGAGCGTCGCGGGCATGATCATCGCGCCGCCGACGCCGAGCAGGGCGCGCGCCGCGATCAGGACGTGCGCGCTGTCGGCGCAGGCCGCCAGCGCGGAGGCGACACCGAAGAGGGCGTACCCGATCAGGAGGATCCGTCTGCGGCCGACCCGGTCGCCCAGGGTGCCGAACAGGATCAGCAGCGAGGCGCAGACCAGCGGATAGATGTCGACGATCCAGAGCAGCTCGATCGAGCCGGGCCTGAGATCCTCGGAGACGGCGGGTACCGCTACATGCAGCACGGTGGCATCGACGGCGACCAGCAGCAGGCTGACGCAGAGGACGACGAGGACAACCCATCGGTTTGCACCGGCCCCGGCCTCCCGACGGCGACGCGAAGCGGCCGTGGTCGTCCCGGACATGCACGTACCTCCCAGATGTTCCCTCGCGTTCGGCGGATCCGCTGGGTGGGGACTCCCTGCGGTCGCGGCCGGGAGGAGCGGTGTCCCGGTCTCACGCAACAAAGGCGAGTGAGTCGCCAGAGTACGCGAGTCCCCGCCAGTGGCGAGTGGCGGGCCTCTCACACAACTCTCAGAAAGCGTGTGGCGTGCGCCACGCTCCCCCGTGACCGAGCACGCCCCCGCCGGGCCGCCCGGTTCCGGGTCCGGCCCATAATCGAGCCCGTGACCGATCTTGAAACGCCCGTCGCGCCGGCCCGTCCGGGACCGTGGCCGCGCCGCGTCGCCCCCGCCCTGCTGGGGTACGCGGCGGTCCGCGCGCTGGGCCTGGTGGCGCTCGCCCTGTGGAGCGCCGCCCGCGACAAGAGCCCGCACCAGTTGCTCACGGCACGCTGGGACTCGCTCTGGTACACGCGGGTCGCGGAGCTCGGTTACGGCTATGAGGTACGTCTCCCCAACGGCGACGTGCACTCGAATCTCGCGTTCTTCCCTCTGCTGCCGTGGCTGGAGCGGGCGGTCTCGGCGGTGACTCCGCTGTCGTACGCGGACGCGGGCCTGCTGATCAGCACGCTGGCGTCACTCGCCGCGGCCTGGGGCATCTTCGCGGTCGCTGACCATGTCCATGGCCGCCGGGCAGGCGTGTGCGCGGTACTGCTGTGGGCGGTGCTGCCCGTCGGGATCGTGCAGTCGATGGCGTACAGCGAGTCGCTGTTCACGGCGCTCGCGGCCTGGTCGCTGTACGCGGTCCTGACCGGCCGCTGGCTGACGGCGGGCCTGCTCGCCTCCTTCGCCGGCCTGACCCGCCCGGTGGGCGCCGCGGTGGTCGCCGCGGTGTGGGTGGCGGCGATCGCCTCGTACGTACGGGATTCGTCCGCACGGGAACGGAGTGTTCCGGCACCGGATGGCACGCCCCTCTGGCGGCGCGTCCTGGGCATGCTCCTCGCGCCACTGGGCGCCGCCGGTTACGTCCTGTGGGTCGGGCAGCACACGGGCAAGGGCCCGCTGGGCTATCTCGACGTCCAGGCGGGGTGGGGCAACGGCTTCGACGGCGGCTATGCCTTCGCCCGGTTCGTCGCCGACAAGTTCACGTCCTTTCCCTCCGCCCTCGCCGGGATCGGGCTGATCGTCGGGGTCGCCCTGGTGATCTGGCTGTATGTGGTCTGCGTACGGCAGGGTCAGCCGCTGTCGCTGCTGGTGTACGCGGGGATCGTCACCGCGCTCGCCCTGTGCGCGTCGAGCTACTTCGGCTCGAAACCGCGCCTGCTACTGCCCGCCTTCCCCCTGCTGCTGCCGCCGGCACTGGCCCTGGCCCGACTGCGAACTCCCACGTCGGCGTGGGTGCTGGGGTGCGTGGCGGTGGTGTCGGCGGCGTACGGCGCGTTCTGGCTGAACGGCTCCGGTCCGCCCTGACCGCCTCCCCGCCCCCCGGTGAGCACCCGGGGAATTGCGCGCAAGCTTTTGGTGAACAAATTCAGGCGCACCCAATAACAACTCACCGGACGGAGCAACGGAATTGAAGGAAGGACGCGCCCGATAAATCCATAAGCCCGGGATAAACGCCTTCCTGAGAGGAATCCCACATCACATCGTCATCACAAAGAGCGCGCTCCGGCGTTGCGCACAGCTCACTCGCTGTAACGTCGAATACGTGCGTACCGAACGAAAGCTGACTCGTCTGGACCGGGTCTTCGCCCGGCTGGACCGTGAGCCGGAACGGCCGGCCCATATCGGCGTGCCCAGGATGAGCCGGCACAGGGTGGTTCTCCTCGCGGCCACACTCGCCTTTTACGTGGCCATCGTGTGGGCCGTGATCATCACGTCCTGGCTGGTCACGCTCGACTGGCAGGTCATGTTCTTCCGGCCCTACCAGCAGTGGCCGGAGATCCACGCGTTCCTCGACTACTACGTGGTGCTCGGCCAGCGCGGCCCCACCGCCGTGATGGTCACGGCCTGGCTGGGCTGGCGTTCCTGGCGGATGCACACGCTGCGCCCGCTGCTCGCGCTCGGCGTCTCGCTGCTGCTGCTGAACGTCACGGTGGGCGCCGCCAAGATCGGCATGGGCCGCCTGGGCCCGCACTACGCGACCACGATCGGCTCGAACGAGATGTGGCTCGGCGGCGATATATTCCCTTCGGGCCACACCGCCAACGCCGTCGTGACCTGGGGCATTCTCGCCTATCTGGCCTCGACGCCGCGGGCTCGCCGCTGGCTGTCGGCCGTCTCCGCCGTGATCTCCCTGGGTGTCGGCCTGACCACCGTCTACATCGGTACACACTGGCTGAGCGATGTGGTCCTGGGCTGGGCCGCGGGTCTGCTGATCCTGCTGGCGCTGCCCTGGTTCGAGCCGCTGATCGCCCGCGCCGAGGCCCGTGTCTTCGCCCTGCGGGACGCCTGGCGCAGCCGCCGCGCCGGTACGGCGCCGGTGCCTGCCACCGCTTCGGTGGCCGCCGCCGCGATGCTCTCGCCGCACGAAGCGCACGCCGAGAGCGTGGCCTCCGCCGCCTCTCGCGCCTCCGCCGACGAGGAGCCCGCGCCCGCGCCCCGCGAGCCGGTCAGCGCGCCGCGTACGTCCCGGACGCCCCCCGCGCCTGTCTACCTGGCGCCCGGCCCGCACACGAGCCGCGCGGAGCGTACGCCGGTGACGCCCGCCGGAAGCCGCAGACCCCCGCACTCGGAGCGAGTGACACGTGGCACCTCTCACACCAGCCAGCCCCGCCCCGTGACTGGCGGCTGAGCAGCAGACAGCGGGGCCGGTACGCACACACGGCTCCCCGCACGCGAAGGCCCTCGACTCCTGGAGCCGAGGGCCTTCGCAGTGGGCAGCGGGGGACGTTCAGCCCTTCCAGCAGCGCTTCACGACGCCGTCGCTGACCTCGAAGTTCAAGCGGCCGCTCTTGTACTCCATGGTGATGATCGCGCCCGGCGGCAGCGACCTCACGGTGGACCAGCCGCGCTCACGCGCGCGCTGCTCCGCGCCACTCGCCTCCTGACCGACGTACGCGTCCGGATTGTCCTGGGGCTCTGCCGAAGGGGTGGGAATCGGTGCCATACCGCCACGTTAGGCGCCGGAATGCGGACGGGGAAGCCCGATACCCGCCACGATCCGTCACCGGTACCTCTCCGGTCACGCTTCTGTCACAGGACCACGACACTCGATTTGGCCGAACCAAGTCACACGAACGGGCGGTTCCCGACGCGTTTCGCGCACTGCCGAACGTAATTCCTGACTAGCTTGACGGCGATCCGAATAAGCCCGAGGGGCCCGACGAAATGCGTGGCGCGTACTCGACGCACACGCCTTTCCGTTCCGAATACGCGGTGCGTCCCGAAAGGTGACACACCACAGGAAATACATGGTTCAAGCACAGAACCGACGTACGCCCCTGTCGGAGCGCCGCGCGACGTGAGCATCATGGTGTGAGCTTCGGGAGGCCCAGGGCGCGATGAGCGAGGGGGCAGCGATGGGCACTGAGACCGCGCAGGCACCGGTCCGGGCCGTACCAGTGAAGCCCGGGCGGTTGATCGTCGACTGGCTCACCACCACCGACCACAAGAAGATCGGCCATCTCTACCTGATCACGTCGTTCGCGTTCTTCCTGGTCGGCGGTCTGATGGCGCTGCTGATGCGGGCCGAGCTCGCCCGTCCGGGCACGCAGTTGATCGACAACAACCAGTTCAACCAGATGTTCACGATGCACGGCACGATCATGCTGCTGCTCTTCGCGACGCCCACCTTCGCCGGTTTCGCGAACGAGATCATGCCGCTGCAGATCGGCGCACCCGACGTGGCCTTCCCGCGCCTGAACATGCTGTCGTACTGGCTGTTCCTCTTCGGCGGGCTGATCGTGCTGGGCTCGCTGCTGGTGCCGGAGGGTCCCGCCAACTTCGGCTGGTTCGCCTACGCCCCGCTCAACAGTCTGGAACGGTCGCCCGGCATCGGTGCCGACATGTGGATCATGGGGCTGGCGCTGGCCGGTTTCGGCACGATCCTCGGCGCGGTGAACTTCCTGACGACCATCGTCGGGATGCGCGCCCCCGGCATGACGATGTTCCGGATGCCGATCTTCGTCTGGAACACGCTGTTCACCTCGATCCTCATCCTGATGGCGTTCCCGGTGCTCGCCGCGGCGCTGCTGGTCCTGGAAGCGGACCGGCGGTTCGGCTCACAGGTCTTCGCCTCGGCCAACGGCGGGGCGCTGCTGTGGCAGCACCTCTTCTGGTTCTTCGGGCATCCGGAGGTCTACATCATCGCGCTGCCGTTCTTCGGCATCGTCACCGAGATCCTGCCGGTGTTCAGCCGGAAGCCGATCTTCGGTTATCTGACGCTGATCGGCGCGACGATGGCGATCACGGGTCTGTCGGTGGTCGTGTGGGCGCACCACATGTTCGCGACGGGGGCGGTGCTGCTGCCGTTCTTCTCGTTCATGTCGTTCCTGATCGCGGTGCCGACGGGCGTGAAGTTCTTCAACTGGACCGGCACGATGCTCAAGGGATCCCTGTCCTTCGAGACCCCCATGCTGTGGTCCACCGGCTTCCTGGTGACCTTCCTGTTCGGCGGGCTGAGCGGGGTCATCCTGGCGTCACCACCGCTGGACTTCCACGTCACGGACACCTACTTCGTGGTGGCGCACTTCCACTACGTGGTGTTCGGCACCGTCGTCTTCGCGACCTTCGCCGGCTTCTACTTCTGGTGGCCGAAGTTCACCGGGAAACTGCTCGACGAGCGGCTCGGCAAGATCCACTTCTGGACGCTCTTCGTCGGCTTCCACGTCACGTTCCTGGTGCAGCACTGGCTCGGCGCGGAGGGCATGCCGCGCCGGTACGCGGACTATCTGGCCGCCGACGGGTTCACAGCACTCAACACCGTCTCGTCGATCGGCTCGTTCCTGCTCGGCCTGTCGACGCTGCCGTTCCTCTACAACGTCTGGAGAACGGCCAGGTACGGCGAGAAGGTGGAGGTCGACGACCCCTGGGGCTTCGGCCGCTCCATGGAGTGGGCGACCTCCTGCCCGCCGCCCCGGCACAACTTCCTCACGCTGCCCAAGGTCCGCTCGGAATCCCCGGCCTTCGACCTCCACCACCCGCAGTTCGCGGCGATCACGCCGCCCCAGACCCGGTCAGGTCAGGAGCGCTTCAACCCTCCGCAGTGACCGTCACCGACAGGTCGTTGTCCGCCGTGTAGTACGGCCCCGCCAGCGCCGGGCCCTGCTCCGTCTTCAGCGTGACCTTCGGGTAGGTGAAGATCGGCTTCTTGTCGGCGATGTCGTCGAGCAGCCGGGCGATCCGTACGCGCGGCCCGCTCTCCCCCGCCGGGCGCAGCCACAGGTCCCAGATGCCCTCCGTCAGGGCGCCGTAGCCGACCGTGCAGCGGAACTGAGTCCCGTCAGCGGTGATGTCGGCTCTCAGCGCGGTCGCCGGTGCGTGACGGGCGCGTACTTCGGCGTACGCGTCCGGTGTGAGCGTGTCCCCGTACAGCCGGCCGCGCAGGCTCAGCTCCTCCTCCTTCACATACAGTTCGCCCGCCTCGGCGTGCGGGGCGCGCAGCCAGCTGCGGATGGTGAGGTTGCCGTGCCTGGTGGCGTACGGGATGCGGACGACGACGTGGCCGGCGGCGGCGTCGGGGACGCGGTCGACGAGCGAGCGCAGGTCGTTGACGCCGGGCACCAGGCGCCGCGGCGCGCCGTCGGCCGGCTGGGCGTAGGCGTCCCAGCGGCCCTCGGGCAGTTCGACGCCGCTGGGCAGCGCGGCCCGCAGCCGGCCGTCGGCGGCGGGGGTGAGCGGCAGACTGACCTCGTCTTCGCTGCCGCGGCGGCGCAGCACCAGGTACGCGGCGCCGGCCCGGGCGGACCCGGTGATGTCGAAGGTGAGCCCGCCTGCGGAGTCGGCGACGCAGTCGGCGCGCGGGGGCATGGCGGCGTACTCGTCGGTGTGCCGGGGCGCGGGCTGCGGAGCCAGCGTCGTCATGCGATGTGCCCCTTCTTGAGTAGCATGCGTCCGGCATCCCGAACGGCATGCGCACCACCGAGCAGCGCTCCACGGGTGCGGTGCAGTGAGCCGTGCATCCGGCCGAGCCCCGAGTCGCCGCCGCGGGGGACCAGCCCGGCGAACAGCGACTCGTAGCGCTCGGCGACACGGGCCGGGTCGAAGCGCTCGGAATTCTTGAGGGCCGCGCTCGCCATCTGGTGGCGGAGCGGGTCGTCGTTGATCAGTTCGAGGAGGCCGTCGGCGATGGCCTTGGCGCTGCCGACCTTGACGAGGCGCCCGTCGACGCCGTTGTCGATGATCTCCCGCGGGCCGTGCGGGCAGTCCGTGGAGACGACGGGCAGCCCACAGCGCATGGCCTCGACGATCGTCATGCCGAAGGACTCCAGGCTGGAGGTGACGGCGGCGATGGAGCCCTTGGTCCATTCGGGTTCGAGGGGGTGGGCGGGGCCCATCAGATAGACGTGGTTGTAGAGGCCGAGGTCGTCTATGAGGGCGCGCAGCTTGTCCTTCTGCTCACCGCCGCCGTAGATCCTCAGGCGCCAGTCCGGCCGCTCTCCGCGTACCCGGTCGAAGGCCTTGATCAGCAGGTCGTACCGCTTGACCGGGGCGAGCCGCCCGGCTGCCACGACCCACTTGCCGGAACCGTCCGCGGGCTCGATGCCGGGCGCGGGCACGGAGTTGGGCACGGCCTCGACGCGTACGCCGGGCAGCCGCATCTTCTTGCGGTACGCGCCGGCATCCGCCTCGGTGGTGGTCGTGAGCGCGTCGAGCCCGGGGTAGACGCCGCGCAGTTCCTCGCGCAGGGCGGCCGAGTGGCTGTCGAGCGTGAGGTGCTCCTGGCCGACGCGGATCGGGCCGCGCCGGGTCTCACGGGCCAGATGCACGTTCAGGCCGGGCCTGGTGCCGACCACCACATCGGCGTCGACCGTCGAGAGGTGCTCGGCGATGCGCCGGTCGGTGAGGGCGCTGTACTGGTCGTAGCGGCCCTCCGCACGAGGGAAGACCCGGGCCGGACGCTTGTTCTCCGGGTCCTCGCCCTCGTATCCCGGGCTCTCTTTGCGGAGGTCGACGAGGTGGCGCAGGCGGACGCGCGGGTCGGGCGCGAAGACCGGCTCGTCGCGGTGGCGGAACACCGAGACGATCTCTACGTCGTGCTGCTCGGCGAGGGTACCGGCGAGGTTGTACGTCGTACGGATCGTCCCCCCGATCCCGTACGCGTTGTGTATCAGGAAAGAAATATGCATGCGTTCCCGAATCCCCTGCCTCGTCCACTGCCGCGTGGTTAGACCCGAGCCCCTGGGGTGTGGTTGACCTCCATCATCACCTTGTTCCCAAAGGGTTTCCGTTTTGGGAACTGATATACAGAACGTTTCATCATTTTCACGCATCCGGGCAGTTGAAGGCCTCGCAGCGGTCGTGCCGTCTCAGGGTTCGTAAGACAACTGCGATACCTCGAAACAGTTGCTGTTCATGTCGCCCTGGCTCACCCACCCCTCGGCGTCCTCCCAACGAGCCACGGACACACAGGTCCTGCGGGTCTTCGGGGGCTCGGACAGGCGCTCATAGGTGACGGGCAGCAGCAGACCGTCGGCGGTATACGGTTTCCCGTCCTTCATGAAGCGGTCGACACACGCGCGCGTGATGCCCGTTTGCGCACAGGACTCGGCCGCCTCCGCGAACCACATCGCCGCCGCCCAGCCCTCCAGCTGCCACTGGGAATGGGTCTTCAAGTCCTTGGTGGCGTCCCGGAATTCCCGTACGGCCTCGTGGTCCGTGTCCTCGTAGTTGCGGCTGGAGCCCGTCGCCCACAGGGCGTTGCGGCAGCGCGGCGAGTCCTTGTAGTCCTCGCGGACCTTGGACGTCCAGTTCTGCACATTGGTGACCTTGGCGAGGACCTCGGCGCCGACGTCGTCCATGGCCTTGCACAGCTGGGCGTTGCCGTAGGAGTCGATGGCGTCGAAGACCAGATCGGCGCCCTGCTCCTTCAGATCGGCCGCCACGGCGCGGAAGTTGGGCAGTGAGAAGTCGACCTGCTCGGTGACCACTTTGTAGCCCTCGGCCTCAAGGCCCCGGGTGACGAGCCGCGCGTACGCGGCCGACGCCGGCTGGTTGTAGGAGACAACCGCCGCCGTACGGGCACCCTGCTCACGCTTGAAGTAGCGGTAGACCTCCGTACCGCCGTACAGCTTGCCGTCCCAGCCGGGCTTTCCGTTCCGAGGCGCGAGGCTGCCGTAGATGCTGTAGAGGTGCGAATACGTGTCGTACGCCGGGCCGATGGGCTGTCCGCCGATGTCGGGCACGCGCGCGCGTGAGACACGGGAGGCGCCCGCGTAGTCGAGGGACGAGCCGGCGACGAGGGCGACGACCTTGTCCTCGTCGACGAGCTTGTGCACGCACTCGTTGTTGCCGACGCCGCTGCCGCCGTCGTCACACGTACGGACCTCGACCTGGCGGCCTTCGATGCCGCCGCGCGCGTTCAGCCGCTCGAAGTAGGCCTTCGCGCCGTCACGCGGGCCGGTGAACGCGTCGCCGCCGACCGGGCTGGTGGCACTGGTGATGATGCCGACGCGGACCGGCTCGCCGCCGGCCCGTGTGGGGGTGCCCTCGTCGGGCCGGTTCTCGAAGTCGCTCTCCGGGAGGCGGCTGCCGCAGGCCGTGCTCAGCAGGAGCAGGAGGCCCGCGACGACGCACTCAGCAGCCCGGAAGCGGCGACGCATTGCCGCTCAGCCCGACAAGGCCGCACAGCGTCTTGACGGAGACCTTCCACACGTCGTCCTGCTCGACGGCCGTCCCGGTGGCGTCGGGCATGACCGTGGCGCCCTTCAGGGTGAGTGTGTACGTCACGTTCGCCTCGGTCGCCGAGGTGAACTCGACCTTGTTGACCTCCGCCTGCACCTGCCCACCGCGCTCGTCACCGCTGAAGGCCTGCAGGACCGGGGCCATCCGGTCGCCGTTCTCCAGGTAGGCCTGCTTGTCCTTCAGGGGGGTGGCCGGGTCGAAGAACTTCACCCAGTTCTCCTTGATCTCCCGCTCCGCCGCCGCGGTGTCCTCCGGCGCCGTGGGGCTCTCTTCGGCGGCGCGGGTGGGCTCCTCCACCGTGGGCGAGGGCGGCGCCACGTCGTCGCCGCCGCTGTCGTCTCCGCAGGCCGTGAGGGCCGGGCCCGCCACCAGGACCGCGGCTGCCAGCCACGCCGCCGTACGCCGTCCGGGACCACGCATCCGCTTACCGCTCCCCCGCCTAGGGCGCTTCTGATGGATCTCCGTGGAGGAAGGAGCGGCGTCCGGCGCGTGCGATCGGCGTGCGGTGTGAAGGGTCATGTGGCGGAGCCACCTGTCCCTTTGCGCCGTGCGGCGAGCGTGCGCGCCGGACGCCGTGACGCCGCGGAGATCCATCAGGAGTGCCCTAGGGTCGCTGCCGAGAACCATCTGGCTCACCACCGGGTGTCGGTCCGGGCCATGTGCGCCCGGTTCTTTCAGGGTCAGCTTCCACAGGGCATAGTGCAAGCCATTGGCCGGCATGGACAGATACGTGACATGGACTGACACATGACGTGGGAGCTCCTATGCGGACTGCTCGACTGCGGACTGTGCACCCCGTCCTCTGGGCCGGGTGGGCGGCGCTCGCCGCCGGAGCGGTGCTGTGCGTCATCGGCTGGTACGGGATCTCGGGCGAGCGGTTCGCCGAGCGGCAGCTGCCTTATCTCGCTTCCTGCACGGTGCCCGGCGCCGCGCTGATCATCGCGGGCGCCGTGCTGCTCACCCACGGCAGGAACGCCCTCGCGGCGGCGCGCGTGGAGGAGCTGTACGGGCTCCTGGTGGCCGCCGAACCCGCCGACGCCGACGAGTCCGGGCAGGCCGTGACGGCACCCGTCGCCGTCAGCGGCGAGCTGCTGATGGTGCCGGGCGGCACGCTGTGGCACCGGGCCGACTGCCCGCTGGTCGCCGGGAAGACGGACGCCCTGCCGGTCGACTCGCGGGTCCTCGCGCGCGGGGAGCTCGCTCCCTGCCCGATCTGCGAACCGTCCGCCTCGGACGCTTCCTCGGTCGACTGATGGCTCCCGGCTGATGGCGTCGCTGACGTACGACCTCACGCTCGCCGGGCTCTCCGTCGGCGCTGCCGCCGCGCTCACCGGGATCGGGCTGATCGTCACCCATCGGGCGACCGGCGTGCTCAACTTCGCGCACGGCGCGATCGCGATGGTGTGCGCCTATCTGCTGCGCCAGCTCACGGTCGAGTGGGACTGGCCACTCCCGCTCGCCGCCGCCCTCACCCTGCTCGTGGTGGCGCCGGGCATCGGCCTGGCCCTGGAACGCTTCGTCTTCCGTCCGCTGTCCGTCCTCGGCAGCGATCCGGCGCAGACGCTGGTCGCCTCGATCGGCGTGTTCGTGCTGCTGGTCGGCGGGGCGGCGCTGATCTGGGGTCCGGGCGCACACTCGGACGCGCCGACGCTCGTATCGGCGGATCCCTGGGGGCAGTTGACGGTGACGCTGGTCCTGGCCGTGGGTGTGGGAGCGATGACCCGCTGGACGCGCTTCGGCCGGGAGTTGCGGGCCGTCGTCGACGACCGCTCGCTCGCCGTTCTCGGCGGCATCGACGCGGACCGGGTGGCTGCGGCGGGCTGGGCCTTCGGCTCGTTCACGGCGGGACTGACCGGGGTGCTCCTGGCGCCTTACGTACGCCTCGATCCGTATGGCCTGCCGTTGCTGGTCATGGAGGTGGTGGCGGTCGCGGTGGCCGCCCGGATGCGCAGTCTGCCGGTGGCCGTGGTGGTGGCACTGGGCATCGGGGTCGTCCAGAGCCAGCTGACGCGGCTCCACCCGTCGGGCTGGCGCGAGCCGCTGGTGCAGGCGCTGGGGGCGAACCTCTTCGTCGTCGCGCTGCTGGTCGCGGCGCTGGTGCTGCCGGGGATCGGCGCCCGGGACGCGCTGCCACGTACCGCGACGGCGCGGGTGGCGACTCCGCCGGGTGCGTGGATAGTGACCGTGGTCCTCTTCCTGATCCCCCTGGGCTTCGCGGGCCGGGATCTGCATACGTCCGTGCAGGTCCCGGCGCTGGGCGTGGTGATGCTCTCGCTGGTCGTGGTGACGGGTCGCGGCGGCCAGATCTCGCTCGGCCAGGCGGCGTACGCGGGTCTCGGCGCCCTCTTCACGGCACTGCTGGCGGCGGGCCGCTTCCCGGGCCTGCCGGAGCTTCCCGAACTGGCCGCGCTGGTGGTGGCCGTCCTGCTGGTGGCTCCGCTGGGCCTGCTGACCGGCTGGCCCGCCATCAGCCGGCACGGTCTGGCCCTCGCCCTGGCGACCTTCGCGGTGGGCGTCGGCGTGAGTCGCTTCGTCTTCGCCCAGCCGTACGCGACGGCGGGCCTGACGCTGGGCCGCCCGGCGGGCTTCGAGAACGACCGCACGTACTACGTACTCGAACTCGGCCTCCTGGCAGGCGCGTTGCTCGCCGCGCACGCACTGCGCCGGGGCCGCACCGGCCGCGCCCTGGCCGCGATGCGCGACCACGAGGCGGGCGCGTCGGCGGCGGGCGTCCGCGTGCCCGCGCTGAAGCTGACGGCCTTCGTGGCGGGCGCGGCCCTGGCCGCCCTCGGCGGCGGCATGCTCGGCATGGGCCTGCGCGCCTTCGACCCCGCCGCGTACGACCCCGTGCGCGGCCTCCTCTGGTTCGCCGCGATCGTCGTCCTCGGCGCCGACAGCGTCCTGGGCGCACTGGCCGCGGCGGCGCTCCTGGTGGGCCTGGACGCGGGTACCCGCGGCGGCGTGGCAGCGGCGCTGATCGGCCTCCTGGCCGTGCTGGTGGGCCGCTTCCCCGGCGGGCCCTACGAGGCGCTGCGTCTGGCGGCGGGCCGCCTCCGCCTGCGCCGCGAGGCGAGGCTCACGCCGCTGGGGGCCAGGGTACGGAGACGGCTCCGTCCGAAGCCGCCCGTGCCGGGCCGGGCGCGGGTCGCGGCGGGGGCGACCGGGGTTTCGGCGGTTTCGGCGAGGGCATCCGGCCCGGCTGGGGCGGGCGGTCCCGCCCGGTCGGGTGGTGCCGCCCCGGTGGATGCGCCGGGTGGCACGCACCGGCGGGGCATGGCCTACGGCCCGAGCGGGACGGCTGAGCCTGGCGGATCGGCCCCCGGCCGCGCGGCGCCCGGCCGGACCGGGGAGCCGCGGGCGGCGGGAGTACCGGGCCCCGCCGAACCAGGCGGCCTGAAAGGCGCGCCCCACCCCGGCACAGCCCACGGTCCGAGCGGGACGCCGGAACCAGGCGGACCAGCCGCCGGCCCTGGACACGCGGCACCCAACCGGACCGGGGAGCCGCGGGCCACGCCAGCCGACCACGTTCTCCGCGCCCGCGGCCTGCGTGTCACCTACGGCGGCTTCACCGCCCTCGACGGTGTCGATCTCGAGCTCCGGCCGGGTGCGGTCACCGCCGTCGTCGGGCCCAACGGGGCCGGAAAGAGCACCCTGTTCCACTGTCTCGCCGGGACCGTGCGGCCGGACGCGGGGCGTGTCACGTTCGGGGAGCGGGATGTGACCCGACTCCCGGCCCACGCCCGCACGCGCCTCGGCGTGGCGCGGACGTTTCAGCAGCTCGCCGTCTTCCCGACGTTGACGGTGGCCGAGAACGTGCGGGTCGGCGCCGAACAGGGGCGCGTCGTCGATCCGGGCGCCGTGGAGCGCGTGTCGCGGCTGCTCGGACTCGACGGGGCGGTACGGGCGTTGCCCGCGGCGGGGCTGCCGACCGGCACCTTGCGGCGTGTCGAACTCGCCCGGGCCCTGGCGGGCGGCCCGCGTGTCCTGCTTCTCGACGAGCCCGCCGCGGGCCTCGACACGGGCGAAGTGGCCGCGCTGGCCCGCGTGTTGCGGGCCCTGGCCGCCGACGGCATGGCCCTGCTCGTCGTCGAGCACGACATGGACCTCGTGGCCGACCTGGCCCACACCGTGCACGTCATGACGGCGGGCCGCATCGTGACCTCCGGCCCCACCCGCCACGTACTCGACAACCTCGAAGGACTCGACACGGTGGTCGAACGATGAACACCGGCATTTCGCTGCGCCACGCGCGCGTGCGGTACGGCCCGCTGGAGGCCCTGCACGGAGTGACTCTCCACGCGCCCGCCGCCGGCCTCACCGTCCTGCTCGGCCGCAACGGCTCGGGCCGTACGACCGCACTGCGCGCCCTTGCCGGAACCGTCCCCCTGTCCCGTGGCGCCGTGCTGTGGGACGACACCGACGTGACGCGGATGCCCGCATACGAACGGGCCCGCCGCGGACTGTGTCTGGTGCCGGAACGGCAGGCCGTCTTCGGCTCGCTCACCGTCCGCGAGAACCTCGAACTCGCGTCCACCGGCGGCCACTTCGAGCCCGCCCTCGACGCCTACCCCGCACTGCGTCCCCTGCTCGCCAGAAGGGCCGGCACCCTCTCCGGCGGAGAGCAACGCATGCTCGCCCTCTCCCGCGCCCTCCTGGCACGCGCGCGCGTGGTGCTCGTCGACGAACCCGCGCAGGGCATGTCACCGCCGGTCGCGGCCCGCACGTACGAACTGCTCGGCGGCCTCGACGCCTGCGTGATCGTGGCCGAACAGCGACTGCCGCCCGGCCTGGGCGGCAGGGCGGCAGTCGTGTACGAACTACGGCGTGGCGAGGTCGTGTTCAGCGGTGAGGCGGCGGAGCGGGCAGCGGCGGACCCATCAGCACCGGACCGGGCGTGATCGCCCGGCCGGAGGCGGCTCCCCTGGGGAGGCTCAGCATCATGCCGGTGGTCAGCCGGTTCGGATCCTTCCCGACGATCTGCTTGTTGAGCTGGTAGAGCGCCTGCCAGCCGCCCTGGATCCTGTAGCGGTGGGCGATCGACGAGAGCGTCTCGCCGGGCTTCACCACATGCGCCCGGCCCCTGAGTCCGTACCTCTTGGAGCAGACGGGCCACGCCTCCCATCCCTGGACGCTCAGCACCCTCTCGGCGACGGTGATCTGCTCCTGACGGGTGGCCAGATCCGCGCGCGGCGCGTACTTCAGCCCGCCGAACGCCTCCCAGGTGGACTGCTGGAACTGCAGCCCTCCGTAGTAGCCGTTTCCGGTGTTCACGTGCCAGCGGCCGCTGCTCTCGCACTGGGCGACACAGCCCCAGGGCCACTGGTCCTTCCCACAGTTGTACGCCGCCCGGGCCGCGCCCGGAGGACCGGGCGCCGGGGGCGGTGGCGCGGGGGCAGCCTCGGCGGGGGCGAGCAGGGTCAGGGCTACGGCGACTACAGCCGCGTACCACGTGCGCTTGATCAGCATTCGGCCACGCTAAGCAGTCGGCCACGGCGGTCCGCCCAGCCGCGCCTGAGGCGGGTGGGGCCCCACCCGGTCGGAGGACCGGATGGGGCCCAGAAGCTCCCTCGTGCCCGACATCAGGGGGAGTAAGGGCTCAGAGGTTGAGCCGCTGCCCGGGGACGATCGTGTTGGGATCGGCGCCGATGGCGGCCTTGTTGGCGGCGTAGATCCGCTCCCAGGTGGTCCCGTGTCGCGCGGCGATGGCGCTCAGCGTGTCGCCGGAGCGGACGGTGTAGTCGCCGCGGGACGCGTCGCGGCCGGTGTGGCTCGTCGAGCGGGCCGGCGTCTTCGACGGCTTCGCGGGCTTGGACGGGGCGGCCTTGGTGCTGGGTGTGGACGCCGCGGGTGCGCTGCCGGACGCGCCGGCGCGTGAGGAGCAGGTGGGCCAGGCGCCCCAGCCCTGCGCGCGCTGCACCTTGGTGGCCACAGCGATCTGCTGCGCCTTGGAGGCCTTGTCGGCGGTCGACGCGTAGGACGTGCCGCCGTACGCGCGCCAGGTGGCCGCGGAGAACTGGAGTCCTCCGTAGTAGCCGTTGCCGGTGTTGATGTGCCAGTTGCTGCCGCTCTCGCACTGGGCGATGCGGTCCCACACTCCGCTGTCCGCCGCTGCGGCGTTGCCGCCGGCGGCGAGCAGTCCGAGCGGGGCGAGCAGTGCCGCCCCGGCGAAGACCGCGGTCGTACGAACCTTGCGAGTGTTGTCGGCACAATCGGACATGTAGTTCCCTCTCGAAGGACTCGGGGTCCCCCAAGGCAGGACGGAACTCGCCGCTCTTCGGCCGCGGTCGTTCCGGTCCGCCCCGTCCGCCGACGGTGGTGCTTCGAGCTGGCTGTGGTGCGGCCGGCGGACGTACCCGAGCGGTGCTCGTTGCACACGGCCGAGGAATCTAGAGAGTCGCGCGGTCCGATATCAACCAAATGCTTGTCATTCCAGGCCAGTTCACTGTTACCGGCAGTATCGGCGAATTCCGGCCACCCACTTCATTCGCCGATATCAGGATTTGTCGACCTGGTGCACTGACGATCTGTGACTCACCTCACCGGATCAACTTCCTTGGACATCCGAGAAGTTGGCATGGAGTAGCAGATTCCGCAGCGGGATTCACCGTGCGCGCAGGATGGTTCGATTCCGTTCGCTCCCGAGCGTGACTCCGGCCACAGATTGCCCGTTGTCTTCTTCATGAACCGGGAACCCACCCGGTTCATGAGCCGGGAGCCGCCCGGCGACGCCACGCACCGCATCCCGAGGAGCCACCCGTGCCGCGCATGCTCGACGTCAGCGACGACGTACGCGCCGAGATCGGCGACGAAGAAGCCGACCGGCTGCTCGCCGGAGAGAACGCCCCGGGCAGTTACGACTGCACGTCCTGCCGCACCCCGGGCGACTCGGAACAGGAGCGCACCAGCACCGTCCTGTTCATCGGCGAGGAGACCGCCGTCCTCGCCTTCGCCCACGCCACCTGCCTGCCCTCGCAGGTCGTCCAGGTCACCGAGGAGCAGTTGCAGGGGGCCGTCCGCTCGATCACCGGCCAGGAATCGGTCACCGAACACGAGCGCCCCGGCCCCGCCGAGGCCATGCCCGAGCAGGCCGTCCTCGGTGTCACGAGCGGACTCGTCCTGCTCGGCGGCGAGTTGCACCCCGCGCTCGTCGTCGAGCCGACCGGGCCCATCGCGCGCCCCGGCACGACGGGAGGCGACGGTGACGACTTCCTGCCGCTCCTCATCGAGCAGGGCTTCATGCCGCTGCCCCAGCTGACCGAGGTGCCGCCCGTGCTGCACGGCTGGTCCGTGCTGCTCGCCATGGGCCAGCTGCACGCGGTCCTGCAGCCCGGCACCGGCGGCGGCTCGCCCGTCGCCTGGTGGCAGGCCCACCAGCCACTCCAGGTCACCGACAGCTGGCGGCAGGCCGCCAACAAGCACCAGCAGGTGCTGCTGTTCGCGGCCCCCGTCGGTTCGATCGGCCGCCAGCCCCGCGAGGACCTGCTCCGCGAGGCCCTCGACAAGGCGGCGGCCAACGGCAAGCTGGTGGCGGCCGCGATGCCGCTGGCCGGGACCTGAGTGTGAGCACCGGTTCCCGAATGCGCCCGGCCCGGGCATCAGCCCAGGTCGGGCGCATCTGTTGGGGCCCGGGGTCGTTGGCACGTACGTGCACACCTACGACGCCCCTCGCCGCCTGCCGTACACGTCACCGATCCCGGCCATGCGGCCGGCGCAGGACTCCTCCGGTCGTTCGGCCACGCCGATCTACGACGCGCTCTACGCGGAGTTCCGCCGGTCCTTCCGGACCCCGCCGGGCGATCGCAGCGGCGAGGAGGAGCTGGGCTTCACCGCCTTCGGCACCGTGCAGCACACGAGCGGACGCCCGGCCTCACGCGGCCGCACCACCACCGGCGTCTGGCAGCCGGTCGCCCGGCAGCACGCCTCGGGGCTGATCCCGGCGCTGCCGCCCCGGCCGCGCAAGGAACGCTGACGCGGCAGCTCGTACGTACGGAGAGGGCCCCCTGCACCAGCAGGGGGCCCTCTCCAACGCCCGGACGGCGCCCGTTACTTCTTCTTGCCGCGCTTCTCCCGCACGCGTACGGAGATATGGATCGGCGTCCCCTCGAAGCTGAACTGCTCACGCAGCCGGCGCTCCACGAAGCGCCGGTAGCCGTGCTCGATGAAGCCGGACGCGAAGAGCACGAACCGCGGCGGCTTCGTGCCCGCCTGCGTACCGAACAGGATCCGCGGCTGCTTGCCGCCCCGGACCGGGTGCGGATGCGCGGCGACCAGTTCACCGAGGAAGGCGTTCAGCCGGCCCGTCGGGACCCGGGTCTCCCAGCCCGCCAGCGCCGTCTCGATGGCCGGGACCAGCTTCTCCATGTGGCGGCCCGTGAGCGCCGAGACGTTCACCCGCGGCGCCCACGCCACCTGGGCAAGCTCGGTCTCGATCTCCCGCTCCAGGTAGTAGCGGCGCTCCTCGTCGAGGGTGTCCCACTTGTTGAAGGCAAGGACGATCGCGCGGCCCGCCTCCACGGCCATCGTGACGATGCGCTGGTCCTGGACTGAGATGGACTCGGAGGCGTCGATGAGGATCACCGCGAGCTCCGCCTTCTCCACGGCGGCGGCCGTGCGCAGCGAGGCGTAGTAGTCGGCGCCCTGCTGGAGGTGGACACGCTTGCGGATGCCCGCCGTGTCCACGAACTTCCAGGTGATGCCGCCGAGTTCGATGAGCTCGTCGACCGGGTCACGGGTGGTGCCCGCGACCTCGTTGACGACGACGCGCTCCTCGCCCGCCACCTTGTTGAGCAGAGACGACTTGCCGACATTCGGGCGGCCGATCAGGGCGATACGACGCGGTCCGCCGACGCCGACGCCGAAGGTCTGCGCCGGGGCGTCCGGCAGCGCCTCAAGGACGGCGTCCAGCATGTCGCCGGTGCCACGGCCGTGCAGGGCCGAGACGGGGTGCGGCTCGCCGAGGCCGAGGGACCACAGGTACGCCGCGTCCGCCTCGCCGCTCGGGCCGTCGACCTTGTTGGCGCACAGCACGACGGGTTTGCCCGCCTTGCGCAGCAGCCGGACGACCGCCTCGTCCGTGTCCGTCGCGCCGACCTTGGCGTCGACGACGAAGACGACCGCGTCGGCCGCGTCGATCGCGTACTCGGCCTGCGCGGCCACGGACGCGTCGATGCCGAGGACGTCCTGCTCCCAGCCGCCGGTGTCGACGATCTTGAAGCGGCGGCCCGCCCACTCGGCCTCGTAGGTGACGCGGTCACGGGTCACGCCGGGCTTGTCCTCGACGACGGCCTCGCGGCGGCCGATGATGCGGTTCACCAGGGTCGACTTGCCGACATTCGGGCGGCCGATGATGGCGAGGACCGGGAGCGGGCCGTGTCCGGCCGCCTCGATCGCGCCCTCGACGTCCTCGACGTCGAAGCCCTCTTCCGCGGCGAGCTCCATGAACTCCGCGTACTCGGCATCGCCAAGCGCCCCGTGCTCGTGCTCCGAGCCGTCGGGCTGGATGTGGTCGTTCATGAAGTCCGTACCTCGTTCATCGTGGTGATCGGTGGAGCGCCCTGATTCCGGGTGATCCACTACTCAAGTGTCGCTCAGCGCTCGGTGAGACGCCCTGCGTTTTCCAGGCGCCCCGTGAGACGCCTGGCGTCTTCCAGGTGCGCGCTGAGCTGCTTCTGGATGCGCTCGGTCGCCTCGTCGAGCGCCTTGCGCGTACGCCGCCCGCTGCCGTCGCCCGCTTCGAACGGGTCGCCGAAGACGACGTCGACCCGGCTGCGCAGCGGAGGCAGCCCCTTTATCAACCGCCCGCGCCGCTCCGTACTTCCCAGCACGGCGACCGGAACGACCGGCGCTCCGCTGCGTACGGCGAAGTAGGCGAGCCCGGCGCGCAGCGCGGCGAAGTCGCCCTCGCCGCGGCTGCCCTCCGGGAAGATGCCGAGGACTCCGCCGTTCTCCAGGACGCCGAGGGCCTGGGTGATGGCGGTGCGGTCGGCGGTCGAGCGGTCCACCTTCAGCTGGCCGACGGCGTGCATGAAGGGGCCGAGCGGGCCGACGAACGCCTCCTTCTTGACCAGGAAGTGCGACGGCCGGGGCGCCACACCGATGACCATCGGACCGTCGATGTTGTGGGAGTGGTTGGCGGCGAGGATCACCGGGCCGGTCGCGGGGACCTTCCAGGCACCCAGGACGCGCGGCTTCCACAACCCGTACATCAGGCCGACGCCGATGCGCCGCCCGACCTCCGCGCCCCGCTCCGACGGTGCCGTCACTTCGCTGCCCGCTTCTCCTCGACCAGGGTGACCACGCACTCGATGACCTGCTGGAGCGTGAGATCGGAGGTGTCCACCTCGACCGCGTCGTCCGCCTTGGCGAGCGGCGAGGTCTTACGGGTGGAGTCGGCCGCGTCCCGTTTCAGCAGGGCCTCGCGGGTCGTGTGGAGGTCGGCGCCCTTCAGCTCACCGCTGCGGCGGGCGGCGCGGGCCTCCGGGGACGCGGTGAGGAAGATCTTCACGTCGGCGTCGGGCAGGACGGTGGTCCCGATGTCCCTGCCCTCGACGACGATGCCCAGCTTGGCTGCCGCGGCGACCGAGCGCTGCAGTTCGGTGATCCGGGCGCGCACCTCGGGCACGGCACTGACCGCGCTCACCTTGGAGGTGACCTCCTGGGTGCGGATCGGACCCGAGACATCCGTGCCGTCCACCGTGATGGTCGGCGCCGAGGGGTCCGTACCGGACACGATCTCGGGCTTCGCGGCCACGGCGGCGATCGCGGTGGGGTCGCTGATGTCTATGCCGTTGTTCACCATCCACCACGTGATCGCCCGGTACTGGGCACCGGTGTCGAGGTAGCTCAGACCGAGCTGGGCCGCGACGGCCTTCGAGGTGCTCGACTTGCCCGTGCCGGAGGGGCCGTCGATGGCGACGATCACTGCCGGTGCGGTCCGGGCGGCGCTGGTTTCCACGGGTGCGAGCACCTTCCTGATGCGGGGTGGTGGACTGGTACGGGCACGATCGCGCCCCGCACAAGGTTACTGTCTCCCCGAGCCCGGTATTACTGGCCTCCGACCCCATCCTCGACGCCGCCCTCGCACCCCTCGGCGCCAGGACGCCTCCCGGGCTCCGGGACGGCCGCGGCGGCCTCCGACCGCCGACTCGCGGCACCGGTCCCCACCCCGGCCGCTACTGCCGGATCGCCCAGCCACGCTCCCGCAGTGCCGCCGTCAGCACCGGCGCCACCGCCGGCTTCACCATCAGCTCCACCAGGCCCGCCTGCTGCCCGGTCGCGTGCTCGATGCGTACGTCCTCGATGTTGACGCCCGCGGCGCCCGCGTCCGCGAAGATGCGGGCCAGTTGACCCGGCTGGTCGTTGATGAGAACGACGACGCTCTCGTACACCGTGGGGGCGGCGCCGTGTTTGCCGGGGACGCGGACCTGGCCGGCGTTGCCGCGGCGCAGGACGTCCTCGATGCCGGAGGCGCCCTCACGGCGCTTGGCCTCGTCGGAGGACTGGAGTGCGCGCAGGGCCTGCACCGTTTCGTCCAGGTCTGCGGAGACGTCCGCGAGGAGGTCGGCGACCGGGCCCGGGTTCGCGGACAGGATGTCGATCCACATCCGGGGCTCGGAGGCCGCGATCCGGGTCACGTCACGGATGCCCTGGCCGCAGAGACGTACGGCTGCCTCCTCGGCGTTCTCCAGACGCGCGGCGACCATGCTGGACACCAGGTGGGGCATGTGGGAGACCAGCGCCACCGCGCGGTCGTGGGCGTCGGCGTCCATCACGACCGGTACGGCACGGCAGTGCGACACCAACTCCAGGGCGAGGTTGAGCACTTCGGTGTCGGTGTCCCGGGTGGGCGTCAGTACCCAGGGCCGTCCCTCGAAGAGGTCCCCGGTCGCGGCCAGGGGACCCGACTTCTCACGGCCCGACATGGGATGCGAACCGATGTACGCGGAGAGGTCGAGCCCCAGCGCCTCCAGCTCACGGCGCGGCCCGCCCTTGACGCTGGCCACGTCCAGGTAGCCGCGCGCGATCCCGCGCCGCATCGCGTCGGCGAGCGTCGTGGCCACGTGTGCGGGTGGCGCCGCGACGATCGCGAGGTCGACGGGGCCCGCGGGCTCCTCGTCCGTGCCGGCGCCGAGCGCGGCGGCCGTACGGGCCTGCTCCGGGTCGTGGTCGGCGAGGTGCACGACGACGCCACGCCCCACCAGGGCCAGCGCCGCCGACGTGCCGATGAGCCCCGTACCGATGACGAGTGCGGTCCTCACTGGGCGATGTCCTTGCGGAGCGCGGCCGCGGCGCCGAGGTAGACGTGCGCGATGTCGGAGCGCGGCAGATCGGACTCGATGTGCGCGAGAACGCGTACGACCCTGGGCATCGCGCCCTCGATGTCCAGCTCCTGAGCGCAGATCAGCGGTACGTCGACGATGCCGAGCTTGCGCGCGGCGGCTGCCGGAAAGTCACTGTGCAGGTCGGGCGTCGCCGTGAACCAGATGCTGATGAGGTCCTCGGTGGTCAGAGAGTTCCGCTCCAGGATGGCGGTGAGCAGCTCGCTGACCTGCTCGTCCATGTGCCCGGCTTCGTCCCGCTCCAGTTGGACGGCGCCGCGGACCGCTCGTACCGCCACGGTGTCGCTCCTCGCTGATGTACGTATCGGCTCTGTGCACATCCAGCGTAGTCAGCCCGTCGTACGCGAGTACGCGGCGCCCGCCTGCCGAGACGCGGGACGAGCGCGTCGGGACGGCCGCGGACCCCGCGAATGTCACGGAACCGTGCGGTCCCTCTCATCGGGGTGAAACGGCATGGGTCCGCCTATGGACGCCGCCCCGCGCTTCCGCTTGCATGGGGATGCTGTCCGCGACGCCTCGGGGGAGGCACAAATGAAGCGCTCCGGACCACTTTTCACGCTACTCGGGGGGCTCCTGCTGGCCCTGGTGATGCTGTCGCTCAACGCGACGACAGGGACGAGTCCCACCTCGTCGGCCGGGGGCGAGAAGCCCGCCACGAAGGTGTCGCCCAGCCCGGCTCCCGAGCCGACGAAGACGACCGCGTCACCGAGCCCGTCGAAGAGCGCACCGTCGCCGAGCGCACCGGCCAACGCCGACTACGCGGGCCGTACGGACGACGACTCCTCCGCGGTCGCGGTCTCACTGCGCGACGGCAGGGCGATCGCGTACTTCTGCGACGGCCGGGACCAGGAGTCCTGGCTGAAGGGCGACGTCAAGGCCGACGGCAGCATGCGGCTGACCAGTCAACAGGGCGGCGTACTGAACGGCGAGCTGAAGGGCAGCCGGATCAGCGGCACGGTGGACACGGGGCAGCAGGAGTACGGGTTCACCGCCGACAAGGCGCTCAAGCCCTCGGGGCTGTACCGGGCCACCGAGTCCGTACGCGGCGCCGAGATCGACGGCGGCTGGATCGTGCTGCCGGACGGTCAGCAGGTCGGCATCGTCAAGCGCGACGGCACACCCTCGGCCGCGCCCCGTATCGACCCCGAGACCGGCGCCGTGACGGTCGACGGACAGCAGCTCACCGCCCGCCCCGTGCAGCCGTAGTACTCCGGGCCGCCGTAGTCCTCCGTTCAGCCCTGACCGCAGGGAGCCGACCATGACCGTCGACCCGAACGCCGCCACCCAGGACTTCCCCTCGCCCGAACCGGCCCGCCGTCCACAGGCCTCCCGTTACCTCGTCCCGGCCCTGGTCGCCGGGGCGGTCGCCCTCGCCCTCGGCGCGTACGGCAAGGTGCACGAACCGGCGGGCACGGCCTTCAACCTGGCCGGGTTCAGCAGCACGGGCGCCGTCAAGTCCTGGCTGGCCACAGGGGCGATGGGCTTCGCGGTGGTGCAGTTCGTCTCGGCGCTCATGGTGTACGGAAAGCTGCCGGGCCCGAGCTGGGCAGGGGTGCTGCACCGCTGGTCGGGGCGGGTCGCGTTCCTGGCCGCGGTACCGGTCGCCGTGCACTGTTTATACGCATTGGGCTATCAGACATATGAACCGCGCGTATTGTGGCATTCGCTCCTGGGCTGCTTCTTCTTCGGTGCCTTCAGCGCCAAGATGCTGCTCCTTCGCTCGGAGCGACTGCCCGGTTGGCTGCTGCCCATCGTCGGCGGGCTCGTCTTCGCCGCGCTCACGGTGGTCTGGCTGACCTCGGCTCTCTGGTTCTTCCGCACCTTCGGAGTGACGACATGACGATCCGCTCGACGCGTCGCACGGTTCTCGCGGCGGGGGCGGCCGGCGCGGCCGCGCTGCTCGCGGGGTGCAGCGAGTACGGGAACGAGAACGGCGGGGGCGAGGCGGAGTCGCCTGCCCCGGAGGAGACGTCCGGAGAGTCCCCCGGCGAGGCCCCGGGCGGCGAGGAACTGGCCAGGACGACCGACATCCCGGTAGGCGGCGGCAAGATCTTCAAGGACGAGCAGGTCGTCGTCACCCAGCCCGAACAGGGCGAGTTCAAGGCTTTCTCGGCCATCTGCACCCACCAGCGCTGCACAGTCGCCAACGTCTCGGACGGCACGATCAACTGCACCTGCCACGGCAGCAAGTTCCGCGTATCCGACGCCTCGGTGGCCGACGGCCCGGCGACAAGACCCCTCCCCGAGGAGAAGCTCGCGGTCACGGGAAATTCGATTCGCCTGGCGTGATCCGGACCTTACGCTCGTCCGTATGAGCCCCGAGGACCTGGTAAACGATCACACGATCTACTCCTGCGTCATGGGCTCCCGCGCCTTCGGCCTGGCCACGGACACCAGCGACACCGACGTCCGGGGCGTGTTCCTGGCCCCCGCCCCGCTCTTCTGGCGCTTCGAGAAGCCGCCGACGCACGTCGACGGTCCCGCGGACGAACAGTTCAGCTGGGAGCTGGAGCGCTTCTGCGCACTGGCTCTGCGCGCCAACCCGAACATCCTGGAGTGCCTGCACTCCCCGCTCGTCACGCACGCGGACGACACGGGTCGCGAACTCCTCGCCCTGCGCGAGGCGTTCCTCTCCCGCCAGGCGCACGACACCTTCGCACGCTACGCACTGGGCCAGCGCAAGAAGCTGGAAGCGGACGTCCGCACCCACGGCACACCCCGCTGGAAGCACGCCATGCACATGCTGCGCCTCCTGACGAGCTGCCGCGACCTGCTCCGCACGGGCACCCTCACCCTCGACGTCGGCGACCAGCGAGAGCCCCTGCTCGCGGTGAAACGCGGCGAGGTCCCCTGGCCGACCGTCGAGTCCCGGATGGCTCGCCTCGCCACGGAAGCGGACGAGGCGGCGGCCCGTAGCCCGCTCCCGCCCGAGCCGGACCGGGTCCGGGTCGAGGACTTCTTGATCCGCGTCCGACGCGCCTCAGCCCTGCGATCGGGCGCGGACGACCAGATGATGCAGAGCGTCGTACGTCGTGTCGGCGAGGGCGTCCGGCAACACTGAAGCGGCCTGCGCCTCGTCGAGCACGGCGTGCAGCCGCTCCACATCGTCCTGCACGCGCGCGTGGGCGACGTCGGCAGCTCCGTGCTCCCGCTCCGCCTTCGCGGCGATCAGGTCCGGCAGATACGCGGGGGCGTCGAGCTGACCGATGAGCGTGGGCAGATGGGCCTGCACCTCGCCCGACCGCATCAGGTGGATGCCGGTGAGCAGCACCCGGAACGTGTAGAGCAGCGGCTTCAGCTCACTGGTCTTCCCGAAGAGCCGCCACTGTGTCGCGGCGAACCCGCGGTAGTGGTGCGCGTGACGGCTGGTGAGCACGGCGGGCGCGAGCGCGACGAGTTCGGTGTGCACGTCCGTGGTGTGCACGACGATCGGTGAGAGCAACTGCTCCAGCACATAACCGTTGCGGCGCAGCATCAGCCGTACGAACTTCCGCAGGTCGTGCGTGACCAGGTCCATCTCCACGCCGTCCCGCTCCCACATGCGCGACCGGGTCTCCTCCGGCTCGCGCAACCCCACGAGGGCTTCCGTGGGCAGCAGGTGAACGCCGCGCAGGTCGACGTCCGAGTCGCGGGACGGGAAACCGTACAGATGCGCTCCGGAGACAGTGGCGAAGAGCACGGGGTCGGGCTGTTCCGCGACGACGGGCGCAAGGTCGATGTCCAGGTCGTGGGTCATCGATCAAGCGTCCCAGAGCGCTCCCAGGGCCATGAGATCGCCCCGGTACTCGATCCTGTCGGCCCACTCCGTGGGCCAGGCGTCGGCCCCGACGTACGCCCCGGCGAACGCGCCCGCCAGGCAGGCGATCGAGTCGGAGTCGCCCGAGGTGCAGGCGGCCCGGCGCAACGCGGTGAGCGGTTCGTCGAGGAAGAGCAGGAAGCAGAGCAGGCCGGTGGCGAGGGCCTCCTCGGCGATCCAGCCCTCGCCGGTGGCCAGGCACGGGTCCATCTCGGGTGAGTGTGAGCGCACGGCTTTCTGAAGCCGGTCCAGGATCTCCAGGCACTCGTCCCAGCCCCGCTCGATGAAGTGCGCGGGCGTCGGGTCCTGGCTGCGCGTCCACAGGTCGCCGAGCCACTGGTCGTGGTAGCGGGAGCGGTTCTCGTACGCGTACGAGCGCAGCAGTCCGACGAGGCCGGTCGGCTCGGTGCCCTGCGCGAGGAGGCGTACGGCATGCGCGGTGAGGTCGGACGCGGCCAGCGCCGTGGGATGGCCGTGCGTGAGCGCGGCCTGCAACTGGGCGGCCCCGGCGCGCTGTTCGTCGCTCAGACCGGGGATCAGCCCGATGGGTGCGACGCGCATGTTGGCACCGCAGCCCTTGGAGTGGATCTGGCTGGCGTCCTGCCAGGGCCGGTCCGGGCGCTTCAGCTTCTCGCAGGCCACCAGACATGTACGGCCAGGCGCCCGGTTGTTCTCCGGCGACTGGAACCAGTCCACGAACTCCTCGCGCACGGGCCGTTCCATCCTCTTGGGCGCGAGCACCCCCCGGTCCATGGCCGTCCGCAGCCCCCACCCCAACGCCAGCGTCATCTGTGTGTCGTCCGTGACGATCGCCGGTGTCGGCAGCCCCATCTCCCGCCACGGCCCGAACTTGGCGAGGATCGACGGTACGTCGTTGAACTCGGTCGGAAAGCCGAGCGCGTCCCCGAGGGCCAGCCCGATCAACGCCCCTGTGGCAGCACGCTTCCTGACGGTGGTGGTCATGAGGATGGTCCTTCCCAGGACGGAGACGGTCGGAGCAGGGGCGGGTGGAGGGTGGTGGCGCTGCCCGCCCGGTACAGCGCCGCCGGCTTGCCCCGGCCGCCGGTCAGGCGCGCCGCGCCGGGGATCAGTTCGACGAAGCCGGGCGTGGCCAGGACCTTGCGCCGGAAGTTGGGCCGGTCCAGGACCGTCCCCCACACCGTCTCGTAGACCTGCTGAAGCTCCCCGAGCGTGAACTCGGGCGGACAGAAGGCCGTGGCGAGACAGGTGTACTCGAGCTTGGCGCCGACCCGTTCATGGGCGTCGGCGAGGATCCGGTCGTGGTCGAAGGCGAGCGGTCCGAGCCCGTCGTACGGCAGCCACTGGGCGCGTGCCGCGTCTGAGCCGCCGTGCGGCTCCGGAGCGTCGGGCAGCAGCGCCGCGTACGCGACGGAGACGACCCGCATCCGGGGATCGCGGTCCGGCTCGCTGTACGTCCGCAGCTGCTCCAGATGCAGCCCGGTGACGTCCGACAGACCGGTCTCCTCGGCGAGTTCGCGCCGGGCGGCCGTCTCCGCGGACTCCTCGGGCAGGACGAAACCGCCGGGCAGTGCCCAGCAGCCCGCGTACGGTTCCTGCCCGCGCTCGATCAGCAGCACCTGGAGTACGGCCGCCCGGACCGTGAACACCGCGAGATCGACGGTGACGGCGAAGGGCTCGAAGGCGTGCTTGTCGTAACCCTCGGGGGCTTCGGGTGCGTTGCCCTTTGCTGTGGTCACGCCCACCCACCTCCTTAATAGTCACTCAGACTATAAAGAGGCGGGCGGGCTGTGGCAACCCCTCAACTCCCGTCCTTGGACGTCAACTCCCGTGCTTGGACGGCGCGAACGACGCCACCACCGCCCCGGCGGCCGAGACCGCCGCCGAGACCCACAGCGCGGGGGCGCATCCGTCGATGAAGCTCTCCGCCGAGTCGTAGCCCCCGTACCGGACGAACACGGCCGCGGCGACGGCGACTCCGAAGACCCCGCCCAGCTCGCGCAGCGCGTTGTTGACGCCCGACGCGACACCCACCTCAGCGGGCGGCACCGACGAGCTCACGGCGTTCGCGACAGTGGGGAAGACCATGGAGATGCCGACTCCGGCAATGATCAGCGGCACGACCAGGCGGTCGTAGCCGACCCCGGGCTCCACCTGCCAGGCCATCAGCCCGAGCCCCACCGCCTGGAGAACAAGGCCCGTCAGCATGAAGGGCCGGTTCCCGAACCGGTCCGAGAGCGCACCCGCGACCGGCGCGACGAGCAGCGGCGTACCGGTCCACACCAGAATCCGCAGGCCCGCCTCCAACGGGGAGTTGCCCAGGCCGACCTGGAAGAGCTGCGAGATCATGAACAGCGCGCCGAGCAGCGACATGAACATCAGGAAGACCGCGCCGTTGGCGGTGGAGAAGCCGCGCCGCCGGAAGTGCGCGAGCGGCAGCATCGGGTACTTCGCCCCCGACCGCTCCCAGCCGAGGAAGGCCGCCACGAACACGACCCCGACGGCCAGGGCGACCAGCACCTCGGCACTCCCCCAGCCGGCCTCCGGCGCCCGCACCGGCGCCCAGGCGAGCCCGGTCAGGCCCACGGCCGCCAACACCAGCCCCACGATGTCGAGTTGGGGCCGCGGACCGTAGCTCTCGCGCAGCTTCATCGCGGCGAGCGGAAGCATCACCAGCCCCAGGGGCACGTTCAACCAGAAGATCCACTGCCAGGACAGACCATCCGTGACAGCCCCGCCAAGCACCGGCCCGGCGGCCACCCCGAGTCCGCTCACCCCACCCCACAGACCGATCGCCACGCCCCGCTTCTCGGCCGGGAACGCCTCGCTGATCAAGGTCAGCGTGAGAGGCAGGAGTACAGCCGCTCCGGCGCCCTGGACGGCACGTGCGGCGATGAGTTCACCGGCGCCACCGGCGAGCGCGGCCCACGCGGAGGCCAGCGTGAAGACGGCGAGCCCGACGACGTACATCCGCCGCCGCCCGAACCGGTCGCCGAGCGCCGCACCGGTGAGGGTCAGGCAGGCGAAGACGAGGTTGTACGCATTGATCGTCCACTCCAGCTGGGACAGGCTCGCCCCGAAGTCGGCCTGCAGCGCGGGCAGCGCGGTGGCGACGACCACCACGTCCAGCGCACACAGGAGCGCCCCCAGCCCGGCAAGGACCACCGTCCAGACGCGCCGCGGGGGCGCGGTGGATGGCGGTGCCTTGCGGGCGGGGGCGAACAACGTTTCTGCGATGTCGATGTCAGCCATGAGGGATAAGCCCTTCCGTGAGAGTCACTCACGGAAGGCAGACCATCCCCGCCCCGAAAAGGAATCGCGCCCGAGGAACGCGACGAGCCGATCTGAGGCAGCCGCCCGGGGCAGCACGCCGACCGGCTCGGCGAAGCGCACTCCCCGGTCCTCGTCCCCGACCACGCACTGCGCGACGGACAGCAGTTCGGCCGCGAGCCCGGACGGAATCGGCCGCGGACGCCCGCAGGCCTGCGCCACGTCCCAGCCGTGGACAGCGATCTCGACAGCGCCGGTGGCGGCCATCACACGGACGTCCAGCGGCCGGTCCCCCACGGTCACGGAGCGCCCCTCCCCGGGCAGGGCCACCCAGGCGCCGAGCAACGCACAGGCACGCCGCCGGAAGTCGCACGCGGGATCCGCGCGGCCCTCCGCCGCCGGAAAGAGACCGATCCGCCCGCCCGTCAGCCCCTCGTGCAGTGCGTCGAGCGCGTCGTCGAGATGGCCGAGCAACTCCCCCAGGTCCCACCGCGCACACGGCGTGGCCCGACGCAGACTCCCGGGTGGCACGGCGGCGACGCTCCCCAGCGCGTACGCGAGCGAACGCTCGAGCAGCTCCCCGGAGTTCATGACAGCACCTCCGGCATCCCGAAGCGCCCGGCCAGCTCCGGATCCAGGAAGACGGTGATCCGCGCGACCTCCCGGTCCTCGACAGATCCCTCGAGGGTGAGCACCTGCACCGAGTGCGCCCGGTGCACCCCATCGGCACCGCGTATGTACGCCACCACGGCCGGCTGCCCGTTCGCCCGCGTGGGGATCATCCGCAGATCTCCCTTCTCGTGCTCGAGCGCCTCCAGGAACCGCATGACGTCCTTCCTCCCGCTGAACCACTCCAGGTAGGGCGGCATCTCCAGCTCGACGCCTTCCTGGAGCAGCCCGAGCAGCGCGTCCATGTCGGCGTGCTCGAAGGCGGCCACATATCGGTCGAGCAGGTCGCGGTCGCCCGTACTGTCCGGCTCCGCCAGCAGGTCCTCGTCCGGCGCCACTTCGTCGAGCCGGGCACGCGCGCGTTGGAGGCTGCTTTTCACTGCCGCCGTGGTGGTCCCGAGCAGGGCGGCCACCTCCTGCGCCCGCCAGGCCAGCACGTCCCTGAGGATGAGCACGGTCCGCTGCCGCGCGGGCAGATTCTGCAGCGCCGCGACAAGCGCGAGTCGCAGGCTCCCGCGCGCCGCGACGACGGTCGCGGGGTCGACGAGCGTGTCGGGTACCGGCTGGAGCCACGGGATGTCCGTCGGAGGGGTCCTCGGCGGCTCCTCAGGCGCGTCTGACGGCCCGCCGAGCCCCGTGGGCAGCGGACGCCGTTCGCGTCCCTCCAGCGCCGTCAGACACGTATTGGTGGCGATCCGGTAGAGCCAGGTCCGCAAGGAGGCGCGGCCCTCGTATCCGTCGTACGACCGCCAGGCCCGCAGATACGTCTCCTGCACCAGGTCCTCGGCGTCGTCGACCGACCCGAGCATCCGGTAGCAGTGCGCCAGCAGCTCGCGCCGGTACATCCCCGTAAGCCGTACGAACTCGTCGCGATCCGTCGTCACAGCCATGGCCGCTCCCTTCCCTCACGGGTACAGACCGGAGGAGCGGCGAAAACGCATCGGCCGGCCCCGGACGAATTCCGGAACCGGCCGTCGGTCGAGCGTGGCGAGTACGGCGACCTAGAGGTCGACCTCCTGCATCAGCATCCCGACCTCCGTGTTGGACAGCCGGCGCAGCCAGCCCGACTTCTGGTCGCCGAGCGTGATCGGCCCGAAGGCGACGCGCACCAGCTTGTCGACCGGGAAGCCGGCCTCGGCGAGCATGCGCCGCACGATGTGCTTGCGGCCCTCGTGGAGAGTGACCTCTACGAGGTAGTTCTTGCCGGTCTGCTGGACGACGCGGAAGTGGTCCGCGCGCGCGTACCCGTCCTCCAGCTGGATGCCGTCCTTGAGCTGCTTGCCCAGGTCGCGCGGGATCGGGCCCACGATGTGCGCGAGATAGGTCTTCTTGACGCCGTATTTGGGGTGGGTCAGCCGGTTGGACAGTTCGCCGTGGTTGGTGAGCAGGATGATGCCCTCGGTCTCGGTGTCGAGCCGTCCGACGTGGAAGAGCCGGGTCTCACGGTTGGTGACGTAGTCCCCGAGGCACTGGCGCCCCTCCGGGTCCTCCATCGTCGAGACGACACCGGCGGGCTTGTTCAGCGCGAAGAACTGGTACGCCTGTGTGGCGACCGTCAGCCCGTCGACCTTGATCTCGTCCTTCTCCGGGTCGACGCGCAGCCCCTGTTCGAGGACGATCTCGCCGTTGACCTCGACGCGGGCCTGATCGACCAGTTCCTCACAGGCGCGCCGCGAACCGTATCCCGCGCGCGCGAGCACCTTCTGCAGCCGCTCTCCCTCCTGCTCGGCGCCCGGGAAGGTCTTCGGGGACTTGACGTCCTTCTTCTCCGCGTACCGGTCGCGATTGCGCTCCTCGGTCCGCGTCTCGAACTCGCGAGAGCGCCCGGGGGCCGTACGGCCGCGCCCGCCGCCCTGCTGGCCCTTCTTCGGAGCGCCCTTGGCCCCGCCGCGCGCGGAGCTGCCACGCCCGGACTTGGGGCCTTCCTTGGTGGCGTCAGGGCCCACGTCGTAGCGGCGCTCCTCGGGGCGGGGCTTGCGGGGGCGGCCCTGCTCCTGCCCCTGCTTCTGGTCCCTGCTGTTGCCGGCGCCGCGGTAGTTACCGCGCCCGCCGCTCTTGCCGCTGCCGCTGCTTCGCATCAAAGTTCCGTCGTCGTGTCGTCATCGGGGTCCGGTGCATCCGGATCGAACGACGGTACGCCTTCCTGCGTCTCGGCCTCGATCGCCTCCGCCTCGGGGAGGAAGGGCGCGAGCTCCGGAAGCTCGTCCAGGCCGCGCAGGCCCATCCGCTCCAGGAAGTAGTTCGTCGTCCTGTACAGGATCGCACCTGTTTCGGGTTCCGCGCCCGCCTCTTCGACCAGACCGCGCTGCAGGAGGGTGCGCATCACACCGTCGCAGTTCACTCCTCGTACGGCCGAGACACGGGAACGGCTGACCGGCTGCCGGTACGCCACGACCGCCAGCGTCTCCAGTGCGGCCTGCGTGAGCCGCGCCTGCTGCCCGTCCAGTACGAACCGTTCGACGGCCGCCGCGTACTCGGGCCGGCTGTAGAACCGCCAGCCGCCCGCGACAAGCCGCAGCTCGAAGCCACGGCCCTGCACGGTGTACTCGTCGGCCAGCGCGCGCAGCGCGTCCGCGATCTGCCGCCGGGGCCGCTCCAGGATCTTCGCGAGGTGCTCCACGGTCGCGGGTTCGTCCACAACCATGAGTACGGCCTCCAGGGCGGGCCTGAGGTCGAGATCCGCGACGGTACGCAGCCCTGCCGGGGCCTCGGTGGTGTTCTCGGTCACGCCTTCTCCTCCTTGGCTTCGTCCTGGGCCGGCTCCGGGGGCCTGTCGAACTCGTCCGTCACCCTCGGCTCCTCCTCGCTGTCCCCACCCGTCCAGCGCACCAGCAACTCCCCCAGCGCCTCCTCCTGATCGAGCGCGACGGCCTTCTCCCGGTAGAGCTCCAGCAGGGCGAGGAACCGGGCCACGACGGTCAGCGTGTCGTCCGTGTCCTCGACGAGTGCCTGGAAGGTGGCCTCACCGAGCTCTCTCAGCCGCGCCACAACGATCCCGGCCTGCTCCTGCACACTCACCAGCGGGGCGTGGATGTGGTCGACGTACACCTGCGGCTTGGGCTTGGGCTGCATCGCCTTCACGGCGAGCTTCGCGAACCCCTCCGCCCCGATGCTGATGACGACCTCGGGCAACAACTCGGCGTGATGCGGCTCCAGTCCGACGGTGCGGGGATACCGGCGGGCCTCTTCCTCGAGTCGCCGGCTGAAGATCTCGGCGATCTGTTTGTACGCGCGGTACTGCAAGAGCCTCGCGAACAGCAGATCCCGCGCCTCCAGCAGAGCCAGATCCCCCTCGTCCTCCACCTCGGCGGACGGCAGCAGCCGAGCGGCCTTGAGATCGAGCAGGGTGGCGGCGACGACGAGAAACTCGGTCGTCTCATCAAGATCCCAGTCCGGCCCCATCCCCCGGATATGCGCCATGAACTCATCGGTGACCTTGGAAAGCGCCACCTCGGTCACATCCAGCTTGTGCTTGGAAATCAGCTGAAGCAGCAGATCAAAGGGCCCTTCAAAGTTCGCAAGCCGAACTTTGAAGGTGCCGTCACCGGGTTCGGGGGGAGCCTCGGGCTCGGCAGCGGGCGGTACGCCGTCGTCCCCGTCGGCGTTGTGGGCAGGCGTTCCGTAGGGCGACGGGGGTCCCCCCGCTCGAGCGAAGCCGAGAGTGGGGGAGGGTGGGCCCAACGCCCCACGGTCCGCAGTCGAAGAAACGTCCTCGACCAGCGACTCGCTCTCCGCCGAAGGCGGCTCATCCGCCTCCGGAGGCGCGGGCGCCTCGACCTCCGCCGGAGAAGGGGGCGCCGCAACTTCCGCGGTCGAGGCGTCAGCCTCGGTCGGCGACTCACTCTCCGCCGAAGGCGAACCGGGCTCCGCCGGAGGCGCGGGCGGCTCGACCGCCTCCGCAGGCGCGGACGCCTGAACCTCAGCCGGAGGCTCAGGCACCGGCGAAGCCCCCGGCCCCCGCCCCAGCGCGCGCCGACGACCGGCGGAGCCGGATGCGGGGACGGAACCGTCGTACGAGGTCATAGCCGTCGCAGGCTACCGCTTACCGCCCACGGAGCCGACGGACAAGAATGCTGGCGTCCCCCCGCGACTCAAGGTCCGCGAGCACCACGGCGACAGCCTCACGCACGATCCGCCCGCGATCCACCGCGAGCCCGTGCTCCCCGCGGAGCACCAGCCGAGCGTGCTCGAGGTCCATGAGCTCCTCGGCGGACACGTACACGGTGATCTTCTCGTCGTGTCGCTCCCGCCCACTGGGCCGCCGCGCGGCGGCCCGCCCGCGCTTGCGCGTCTGAGCGGCGGCGGCAGAACCTTCCTGCGGCCCCTGCCGTCGCCCGGAGCGCTCGGCGCCTGTGGCACGGGTGCGGGACTCCCCGGCATCGGCGGACTCGGAGTCCGCGGCCACATGCTCGGCCCCGTCACCGTCCCCGCCCTGTGCGGGCACAGCCTGCGGCGCGTCCTCCGCGGACCCGGACCCCGCCCCGGAGGCAGCCGTATCGCCCTCGCCCGCAGGAGCCGGCACCCGGGCCTCACCGTTGGACTGGCCGTTGGCCTGGCGCCTGGGGCTGGACGACTGGAGCGCCATTCCCCCTGTCGTACGGAACAGTTCGTCGGCCCCCGGCAGACTCACTCGGCGTGACACCGGGCGAGCACCTCCCTGGCGAGCTGACGATAGGCGGCGGCACCGACGGAGTTGGAGGCGTACGTGGTGATCGGTTCACCGGCGACCGTGGTCTCCGGGAAGCGGACCGTGCGCCCGATGACCGTGTGGTAGACGTGATCGTCGAAGGCTTCGACGACACGGGCGAGTACCTCGCGGCTGTGCACCGTGCGCGAGTCGTACATCGTGGCGAGGATGCCGTCGAGCTCCAGCTCGGGGTTGAGCCGCTCCTGGACCTTCTCGATGGTCTCGGTGAGCAGCGCGACACCACGCAACGCGAAGAACTCGCACTCCAGCGGGACGATCACCTTGTGGGCGGCCGTGAGGGCGTTCACGGTGAGCAGGCCGAGCGAGGGCTGGCAGTCGATGACGATGTAGTCGTAGTCGGCCATGAGCGGCTTCAGGGCGCGCTGCAGCGTGGACTCGCGCGCGACCTCGCTCACCAGCTGGACCTCGGCGGCCGACAGGTCGATGTTGCTGGGCAGCAGGTCCATGTTCGGGACCGCGGTCTTCAGGAGGACCTCGTCGGCCGCCATGCCCCGCTCCATGAGCAGGTTGTAGACGGTGAGATCGAGTTCCATCGGGTTGACACCGAGGCCGACCGAGAGCGCGCCCTGCGGGTCGAAGTCGACCAGCAGGACCCGTCGGCCGTACTCCGCGAGCGCGGCCCCCAGGTTGATGGTCGACGTCGTCTTGCCGACGCCGCCCTTCTGGTTGCACATCGCGATGATCTTCGCGGGGCCGTGATCGGTCAGCGGGCCCGGGATCGGGAAGTACGGCAGCGGGCGCCCGGTCGGGCCGATGCGTTCACGACGCTGCCGGGCCGCGTCGGGCGCGAGCGTGGCCGCGTACTCCGGATCGGGCTCGTACTCGGCGTCGGGGTCGTAGAAGTGCCCCTCGGGCAGGTCGTCGTAGTCGGCGAAGTGGGTGCGGTTCTCGCCACTTCCGTTGCCGGCCATGGCGTTCACGTGATGGCCATCCATGCTCTGGTGGACTGTCTGTGCCCTATGCGGACTGTGCGGACTTTGGTGGGCTGCGAAGGTGCGCACAGCTACGGAGCCGACAGCCTCGAGCCCCGTGGGCCTCGGGCCCTGCGCAGGCATTCCTGGTTGACCACCCCCGGGAGTAAATGTCGACTCATTCACAAGTCGTCTTACCTCCTTGGTGACCAGGAAACTTCTAGATAGGTCAGCGTGGCACCATGCCGACGGTTGGCGACTCTATGGCGTGTCACCGGTCCGCAGCAACACAATCCGCCGGACCCGGCCCGATGTGTCGGCAACGGAACACCCCTCTGTCAAGGGCGTAAGGGCGTCGCACGGCAGGTTTCGCGGGTGTGCGAAACGGTCGAAGGGTTACGTTCGAGACGAGTTGAACGAGTCTCGCAAAGGGTCTCGACACACAGGCGGCCGGACCTGGTTCCCCAAGGTCCGGCCGGGTGTACGCCGTTGACGACTCGTGTTGACGTATCGCCTTTTGTCGGTGGAGAGATGGGCCGGCGCGGGTCAGCTGAGCAGGGTCTCCAGCTCCATGTGCTCCAGGCCGTGAGCCTCCGCGACCTCGCGGTAAATCACTTTGCCTTCATGCGTGTTGAGGCCCTTGGCCAGCGCGGCATCGCGGCGCAGCGCCTCGACCCAGCCGCGGTTCGCGAGCTCCACGATGTACGGGAGCGTGGCGTTGGTGAGCGCGTACGTGGAGGTGTTGGGCACCGCGCCGGGCATGTTGGCAACGCAGTAGAAGACCGAACCGTGAACCGGGAAAGTCGGCTCGGCGTGCGTCGTCGGACGCGAGTCCTCGAAGCAACCGCCTTGATCAATCGCGATGTCGACAAGGACACTTCCCGGCTTCATCCGGGACACGAGCTCGTTGGTGACCAGCTTCGGCGCCTTGGCGCCCGGGATGAGGACGGCACCGATGACGAGATCGGCTTCGAGGCAGGCCTTCTCGAGCTCGAAGGCGTTGGAGACGACGGTCTGGATCTTCGTACCGAAGATCTTGTCCGCTTCCTTGAGCTTGTTGATGTCCTTGTCGAGCAGGGTCACGTGGAAGCCCATGCCGATGGCGATCTGCGCGGCGTTCCAGCCGGAGACACCGCCGCCGATGACGACGGCACGCCCGGCCAGCACGCCCGGAACACCGCCGGGCAGCACCCCGCGACCGCCGTTGGCGCGCATCAGGTGGTAGGCGCCGACCTGCGGGGCCAGGCGGCCCGCGACCTCGGACATCGGGGCGAGCAGCGGCAGCGCGCGACTGGGCAGCTCGACCGTTTCGTACGCGATGGCCGTGGTGCCGGACTCCAGGAGCGCGTCCGTGCACTCCTTGGACGCGGCCAGGTGCAGGTAGGTGAAGAGGATCTGGTCCTTGCGGAGGCGGTGGTACTCCTCGGCGATCGGCTCCTTGACCTTCAGCAGCAGGTCGGCGGAGGCCCACACCTCGTCCGCGGTGCCGAGGATCTGAGCACCGGCGGCGACGAACTCGTCGTCCGTGATCGAGGAGCCGACACCGGCACCCTGCTCGATGACGACCTGGTGGCCGTGGCGCACCAGCTCATGCACTCCGGCGGGGGTGATGGCCACCCGGAACTCGTTGTTCTTGACCTCGCGGGGGATGCCGACCTTCACGTCGATCACGGTCCTTGGCTCAGGGGGTTGTGGGGTGACGCCTGCCCGGACGATGCCAGACATATCCGGATGCACGGGAGCGCACCGGCAGACACCGCGAAAGAATGCGGCGGAGCCAGTCTAATGAAGGGATTCCCCGTGTCTAGCCTTTCAATGCTTCAATCTTCTGCGGATGTACTACGGATTTCGTAGGCGTTAGCGTCGTGTTCCCTGGCGGACAGGTCCTCCGGGAGCTCGTCTCCCAGCATGCGCTCGGCCGCGCCACGGTGCAGCCGGGCGGCCACCGGGTCGCCGAGCCGGTCCAGGGTGTCGGCGAGCCGGAGCTGCAGAGCGGCCCGCAGTCGTACGTCCTCGGCGCGGCGCGCCCACTCGATCGCCTCCTGGCAGGTGTGCAGCGACTCCTCGGACAGGCCGGAGTACTCCTGCACCCGCGCCAGCTCGCTCAACGCCCTTGCCACGCCTGCCACATCACCGTTCCTGCGATGGCCGGTGACCGCCGAGCGCCAGCTGCGCAGCGCCTCGTCGTAGCGGCCCGCGAAGGTGTGCACGGTGGCGATACGGCCGTGCAGCCGGGCCGCGTCCACGCGCTCGTCGCGCGCGAGCCGCTGCGCGAGCGCCCGCCCGTACCAGTCGGCGGCCCGGTCCCAGTCCCCCAGCTCCTGATGCGCCCCGCCTACGGATTCCATCGCGCGGCCGGTCGCATACGGCTCGTTCGCCTCCCGTCCGGCATCCAGAGCGGCGCGATAGCGGGCGAGCGCCTCACGGGTACGGCCGGTCCGGGCGTCCAGGTCCGCGAGGTTCAGCAGCGCGGCGGCCTTCTCGCGGGGCAGCTTCCGCCGCTCGGCGACATCGAGGACGAGCCGGTGGATGCCGTACAGCTCGGGTGCCATCGCCCGCGTACCGAAGTGCGCGGCCATCGCCCGCACCAGCGCGGTCATCAGGCGGCGCGCGAGGGTGTCCAGTTCCCCGTCGGCGACCGCGAGCCGGGCGGAGGCCAGCAGCGCGGGCTGCCGGATGCGCAGCCAGTCGGCCGCCGCGCGGGGGTTCTTGAAGCGCAGGGTGCTGGGCATCCCGGCGAGCTTCTCGCGGGCGGGCGAGCTGTCGGTCTCGGTGATCGCGCGGCAGGAGACCAGCAGCCGCACGGTCCGCTCCAGCATCCGGGCGCGGGCCAGCTGCAGCTCGGCCGGCCGGTCCTCGCTCTCGGTGAGCGAGCGCAGCAGCGGCAGCAGACAGCCGGGTACCTCGTACTGCGCGAGCGGTGACTCGACGCGCCGCAGGAGGCCGAGCCCGGCGAAGTCGTCGAGGGCGGACTCGGCGGCGCCCACCGAGCAGCCGACCAGCGCGGACGCGGTGTGCGGGTCGACGAGGCCCGCGGGAGCGAGGGAGAGCAGGCGGAGCATCTGTGCGCGGGCCGGGGACAGCTCGGCGTACACGAGGTGGAAGACGCGGTCGAGTGCCGGGCCCAGGCCTTCGTCACCCTCGGTGCGCAGCTGCTTGGCGAGGTCGGCGAGGGCCGCCTTGGGCCGGTGGGCCAGCCAGCCGCCGGCGAGCACGAGTGCGGCGGGCTGGGCGGCGCAGAGCTCGACGAGCCCCTCGGCGGCGCGCGGATCGACGGTGATGCGCACCGAACCGGTGTACCGGCCCAGGAGTTCGACGGCGGACTTGGTGTCCAGGCCGCCGAGGGTGCAGGGACGGACGTCGGAGATCCCGGTCAGGGGCCCGTCGGAGACGGCGACGACCAGGCACTCCGGGGTGTCGGGGAGAAGCGCGTCGACCTGCTCCGCATCCGCCGCGTCGTCGAGCAGCAGCAGTGCCCGGCGGGTGGCGAGGGCCTCGCGCAGCGCCTCGACGAGGTCGTCCTCGGCGGCTCCGGGCGGGGCGGTCAGTTCCAGGGCGGCGAGCAGGTCGCGGGCGGTGCGCTCGGTGGGTACGGGCGTGCCGTCGGGTTCGGTGAGGCGGGCTCGTAGCGTGCCGTCCGGGTAACCGTCCGCGACCTTCCGCACGAGTTCTTCGGCGAGCGCGGTGCGGCCGAAGCCGGGCTTGCCCGCGATGAGCAGCACGCGCGCGCGTGGCGCTTTCCGGCCCGCGAGGGTGTCCAGGCCCGCACGCTCGATGTCGGCCCTCAGTTCCTTCAACTCTCTTGTACGGCCGAGGAACCGACCCTTCGTGGATGGAGATCCCCCTGCTCGAGCGAAGCCGGGAGTGGAGGAAGCCCCGGCGGCCGGGCGCTGCTCCTCGGCCGACACCTTCGTGCCCTCGGTGTCCACCGCCTGATCCGTCACGGGCCACACTCCCGTCCCACCACACGCGCAAGCCCGCCGGGACTCCGGACGGGGCGTTTCCAGAGCCTAAGCGGCCTCGAGGAGGTGAGGCACGCCCCCACGCCGCCCTGCACGGCACCTCGCCGCACTGCCGCATCACCCAAGTATGTCCAGTACGAGGGCGGTGCGTGTCCGGCCTCGCGACCGGGCGAGGGTCACACCTCGAAGGGCCGCGCGGGCCACGGCGCCTCGGCCGGGCGCAGCGCGTCGAGACCCTCGCCGTTCTGGGCCGCGACCAGCGAAAGGACGCCCACGACAAGGCAGTTGTTGTGCAGCTCACCGGCGAGCACACCCCGGACGAGCTCCTCGACGGGGACCCGAGAGAGCTCCATGTCGGCCTCTTCGTCCTCGACCTCGAAGCGCTGGCCTTCGGCCTCGGACAGATCCCGGGCGAGGAAGATCCGTACGGCCTCGTCGCAGCCGCCCGGCGTCGTGTACACGTCGGTGAGCACCCGCCAGTCCTCGGCCTTGACGTGGGCCTCTTCGTAGAGCTCGCGCTGGGCGGCGTGCAGCGGGTTCTCGCCGGGGATGTCGAGCAGACCGGCCGGGATCTCCCACAGCTTCTGGCGTACGGGGTGCCGGTACTGGCGGATGACCAGGACGCGGCCCAGGTCGTCGAGGGCGAGGACCGCAACCGAACCGGGGTGGACCTGGTAGTCGCGGCGGACGACCGTCCCGTCGGGCATGACCACGTCGTCCGTGCGCACAGAGGTCTTGTTCCCCGTGAACGGAGTCTCGGTCGCCCTGACCTGCCACTCCTCGGCGGTGTCCTTGATGGTCATGTCGACTTGTCCTCCCACGTCCACAGAAACCGGGGCACGTGTCCCAAAGGACCCGCACCCCGGCAACCGTACAACCTCGTGTTACTTGGCCGTCTTCCGCTCCACAGCGGCCTTCACCAGGCCCGCGAACAGCGGATGCGGACGCGTCGGGCGCGAGCGCAGCTCGGGGTGCGCCTGGGTCGCGACCAGGTAAGGGTGGATGTCGCGCGGGTACTCCAGGTACTCCACGAGCTTGCCGTCCGGGGACGTGCCGGAGAACAGCAGACCGGCCTTCTTCTCCAGCTCGGTGCGGTAGGAGTTGTTCACCTCGTAGCGGTGACGGTGGCGCTCCTCGACGTATTCCTTGCCGCCGTACACCTCGCGTACGACCGAGCCCTCGGCGAGCTTGGCCGGGTACATGCCCAGCCGCATCGTGCCGCCCATGTCGCCCTCGCCGGCGACGATGTCGAGCTGCTCGGCCATGGTGGAGATGACCGGGTGGGCGGTCGCGGCGTCGAACTCCGTGGAGTTGGCGTCCGCGATGTCGGCGAGATTGCGCGCGGCCTCGATCACGATGCACTGCAGGCCGAGGCACAGGCCGAGCAGCGGGATCTTGTTCTCGCGGGCGTACTGGATGGCGCCGACCTTGCCGGAGACGCCGCGGTCGCCGAAGCCGCCAGGGATGCAGATCGCGTCGACGTCGGCGAGCTGCTGGGCGGCACCCGCCGGGGTCTTGCAGTCGTCCGAGGTGACCCACTTGATCTTCACGCGCGCCTTGTTGGCGAAACCGCCCGCGCGCAGCGCCTCGGTGACCGAAAGATATGCGTCGGGCAGGTCGATGTACTTGCCGACGAGCGCGAGGTTGATCTCGTGCTGCGGGTTGTGGACCCGGTCGAGCAGGTCGTCCCAGACCGTCCAGTCCACGTCGCGGAAGGCGAGGTCCAGCTTGCGGACGACGTAGGCGTCCAGGCCCTCGGTGTGCAGGACCTTGGGGATGTCGTAGATCGACTTGGCGTCGATGGCGGCGACCACGGCCGCCTCGTCGACGTCGCACATCAGCGAGATCTTGCGCTTGATCGCGGTCGGCACATCGCGGTCGGCGCGCAGCACGATCGCATCTGGCTGAATACCGATGTTGCGCAGAGCCGCAACCGAATGCTGCGTCGGCTTCGTCTTCAACTCTCCCGACGGTCCGATGTAGGGAAGGAGCGAGATGTGGACGACGAACACATTGTCGCGGCCGACCTCGTGACGGACCTGACGGACGGTCTCCAGGAACGGCAGCGACTCGATGTCGCCGACCGTGCCGCCCACCTCCGTGATCACGACGTCCACGTCGTCCGTGGCCATGCGCCGGATACGGTGCTTGATCTCGTTGGTGATGTGCGGGATGACCTGCACGGTGTCGCCGAGGTACTCGCCGCGCCGTTCCTTGGCGATCACCGTCGAGTACACCTGGCCGGTGGTGATGTTGGCGGAGCCGTCCAGGTCCACGTCCAGGAAACGCTCGTAGTGACCGATGTCCAGGTCCGTCTCGGCGCCGTCGTTGGTGACGAACACCTCACCGTGCTGGAACGGGTTCATGGTGCCCGGGTCGACGTTCAGATACGGGTCGAGCTTCTGCATCGTGACCCGCAGCCCCCGCGCCTTGAGCAGTGCGCCCAGGCTGGACGCGGTCAGGCCCTTGCCGAGGGAGGAGGCGACACCCCCGGTGACGAAGATGTGCTTGGTCGTCGAGGATTTGGAGGGCATGGCCAAGACGGGGCTCCCGTGGTCGCGGTTCGGAGTGCGGGCCGGCTTCCTGACCCGGGCGTTTCGGGAGGTGCCGTCGCTGCGGTTCGGGGGACCCCTCGCGTCGGTTTCTGCTTCGGGGGCGCCCACCGGTCCACGGGCTACCAGGGTATCAGCGCCCGGGGGAGGCCGCTTCCGGCCACGCTCCGCACACGGGCCGACACGGGGCACAGTGGTACTCGCTCTTCCCACTCATCCGGCGCAATCGCTTTCCAGGGAGGGGCGCGCGGATCACCATCCTGCGTCGTATCCTGCTCGGACGATCGCTGCCGAGCCGGGCCGAACAACGGCACCACCCCGCCCGTATTCTCCGGACACAGAGCTCGTCAGTTCGTTTCGCACCAACAATCACTGCGACCATTGACGTCATGCAACGACGCTGTATTGACCCATTCCCCTGACCGCAAAGAGCAACCGCCCCTCGGGGGGCGACGTGGCCGTTCGACTGGAGATGCACGTGGCCGGGCGCATCGAGGACTACGCACTTATCGGAGACATGCAGACCGCAGCGCTGGTCTGCCGGGACGGCACGGTGGACTGGCTGTGCCTGCCCCGCTTCGACTCCCACGCCGTCTTCGCCGGACTGCTCGGCACCGAGGAGCACGGCTTCTGGCGCCTTGGCCCAGCCCACTCGGCGGACGCCGAACCGCCCAGAGCGGTCCGCCGCGGCTACCGCGGCGACTCCCTCATCCTCGAATCCGAGTGGGATACCCCACGTGGAACGGTCCGTGTGACCGATTTCATGCCCCCGCGTGACGGCGCACCCCAACTGGTGCGGATCGTCGAGGGCGTCTCGGGCCGGGTGCCGATGCGCTCGGCGCTGCGGATGCGTTTCTCGTACGGCCGTGTCGTGCCCTGGGTGCACAAGCACGAAGGGCGGACGGTGGCCGTCGCCGGGCCCGACTCCGTGTGGTTCGACACGACGGCCGAGACCTACGGCAAGTCGCTGACCACGTACGCGGACTTCACGGTGGCACCGGGCGACCGGATCGCGTTCACCATCTCCTGGCAGCCCTCGCACAAGGAGCCGCCCGCGCTGCCCGAGCCGGAGCAGGCCCTGGAGGCCACCGAGGAGTTCTGGCGCGAGTGGGTCGAGCAGTGCACGTACCACGGGCCCTACCGCGAGGCCGTGGTCCGCTCGCTCATCACCCTGAAGGCGCTGACGTACGCGCCGACCGGCGGCATCGTCGCCGCGCCCACCACCTCGCTTCCGGAGGAGATCGGCGGCGTCCGCAACTGGGACTACCGCTACACCTGGCTGCGCGACGCGGCCATCACCCTCTCCTCGCTGCTGCGCACCGGCTACCGCGACGAGGCGCGCGCCTGGCGCGAGTGGCTGCTGCGCGCGGTCGCGGGCGACCCGGAGAGCCTGCAGATCATGTACGGGATCGCGGGCGAGCGGGAGTTGGGCGAGGCGGAGCTCGACTGGCTGCCCGGATACGAGAACTCCTCGCCCGTACGCGTCGGGAACGGCGCCGCGCACCAGCTCCAGCTGGACGTCTACGGCGAGGTCACCGAGGCCCTGCACCTGGCGCACATGACGGGCCTGGCCCGCAACGACTACGCGTCCCTGCTGCAGCTCAAGCTGATCCGGTACCTGGAGAACCACTGGGACCAGCCGGACGAGGGCATCTGGGAGGTCCGCGGTCCGCGTCGGCACTTCGTGCACTCCAAGGTGATGGCCTGGGTCGCCGTCGACCGCACCATCAAGCTCATCGAGTCCGGCGACGCGGACGGTCCGCTGGAGAAGTGGCGCGAGCTGCGCGACGACATCCACCGCGATGTGTGTGAGAAGGGTTACGACAAGGAGCGCAACACCTTCACGCAGTCGTACGGCTCCAAGGAGCTGGACGCCTCGCTGCTGCTGATCCCGCAGATGGGCTTCCTGCCGCCGGACGACAAGCGGGTGATCGGCACGATCGAGGCCATCCAGCGGGAGCTGTCGACCACCGACGGCTTCATCCTGCGCTACCCCACCGCCGGTGAGGACGCGGGCGTGGACGGCCTGGAGGGTGACGAGGGCGCGTTCCTCGCCTGCTCGTTCTGGATGGCGGACGACCTGGCGATGATCGGCCGCGTGGACGAGGCCCGCAAGCTCTTCGAGAAGCTGCTCGCCCTGCGCAACGACCTCGGCCTGCTGGCCGAGGAGTGGGACCCGCGCCTGAAGCGCCAGGTGGGGAACTTCCCGCAGGCGTTCAGTCACGTGCCCCTGATCGACACGGCACTGCGGCTGACGGCTTCGGGGGCGTACGGCGGCTGATCGTCTGTCGCCGTTCGGCGGGCGCCGGTAGCGTCCGCCCCATGGACAGCGGGCTCATGGACAGCGGTGTCGACACACCGGACGCGCCCGGTGGCGGGATCACCGTGCGGCGGGCCCTGGAACTGCCCGGGCTGCACGGTGGCCTGCCGGAGGTCCTGGCGGGCGCCGACCGGCTGGACCGTACCGTGCGCTGGGTGCACGCGGGTGAGGTGCCGCACATCGCCTCGCTGCTCAAGGGCGGCGAGCTGCTGCTGACCACGGGGTACGGGCTCGGCGCCCGCCCGGCCGAGCAGCGGGCGTTCGTGCGTACCCTCGCCGAGCGCGGGATCGCGGCGCTCGTCGTGGAGCTCGGTCCGCGCTTCACACGGCTGCCGGCGGCGCTCGTGGACACGGCGCGCGCGGCCGGTCTGCCGCTGGTCCAGCTGCACCGCGAGGTGCCGTTCGTGGCGGTCACGGAGGAAGTGCACACCGAGATCGTCAACGGCCACTACGCGCTGCTCCAGCGGGCCGAGGAGGTGCACCGCCGCTGCACCCAGGCGCTGCTCGGCGGGGGCGGGATCCCTCAAGTACTCGGCATTCTGGCCGACTTCAGCACAAATCCGGTGTTCCTGGAGACGCCGGACCGGCAGCTCCTGTACGCGGCCGGGGCCGGGCCCGCCGACACTGATCCGCTCCAGGTGTGGGAGGGCCTGCGCGGCCGGCACAAGGACGAACCGCCCACGGGTTCGGTACTCGTCGACGTCCCCGGTGGCGGGCTCGGCACCGGCTCGGTGCGGGCCCGGCTGGTGCTCCTGCCCGTCGCCGCCCCGCTCGCGCCTGTGCACCGGATGGCGGCGGAGCGGGCCGCGGGCATCCTCGCCGTGGTGCTGATGCAGGCCCGTCAGGAGGAGGAATTGGCGGCGCGCGGTCGTGGCGACTTCCTCACCGATCTCGCCGAGGGCCGGGTCACCGCCGAGGACGCGCCCGCGCAGGCCCGCGTACTCGGCTTCAAGCCGGGCGGCGGCCCGCTGCTGCCGGTGGTGATGCGGCTGGCCGACGGCTTGTCCCCAGAAGGCGGAGGCTGGGCCGTCCTGGCGCGCGCGGTCGCCGAGGAGCTGGCCTCGGTGGGGGTGCCGGTCCTGGTGGGCGTACGTCCCGTGGAGGGCCGTGTACCGCTGCTTCTGGGCCTGCGCGCGGAGTCCGAACGCCGGGCCGTCGCGGACCGGGTGGCGGCGGCGCTGCGGGCCGGTGTGGACCGCGCGAGCGTGCTGCGGCCCGGGGCGCAGCCGCCGGTCGTGGTGGTCGGCGTGGCCGGTGGCTGGGCGGCGGCGTCGGCGGGCCTGCGGCACGCGGCCGAGGCGGCGACGGCGGCGCAGGGGCTGTCCGACCGCCCCTGGTACGACGCCCGGCGCCTGGACATCGACCTGTTGCTGTGGCGGCTGCGGGACCACTCCGACCTCGCCGCCTTCGTGGACCGCGCGATCGGCCCTCTCCTGGACCACGACAACCGTTCCAGGCCGCCGCTCCTGCCCACCCTGGAGACGTACTTGGCCCACGCCGGCCGCAAGGCGGAGACAGCACGCGAACTGCACCTCAACCGGCAGACGCTCTACAACCGCCTCGCCCGGATCGGGGAGTTGCTGGGGACGGACCTGGAAGACCCGCAGACGGTACTGGCACTGAGTCTGGCGCTGCGGGCCCGCAGGCTGGTCCCCTAGCCGACTACGGCAAGGGCAACGGCTTCGTCAACTCGTCGTAGACGCTGAGGACCTGGGCGACTGTCTCGTCCTCGGTCGGCCAGGAGGCGGCCTGCAGCCTGCCCTTGTCCTTCAGGACCTCACGCCGTTCCGGATCAGCGAGGAGGCGTACGACGGCGCCGGCGAGCGCTTCCGCATCTGCGTGCGGTACGAGTTCCGCGGCGTCACCGACCAGTTCGGGGATCCCGCCCGTCTCGGCCGCGACGAGCGGCACGCGCGCGTGGAGGGCTTCCTGGGCGAGCACGGAGCGCGATTCCCCACCGCCGGGCAGCAGCGCGAGATCGGCTGCCGCCAGCAGTTCACCGACGTCGTCACGCCGCCCGACCAGACGTACCGGCAGCCCTTCGTCCTCGATACGCCTCTGAAGTTCCCCGCGCAGCGGCCCTTCCCCGGCGATCACGAGCAGCGGTACGGGATCCAGCCGCCGCCAGGCGCGCGCGGCGTCCAGCAACGTGTCGTACCCCCGATGCCGCTCGAGCGAGCCGACCGCCATGAGCAACGGCCGGTCCGTGGCACCGAGTTCGGCCCGCGCCTTGGGGCGCAGCCGCTCCAGTTCCTCGCCCTCGAAGGCGGGCCGCCGCGCCCCCGGCAGCGCGACCGCGGCGAGCCGGGCATCACGCGCCCCGCTGCGCCGGGCCCGCTCCACCAGGTCGGACGAGGTCCCCAGGACCACCGAAGCGGCCTTCGCGACCCGCCGCTCCAGCAGACGCAGCAGATGCGCCCGCGCCCCCTCGCTGTGCGCGCGGCTGTGCCAGGTCACGATGAACGGGACACGCCGCCCACCGAGCGCCATGGCCGCCCTCATCCCGGCGTGCAGCCCATGCGCGTGCACAAGATCGGCATCCGCGCAGGCCGCCCGCAACGCGGCCACGGAAGCCGGGTCACTCCGCCGCGGCACGTGCACATGCTGGGCACCGACACCGCTGAAGTCGTACGCCCGGTCCGCCGCGACCGGTGCGCACACGGTCACGCGCACGCCTCGCGCCACAAGCCCCGACGCCAACGACCGCACATGCGCACTGCTCCCCGCACTGCCGCCGCCGAGCACCTGCACGGTACGCAGCGCCGATCGACCATGCGACAACTGGCTGCTCACAGTGGTGCTCACGTGGCCGGGGCTCCTGGTTCAGCGACGGGCGGTCACGAAGAAAGTACAGAGACAACGCACACGGGAACGCTCCGCTGGGGTGTACGGCGCGTTCTCCTACCCCTAAGGATGCCAGGACGCAGGGACTTCCAGGACCACAGGTGTGGCGGTGGGCCCGCCTGACCGGCGGGAGACGGGACCGCAGAGCCGTCAAGGCCACGCCGCGGAGCGGCAGTTACCCGTCTCCCCGAGCCGTCGCCAGCAGTTCCTCCGCGTGGGCGCGGGCCGTTTCCGAGTCCTCCTGGCCCGCCAGCATGCGGGACAGTTCGCGGATGCGGTCCTCGCCCTCCAGGGCCTTCACACCGGAGCGGGTGACCGAGCCGTCGCTGGTCTTCTCGACGAGGAGTTGCCGGTCGGCGAAGGCGGCGACCTGGGGCAGGTGGGTGACGACGACGACCTGTGCGGTCTTGGCGAGGCGGGCGAGCCGGCGGCCGATCTCGACCGCGGCCTTGCCGCCGACGCCCGCGTCGACCTCGTCGAAGAGGTACGTCGGCACCGGATCCGTACCCGCGAACACAACCTCCACCGCGAGCATCACGCGCGACAGCTCACCACCGGACGCGCCCTTGGCGATGGGCCGCGGCGGCGCCCCCGGGTGCGGCGCGAGAAGCAACTCGACCTCGTCCACGCCGGCAGGCCCGTACGCGACCGTACGACCGCCCACCTCCACGCCGTCCGGGTCCTCCGTCTGCCGGATCGCGAACGACACACGCGCGTGCGGCATGGCGAGCGAGGCGAGCTCGGCGGTCACGGCGGCGGCGAACCGCTCGGCGGCCTCCGTACGAGCGTCCGTCAACGCCTGCGCCAAGCCGCCCAGTTCGGCCCGCAATGCGTCCCGTTCGGCCGTCAGTTCACCGATCCGGTCGTCGTCCCCCTCCAACTCCAGGAGCCGTGCGGCCCCTTGCTCGGCCCAGGCCAGCACGGCAGCCACGTCCTCGCCGTACTTGCGCGTCAGCGCGGTGAGCGCGGCCCGCCGTTCCTCGACCGCCGCGAGCCGCAGCGGATCGGCGTCCAGGTCATCGGCGTACCCCGCCAACTCCCCCGCCACATCGCCCAGCAGAATCCCGATCTCCCCGAGCCGCTCGGCGAGCGCGGCCAGCGCGGAGTCGTGGGAACGCACCGCCTCCAGGGCCCGGTGCGCGCCTGCGACGAGTGTCGTGGCGTCGATGCCCTCGGGATCCTCAGGGTTGCCCGCCAGCGCCGCGTGCGCCGCCGTGGCCGCGGACGCGAGCGCCTCGGCATGCCCCAGCCGCTCGGCCTCGGCCGCCAGCTCCACGTCCTCGCCCGCCCGCGGCTCCACCGCCGCGATCTCGTCGAGCCCGAAGCGCAGCATGTCGGCTTCCTGGGCACGTTCCCGCGCGCGCGTGGTGATCTCGTCCAGCTCGGCCGAGATGGCCCGCAGCCGACGGTAGGCGCTCGCGTACTTGGCGAGCGGCACGGCGACCGCGTCGCCCGCGTACCGGTCGAGTGCCTGCCGCTGCCGGGACTGCTTGAGCAGCCCCTGTTGGTCGGACTGACCGTGTACGGCGACAAGCTCGTCGGCGAGTTCGGCGAGCACCCCCACGGGCACGGAACGCCCGCCCAGGTGGGCCCGCGAGCGCCCTTCGGCGGACACGGTACGGCTGATCAACAGCGCCCCGTCGTCGAGCTCGGCCCCCGCCTCCTCGGCCCGTACGACCGCCGAGGCACCCTCGGGAACAGTGATCCGCCCCTCCACCACAGCGTTCTTGGCACCGATCCGCACGAGACCCGCATCCGCACGCCCGCCCAGCAGCAGCCCAAGGCTGGTGACCACCATCGTCTTACCCGCCCCGGTCTCACCGGTCACGGCGGTAAAGCCGGGCGACAACTCGACAACGGCGTCATCGATGACTCCGAGCGACCGTATCCGCATCTCCTCCAGCACGACCACGACCTTACGAGGTTTCCCTGGGCCGGTGCGACGCCCCCCTGGCTCCGTTGCGTGAAGACGCAGTCTTTTTAGGGGCGCGGGGAACTGCGCGACCAGCCACAACGCACCCGCAGCGAACATACGAACCGGGGGTCTGGGGGCGCAGCCCTCAGTTTCGGGAAGGGGCGGGGCTGGGGAAAGAAAAACCCACCCGCCCCAACCACTAGTGCGGCGCCCCCCGCCAACCAGCCACAGGCAGCGCGAACTTGGCAACCAGCCGGTCCGTGAACGACGCATGGTGCAACCGAGCCAGCCGCACCGGCACAGCCCCCCGCCGAACCTCCACCCGCGCCCCCTCCGGCAACTCGATCGTCCGCCGCCCATCGCACCACAACACCCCATGCGGAGTGTGCGGCTGAACCTCAACAGCAAGCACCGAGTCCGGCGAGGTGACCAGCGGCTTGGCGAACAGCGCATGCGCACTGATCGGCACCATGAGCAGCGCCTCGACCTCCGGCCACACCACAGGCCCACCGGCGGAAAACGCATACGCCGTAGACCCGGTAGGAGTCGCGCAGACTATGCCGTCGCACCCGAACCCGGTGACGGGCCGCCCGTCGATCTCGAGAACCACCTCAAGGAGCCGCTCGGCGGAAACCTTCTGCACGGCGGCCTCGTTGAGCGCCCAGTCGGTGTGCACGACATCACCGTTGCTGTGCACGACGACGTCGACGGTCATCCGCTCCTCGACCTCGTACGCCCGAGTCACCACCCGGTCGACAACCTTGTCGAGGTCGTCACGCTCGGCCTCCGCCAGGAAGCCGACACGCCCCAGGTTGACGCCGAGCATCGGCACCCCGGAGGCGCGTGCGAACTCGGCGCCACGCAGCAGCGTCCCGTCACCGCCCAGCACGATCAGCAGCTCACACCCGTCGAGGCACTCGGGAGTCGCCTCCTTGACGAGTTCCACCGTCGGCGGCAGCGGCAGATCGGCCGCCTCGGCCTCGAGCACTCGTACACCGAGCCCGGAGCGCAGCAGCCCCTGGACGACGAGTTCGGCACTGCGGATGGCCGCGGGCCGCCCGGTGTGAGCCAGCAGGAAAACAGTACGAACTCGGGTATCGGTCAACGCGGCCCCTCCGCCACTGCACGGTCTACGTCGGCCGGGTCCAGTTCGGGTGCACCGGCTCGCAGCCACAGAAAGTACTCGACGTTCCCAGAGGGCCCGGGCAGCGGGCTGGCGGTGACGCCCTTCACCCCGAGCCCCAACCCCCACGCGTGCCGGGCCACCCCGCGCACGGCCTCGGCCCGCAGTTCGGGGCTGCGTACGACACCGCCGCTCCCCAGCCGCTCCTTGCCCACCTCGAACTGCGGCTTGACCATCATCACCAGATCGGCATCGGGCGCCGCGCACCGCACAAGGGCGGGCAGCACCAGTCCGAGCGGGATGAAGGACAAGTCACCGACAATAAGATCCACCGGCTCCCCATCGATCGCCTCCAACGTCAACTCGCGTACGTTCTTACGGTCCTTGACGGTGACCCGTTCATCGCTTTGGAGTGACCATGCCAGCTGCCCGTAGCCGACGTCGACGGCGACGACGTGGGCGGCCCCCGCGCGCAGCAGTACATCGGTGAATCCGCCGGTCGAGGCGCCGGCGTCCAGCGCCCGCCGCCCCTCGACCTTCAGGCCGAGCGGCACGAAGACCTTCAGCGCCCCCGCCAGCTTGTGGCCGCCGCGTGAGACGTAGTCGGGGTCGCTGTCGTCGCGGGTGACCACGATGGCGGCGGCGGTCTCCACCTGGGTGGCCGGCTTCGTCGCGAGGGTCTTGCCGACGGAGACCCGCCCAGCGGCGATCAGCTGGCCGGCGTGCTCCCGCGAGCGGGCGAGCTTCCGGCGGACCAGCTCGGCGTCGAGGCGGCGTCGTGCCACTCCTGCCACGTTCGGTTCAGCTCCTGTTGTTCATGCCGTGCGGCGCCGAGGGCCCCGGCGGTCCCGAGGGCCCTTGGGGTCCCGGGCGGGCGTCGAGTGCGGTGAGCGCGTCGCGCAGCCCCCGGTGCACATCTTCGTACACCTCGATGTGCCCGTCCGCGGCGAGGTGGTCGGCATCGGCGAGACGGTCGAGTTGGGCGTCCACTTCGGCGTTCCCGGTCGGGGTGCGCGGCACGTTCAGCGGGGCGGGGGCTGCGGGGTCGTATGCGGATCCGGTCTCCCGGCCGGCTTCGGGTGCACCCTCGGGTCCGCCCTGGAATCCGGCCTCGGATTCGGTCTCCGGGCCGGCCTCGGGTTCGGACGCCGGTTCGGCGGGAAGCTCCCAGTCGTTCATGCCCCGACGCTACCGCGAAGCGCTGGGGTACCGTCGTCCGCGATGGCCACGATTGAGGAGTGCCGCAGCGCACTCGACAAACTCTCGGACAACATGGCGGGCGCGAAGGGCGACGTGCGCAGTGCCGCCGCCCTGGACCGCTCGCTGAGCTGCCGTATCACCGACCTCGACATCACCTTCGTAGGGCGTCTCAAGGACGGCCGCATCGAGGTGCTCGACACCGTGCAGGGCCCTCCGCCAGAGAAGGCCCAGATCCGGCTCGCGATGAGCGGTGACGATCTGGTCGCCCTGGTGGACGGCGAGCTGCACTTCGCGAAGGCCTGGGGCTCGGGCCGGGTCAGGCTCGAAGCGGGCCTGCGCGACCTCCTCCGGCTCAGAAAGCTGCTCTGACCCATCACCCGGTTCAGGGCCTTCAAGAGCCCTTCGCGACGCTGACGGCAGCGGACGTACGTGCCTTCCGCGCCGCAGGCACCACCAGCGGCGTACCCGTCTCCGGATCGTCGATGACCTGGCAGCGCAGCCCGAAGACCTCCTCGACCAGCTCGGCCGTGACGATGTCCGACGGCGCGCCCTGGGCGATGACGGAGCCCTCGCGCAGGGCGATGAGATGGGTGGCGTACCGGGCCGCGTGGTTGAGGTCGTGCAGCACGGCGACCAGGGTCCTGCCCTGCTCCTCATGGAGTTCGGCACACAGGTCCAGTACGTCGATCTGGTGCTGGATGTCGAGATAGGTGGTCGGCTCGTCGAGCAGCAGCAGCGGGGTCTGCTGAGCGAGCGCCATGGCGATCCAGACGCGCTGGCGCTGGCCCCCGGAGAGTTCGTCGACGTAGCGGTCGGCCAGTTCGGCGACCCCTGTCGAGGCCATCGACTCCCGTACGACCCGCTCGTCCTCGGTCGACCACTGCCGCAGCAGCCCCTGGTGCGGATAGCGGCCCCGGCCCACCAGATCGCCGACCGTGATCCCGTCGGGCGCGATCGACGACTGCGGCAGCAGCCCGAGCGTCCTTGCCACCTTCTTCGCGGGCATCGACTGGATGACCTGCCCGTCGAGCAGCACCCGGCCCTCGCTCGGCTTCAGCATCCGCGACAGGGCGCGCAGCAGGGTGGACTTGCCGCAGGCGTTCGGGCCGACGATGACGGTGAAGGAGTTGTCGGGTATCTCGACCGACAGCTGCTCGGCGATGACCCGCTGGTCGTAGGCCAGGGTGACGTTCTCGGCGGACAGGCGGTTCACAGTGCTCCTTTGGGTGTTCGTGTGCGGCCCGCCATCGGCGCCCATACTCGTCTTGCCGTCGGTGTTCATATCCGGCCCGCCTTGCGCTCGGTGACGAGGAGCCACAGCAGATAAACACCGCCGAGCACTCCGGTCACCACCCCGACGGGCAGCTGGTCCGCGCCGAAGGCCCGCTGCGAGGCCCAGTCCGCGACGACCAGCAGGGTGGCGCCCATGCACATCGCGGGCATCAGGTTCGGCCCCGGAGCGCGGGTGAGGCGCCGGGCGAGCTGCGGCGCGGTGAGCGCGACGAAGGCGACCGGGCCCGCGGCTGCGGTGGCGGCCGCGGTGAGCAGCACGGCGGCCAGCATCAGCAGCAGCCGGGTCCGCTCGACCCGCACCCCGAGTGCGTACGCGACGTCGTCGCCCATCTCCAGCATGTACAGCCCTCGCGCGTTGCCGAGGACGAGGGGTACCAGGACTGCCCACAGCCCGAGCAGCGGCCAGACCTGTTCCCAGTCACGGCCGTTGAGCGAGCCCGTCATCCACACGACCGCACGGGCGGCGTCCACGATGTCGGCCTTGGTGAGCAGATAGCCGTTGACGGCCACGGCCATCGCGGAGACACCGATACCGACCAGGACCAGTCGATACCCGTGCACACCCCGCTTCCAGGCGAGCACATAGATGGCGAGTCCGGTCACCAGACCGCCGAAGAGCGCCCCGAGGGTGACCTCCGCCGCACTCCCCGAGAACAGCACGATCACGGTGAGCGCGCCGGCCGTGGAGCCCTGCGCGAGACCGAGCACATCGGGACTGCCCAGCGGATTACGGGAGATGGCCTGGAAAAGCGCGCCGCCGAGCCCGAGCGAGGCCCCCACCAGGAGGCCGACGAGAACCCGCGGCAGCCGCAGCTCGTTGACGATGAACTCCTGCCCCACCTCGCCGTTGCCGAACAGCGTCTTGAGCACGTCGCCGGCCGGGATCGGGAAGTCGCCGGTGCCGATGAGGACGACGCTCGCGGTGACCGCGGCCACCAGCAGCAGGACGACAACCGTGAGCGAGCGGACGTCGATACGGACGGACAGCCCGCCGCCGGTACGGACGGGCCGGGCGCGGAACGGCGGCCGGGCGGAACCGGCCTGCTTGGTCAGGACCTTCACAGCTGCGCCGTCCTCCGCCGTCGTACGAGAAAGATGAAGACCGGGCCACCGAGGATCGCGGTGACGATGCCGACCTGGAGCTCGGCGGGCCGCGCGACCATCCGGCCGACCACATCGGCGCCGAGCAGCAGCACCGGCGAGAGCACGGTGGCGTACGGCAGGATCCAGCGCATGTCGGGCCCGGTGAAGGACCGTACGACGTGCGGGACCATCAGCCCGACGAACACGATCGGCCCGCAGGCGGCCGTCGCGGCCCCGCACAGCAGGGTCGCGGCCGCAATGGACAGCGCGCGGGTACGGCCCAGATGCGCGCCGAGCGCACGGGCGGTGTCGTCACCCATGGCCATGGCGTTCAGCGGCCGGGCGAGGGCCAGTGCCAGGACCGTACCGATCGCGAGGAACGGCAGCACCTGCTCGATGGTCCTGTCGTTGGCCGAGGACAGTGAACCGACCGTCCAGAAGCGCATCTTGCCGAGCGCCGCCTGGTCCATGATCATCACGGCCTGTAGATAGCCGTAGAGCGCGGCACTGAGCGCGGTGCCGGCGAGCGCGAGCCGCACCGGCGTCGCGCCCCGGCTCCCGCCGAGGACGTACACCAGGACCCCGACCACGGCCGCGCCCCCGAAGGCGAACCACACGTAGCCGCTCAGCGAGGTGACGCCGAAGTAGGTGATGGCCGTGACGACGGCTGCGGACGCGCCCGCGTTGATGCCGAGCAGTCCGGGATCGGCCAGCGGATTGCGGGTGAGCGCCTGGAGGACGGCTCCGGCGAGGCCGAGCGCGGCGCCGACGAGCAGCCCGAGGACGGTACGCGAAAGCCGCTCGTTCACCACGACGTCGCCGTACGTGCCCGAGTCGTCGAACAGGCCGTGCCAGACCTGGCTCAGGGACAGGTCTTTCGCGCCGATCGCGATGCTCGCCAGCGCGATGAGCACCAGCACGGCTATGGACACGAGGAGCCCGGCGGCCCGTATCGCCCGGCGCTTGGGGGGCGCGGGGGCGGTCTCCGCGTTCGGTTCTGGGGGACTGTCGACCAACACGCAGTTAGGTTAGCCTACCCTCTCTATTTGGCTCGATTCGTGCGCCCGCAGGACTTCGTCGGACCTCGCGGACCTGCGCGCTCGCTCGGTCCCGGAGCCCGCGAGTAGCGGCGTCCCGGGTGGCCTGCGGCTCAAAGTCCCAGCCGTGCCAGTGCTTTGCCTCCGTCCAGCTCGCATGTCCCGTCCCCGGCCGCCGTCCAGGCGGCGGCGCACAGCGCCCGCAGCCCGTCGAGCGCCTCGCCCTCACCCTCCAGCTCGAACCGCTCATCGCCGGCCGTGGCGGTCCAACCCCCACAGCGGAACCCCTCGCCCACCTGGACGACCTCGGGCTGCCCGGTCAACAGCCCCCGCAGATCGGCGTCGACATACGTCGGCCGGTGCTCCGGCGACGCGGCAAGGAGCTGTGCGCCGTCCGTCACCCCGGTCAGCACCAGCAGCGAGTCCACCTCACCGTTGAACGCCCCCTCGATGTCCGTGTCCAGCCGGTCCCCGACCACCAGCGGCCGCACCGCCCCCGTCCGCAGAATCGTCTCCCGATGCATGGGCGGCAGCGGCTTTCCGGCCACCTGCGGCTCGGCGCCCGTCGCGATCCGCACGACCTGCACGGCCGCCCCATTGCCCGGAGCGATCCCCCGCGCACCGGGAATCGTCAGGTCGGTGTTCGAGGCGAACCACGGCACTCCGCGTGCAATGGCGTAACAGGCCTCCGCGAAACGCCCCCAGGGCAGCTCCGGCCCCCCGTACCCCTGCACGACCGCCACCGGCTCGTCCTCGGCCGACTCGACCGGCACGAGCCCACGCTCACGCAGCGCGACCCGCAGCCCGTCCCCGCCGATCACCAACACCCGCGCCCCCGCGGGTACTTGCCCGCTGATCAGCCGGGCCACGGCCTGCGCCGAGGTGATGACGTCCGATTCCTCGGCCGGTATCCCCAGCTCCGTGAGGTGCGCGGCCACCGTGTCGGGTGTCCGCAGTGCATTGTTCGTGACGTATGCGAGATGCATCCCGCCCGTCCGAGCGGTGCCGAGCGACTCGACGGCGTACGCGATCGCCTCCCCGCCCGCGTACACCACCCCGTCCAGATCGAGCAGCGCCGTGTCGTACGCCTCGCTCAGGGGCCGGTCACTCCCCTCGGGCCGCGTCCTCACGGTCTGGCTCATTTCGTATCGCTCCTCGTTCGATCCCATTGCCTCGATCATCGCGCATGCCACTGACACTCTTACGATGCATCAATGAATACTGCAGGTCCCGCGGACGTACCGGCCCGCATGGGCCTTGACCTCACCCCGTTCCGGGGCCTGCGCTACGACCCCGACCGGGTCGGCAGCCTCTCCGCCGTGACATCCCCGCCGTACGACGTGGTCGTACGCCCCGACGGACTGCACCACCTCGAATCGTCCGACCCGCACAACATCGTCCGTCTGATCCTCCCCCAGGCCACCACGCCCGCCGCTCGCAACAAGAAGGCGGCGGACACCCTCCAACGCTGGCTCGCCGAGGGCGTCCTGACCGCCGACTCCGAGCCGGGCCTGTACGTCTACGAACAGCGCGCCGGCGACGGCATGCTCCAGCGCGGCCTCATCGGCGCCCTGCGCCTGTCGGAGCCGTCGGAGGGCGTGGTCCTGCCGCACGAGGACGTCATGCCGCACATCGTCGCGGACCGCGCAGACCTGATGCGCGCCACGTCCGCGAACCTCGAACCCCTCCTCCTGACCTACCGCGGCAACGGCTCCGCCGCCGACGCCACCACCATCATCGAACGCACGGCCCAGCGTCCGCCGCTCCTGGCCACGACCACGGAGGACGGCTTCAACCACCGCCTGTGGTCGGTGACCGACCCCGAGGACCTGACGGCGATCCAGAAGGACCTGGCCCGCCGCCAGGCCCTCATCGCGGACGGCCACCACCGCTGGGCCACGTATCTGCGCCTGCGCGCCGAACACCCCTCCCCCAGCTCCTGGGACTTCGGCCTGGTGCTCCTGGTCGACACCGCGCGCTACCCGCTCCGCGTCCGCGCGATCCACCGCCTCCTGCACCACCTCCCCGTCGCGGACGCCCTGGCCACCCTCGGCGACTCCTTCCGCGTACGCCCCGTCGAAGGCTCCCTCTCCGAAGCCCTGGAGGCCCTCTCCGTAGCGGCAGCCGAGGGAAATGCCTTCCTCCTTGCCGGCGATGGCACCTTCCACCTGATCGATCGCCCCTCCCCGGACCTTCTCGCCCGTACGGTCCCGGCCGACCGCCCGGAAGCCTGGCGCACCCTCGACGCAACGGTTCTGCACTCCGCGCTCCTCGACCACATCTGGCACATCCCGGATGTCCCGGAACACATCGCGTACATCCACGACACCGCCGCCACAGTCAGCAAGGCCGAACATGAGGGCGGCACGGCCGTTCTGATGCACCCGGTCCACGAAGAAGTCGTACGCGACCTGGCGAGCCTGGGCGTCACGATGCCCCGCAAGTCGACGTCGTTCGGCCCGAAGCCGGCATCGGGCCTGGTGCTGCGCGCACTCGAGCGCTGATACGCGGATGGGCGGGACCCCGTGGGGATCCCGCCCATCCTGCACGTACGCCTCCTGCGCGGGCGCCAGTCAGCGCTCCAGGCCGCTGCCCTCGTCCTCTTCGGAGTCATCCTTTTCGGACTTTTCGGAGTCATCCTCGGCCGACGCGGGCGCGATGTCGCTCTCGCTGTCCCTTTCGCCGTCCGTCTCGCTCTCGTCGGCGAGTACGTCGACGAACTCGACGCCGTCCATCTCGGCGAGCCGGTCCGAGGCGTCCGTGGTGCCGTCCTTGTCGGACTCGACGGCCTTCGCGAACCACTCGCGCGCCTCGTCCTCACGCCCGGCCGCGAGCAGCACGTCGGCGTACGCGTAGCGCAGCCGCGCCGTCCAGGGCTGAACCGAATTGGACGCCAGCTCGGGGCTCTGCAGCGTCACGATGGCGGCGTCGAGCTGCCCCATGTCGCGCCGCGCCCCGGCCGCCACGAGCCGCATCTCGACCTGACCCGCCTTGTCCAGCTTCTGCACCTCGGGCGCCCCGGCCATCTCCATCGCCTTCTCAGGCCGCCCGAGACCCCGCTCGCAGTCCGCCATGACGGGCCACAGGTCCACGTTCCCGGTCATCCGCCGCGCGGCCCGGAACTCGGCGAGCGCCTCGCTGTACTTCTGGTTCGCGTACGCCGCGAAGCCGGCCGCCTCGCGCACAGCGGCCACACGCGACGCCAGCCGCAGGGCGACCTTGGAGTAGCCGTACGCGCCCTCGGGGTCCTCGTCGATGAGCCTGGCCACCATCACCAGGTTCTTGGCGACATCCTCGGCAAGCCCTTTCGGCAGACTCTGCAGCTCCTGCCGTACGTCCTTGTCGATCTCCTCGCCGGTGACGTCCTCGGGGATCGGCAGCCGCTTGATCGGCTCGCGGTCCCGCTCACGCTCCTCACGGAAGCGCCCGCCACCACGCCGGTCATCGCCCCGCCCCCGGAAACCACCAGGCCCCCCACGGCTGTCCTCACGCCGCGGCCCACGGCCACCACGCTCGTCCCGTCCGCGCTCATCCCGCCCACGGAAGCCACCGCGACTGTCGTCATCACGCCGGAACCCACCGCGATCGCCACGGTCCCCGTCCCGCCGGTCGTCACGGCGTACGTAACCGCCGCGGTCACCCTGCCGCTGCTCATCACGCCGATCGTCCCTGCGATCGTCACGACGGAAGCCGCCGCGATCACCATCGCGGCGGTCGTCACGGTGTACGGCCGGCCGGTCGCCCTCACGCCGGGGGCCACCACGACTGTCATCCCGACGGAAACCACCACGGTCACCGCCACCCCGACTGTCATCACGACGGTCGTCGCGCCGCGCCCCACCAGGACGATCGTCACGACGGAACGCCGGACGGTCCCCCTCACGCCGGAACCCACCCCGGTCACGATCGTCGCCCCGCCGCTCGTCGCGACGGAACCCTCCGCCACGGTTCTCATCCCGACGGAAGCCACCGCGATCGCCACGGTCCTCACCACGGCGATCATCCCGCCGGAAGGCCGGCCGGTCACCGCCACCACTGTTGTCACGCCGGAACGCCGGGCGGTCCCCACCACCCCGGCTGTCGTCCCGACGAAAACCACCACGATCACCGCCACCGCGCCGGTCATCACCACGGAAGCCACCACGCTCGCCGTCCCTGCGGTCGTCACGACGGAAGCCGCCGCGATCACCATCGCGACGGTCGTCACGGCGTACGGCCGGCCGGTCGCCCTCACGCCGGGGGCCACCCCGGCTGTCGTCCCGACGGAAACCACCACGGTCACCGCCACCCCGACTGTCATCACGACGGTCGTCGCGCCGCGGCCCGCCAGGACGATCGTCACGACGGAACGCCGGACGGTCCCCACGATCCCGGTCGTCACGCCCACGGAAGCCGCCACCGCCACGATTGTCGTCCCGACGGAAGCCACCGCGATCGCCACGGTCCTCACCGCGACGGTCGTCACGGCGTGCGGTCGGCCGGTCACCGCCACCACTGTTGTCACGACGGAACGCCGGCCGGTCGCCCTCACGCCGGGGGCCACCACGACTGTCATCCCGACGGAAACCACCACGGTCACCGCCACCCCGACTGTCATCACGTCGACCGTAGCCGCCACGGTCGTTGTCGCGCCGCGGCCCCCCGCGGGAGGCGCCGCGGTCACCACTGTCCCGGCGGCGCTGATCGCGCTCCGGTCGCTCGTCGGGAGAGTTGGTGGACATGGTGACTCCTGTCATTGGTACCGCAAGTCATTCTCGCGCAGAAACGGGTACCCTGCCCACAGGGTCCCCCCTGCAGTACCATCGGCGCTGTGAGGCTTAGCTTCCGGGTTCGGAATGTAACCGGGCGTTTCCCTCACGCTATGACCACCGAAACCCTAATGGTTTCGAGCGAACAAGCACACTTTTCAGTTAAATGTTCTACTCAAAGCCGACAACGGTTCGTTGTCTCAGAACTGACACAGTGGACGCGAGCAATCTGGGGACAAGCCCTCGGCCTATTAGTACCGGTCACCTCCACACCTTGCGGTGCTTCCAGATCCGGCCTATCAACCCC
>NZ_JNWJ01000028.1:0-114824 GCF_000716805.1 Streptomyces yerevanensis | reverse complement strand
TCGCCCTGACGGCGATTCGCCTTTCCTTGCCCCGCTACGCGGGAAAGTCGGCTACACCTCCGGGCTGAAGCCCGGAGTACTGCCGACGATCCCGATAGCCCTAGCCGGCCAAGAAGACCACTACCTCACCGACACCCGCGAAGCCCTCCGCACCCTCATCCTCGACATCAAGGCCGGAAAGGCCGACCACCTACTGTGAGCAGGGTCAGGGCTGGCACGGTGGCTTGCGCCCCGTTTCCAGTCCCCGACCCTGCTCAGCTCAGCTCAGCTCAAAGAGTGCACTCATTGAGGCGGTGTTGATCCGGAAGCGCCGGAACCAGACTCCGCAGCAGGCGTACGGATCAGCCGAGCTTGGCCGCCTGCGCGTCAATGACGGCGGTCGGCAGCTCGAACGCCTCGCCTCGGGTGATCGCCGCGATGTTGAAGGACGAGAACCCTGCGAGCGTGGTGCCCTGCCGGAAGACGACGACCTTGGTGTCGGCGGCGGCGTCCTGCTTCGTCCCCACGGTCCAGGCGACGGCGTCCTCGCCGACGGAGAGCTTTTCCTCGCTGACCTTGGTGACCTGTTGCTTCTCCCCGTCGATCGTCATGGCGAAGCCCCCGGCGCACTTCTTGCCGGCCTCCCGCAGTGTGGCGAGGGTCTGCTCGGCGCCGTCGGCGTCGTAGGACCAGAGGGAGGTCATCGTCTTGGTGATGTCGAGCGAGTCGATCATCGCCTCCTCGGCCTCCTTCTCCGTCATGTCCGCGAGTTCCTCCGTCGAGGGCATGTCCTTCTTGGCCGCCTCGGGCTCCTGGACGACGAGCCGCTGGGCGCTCGCCGCTGGCTCGCCCGCAGGCAGGGCGGACAGCACCTGAGCGACGGGCTTGCACTCGGCTTTTTCGACGGAGGAGAGGGCGTCGGGTTCGAAGACGTCGTCCTTCCCCGGCTCCGTGATCTCGTGGCCCTCGACGTCGCCCTTGGCGACCACGAGCTTCTCCAGCTCGTCGGCGGCGAGCGCCTTCGCCGCCGGCTTCTCGGACTTGGCGCCGCCCTTCGTCGCCTCCTTGTCCTCACCGCCCTGCTCGCTGCCACCGCAGGCGGTGACCAGAATCGCGAAGGAGACCGCGGAAGCGGTCAGGACGGTACGACGTATGGCAGTGGCTCGCATTACGCATCTCCTGATCAACGCCCTGCGCCCGGATGCGGCGCAGAGTTCACGCGAGCAAGACCCGCGTGGCCGGGCCAGGGTTGTACTCAGGAGTCCTGCCATCAGTGGTTCGTCATCGGTGGTTCGTTAGCCGAGCGTAGCCCGGCGATCACTTCCGCGCCGGGTGGCGCATGCTCCGGGTCGACCACAACCCTCTGACGTGTGCCCAACCGGCCCTCAAGCGGAGCCCTCCGGCAGCACCCCGGGACGGAACCGCTCCACCCCCAACACATGCCGCACCCGCGTCGGCTCGATCAACAACATCACGCGCTGCTCCCCCGGAAGCAGCCACGGACAGCGGTCCTCGCCGATGCACTTCTGCGCCAGGAGCCGCTCGCGAATGTGGCCGTCGATGCTGCTCGGCCCGGAGCAAATGCCCGCTTCGGTGAGCATCAATGACTTCTTCGGGAACCGGGGGACGATGGTTTATGGGCAGTTGGCCGCGTTCTCGGTCGTCTACTCGACGCCGGTCATTTTGCTGTACGCGCTCGTGGCACGGCTGTTGGGTGGTGGGTTTGCTTTGGGTGGAGCGACCAAGGGGTGAAATGGAGAAAGGAGAAATGCGACTCCATGACTGGGAACGTCTGACAGACTCCGCCGAGTGATAGCGACAAACGCTTCCAACGACCTCTGTATCGGCCTCGTGCTCCTGCTGAGCGCGACCGGAGTTCTGCCCCGGAGTTCTGCCACCTCGCTCATGCCCACATCGCCTCCGCCAGCGCTGCGCCGATGAAGGCGGCCCCGATCGCGGAGGCCACACTCGCGAGGACATTGGCCACGGCGTAGAGCCGCGCCCCTATCTCGGCCAGACGAACGGTCTCATAGGAGAAGGCTGAGTAGGTGGTCAGTGTCCCGCACACCCCGGCCCCCACCAGCAACCGCACGCTGGAGGGTGCGTCGCCGTACGTCACGGCGCCGGTCAGCAGCCCGAAGACAAGACAGCCGGCCACGTTGACGATGAACGTCCCCCAGGGGAAAAGCGTGTCGTTACGGGCCTCGACTGCCCGGCCGATCAGGTACCGCAGCGGCGCCCCCACCATCGCGCCGACGACGACGAGCAACCAGTTCACGTCAGGAGCCCCTTACCCGTGCGGCGGATGGCCTCGACAAGGACAGCAGGCCCTCACCACCTGGTTCGTCCACTGCGGCAGATCGCCCGGATCCCCTCGGCGTCACCGGCCGCCACAGGTCGCTCTTCCGGTGATGACCGCCTTCTACGGTGCGCTGTCGGCCAGGTGTCATGTGAGCCCCCGAGCGATCAGGCGACGCGTGACGGCTGACGCGCTCCATGCCGCCGCCAGGGACACCACGAGTGTCAATACGAGGAACGCCAACCCTGTCGTGGCGTGACCTTGGCCCACCAGGCGCCGGATGTCGCCCACGTAGGCGGAGAACGTGGTGAAGCCGCCCAGCACCCCGGTGCCGAAGAACGGCCGCACCAGCCGGTGCGGCGCCCGCACCTCGCTGCTGACCACCATCAGCACACCGAACATCGCGCACCCAACTGCATTGATCTCCAGCATCGTCCAGGGGAAGGCGCCAGGCGCAGTCGGCCACAGCAGCTCAGCCCCGTACCGTGCCGCTGCGCCAAGCCCTCCGCCGAGGGCTGTCACCGCAAGCACCGGCCCCCGCCCGTGTAGCCGCTCGCGTCGCTTCGCGAGAGGGGCCCTGTGCCTTCGGTGATCAGACCGGCCATCGGATGCGGGACAGGTGGTCGTAGTCCACGCAGTGTTCGGACTTGTCGCTGCTGAATCCCTCCAAGAGAAAGGCTCCATCTGGAGTGACAGAGACAGGAGGGAACGCAATGACCAAAGCGACAGCCACAGCGTGGCTGCCTGACAGCGATGCGATACACACTCATACCGAGCTATATGTCCACATATCGGCCATCTATTTCTAAAAGCCACCAGAAATAATGCCGTAGATGTTCACCGGCGAAAAGGTCTTGGCATCAAGGTCGGAATCCGGACGCCAGCCGTGGCATCCATGCCCTGCTTTGGGGCACCGCGTCGCGACGGTCACAGCAGCCCGACCCCGCGCCCCACAGCGGGAGCGCCACCCCTGGGCAGATCCGAATCGCCCACGCTGCGACGCCTGTTCGGGGCGCCGCCTTTCGATCCGCAGGGTGGGTTTCGTCGTTGCTCCGGTCGGCGCGTGAGCGGCGTGTGGACGGTGATTCGTACTGACATAACAATGCTTATTAGTTCGAATTAACATTGAGAAAACAGATGATGGGAATTTGGCTGTCTTAAGGGTCAATCAGGATACGTCCGGGTATCTCTGACGCAAAAGAATCATCCGATAAACGCACGACATTGCTCGTTGGAGTCTCCCTCCCCCACGTCTCCAGCACTCGAAAGGTTTCAGTCCTAGACGCTTCGGAGGCGTGCTCATGCCCCTAACGGTTGCGGAGATAGCCAGGATTCTGATCGTGCTGACCGTCTTTCTGGTCGCGGCGCACCTCTGCGGACATCTCTTCGCACGGTTGCGCCAGCCTCCGGTGATCGGCGAGATCGTCGGGGGCCTGCTGCTCGGGGGCAGTGCCCTGGGCCTTCTCGCCCCCTCGGTGAGCAGCTGGCTGGTGCCGCCTTCCAGCGCCACCGCCCACACGCTGGGCGCCGTCTACCAGCTCGGCACGATCCTGATGGTCTTCCTGGCCGGTCTGGAGATGCGCCAGAGCGGCCTGGGCACGGAGCGCAAGACCGTGGTGTTCACCACCGTCACCGGCCTGGTGATCCCGTTCGCGGCAGGTCTGGCCATTGCCCAGGTGGTGGATACCGGTGGCCTGGCGGGCCCGCACGGGTCGGCGGCGAGCATCTCACTCGTCCTGGGCCTGGCCATCGCGGTGACCAGCATCCCGGTCATCTCCCGGATCATGATGGATCTCGGCATCATGGGCAGCCTCTTCGCCCGGATGGTGCTCACGGTCGCCGTCGTCGAGGACGTCCTGCTCTATGTTGTCCTGGCGGTGATCCTGGGGCTCGCCCACATCCAGGCGGACACCTCCTACGGCCTGCCCGCGCTGCTCCCCGGCCACGCGGTGGGTTGGGACGTGGCCTACTACGTGGGCGCCTCGGTGCTGTTCTTCGCGGTCTGCCTGGCCGGGGGCCGGGCAGCGTTCCGCCGGCTTTCCGCCGGACCCCTGGGTGTGCTGGAGCGGCGCAACCCGGCGGCGTTCCGCCTGGTGTTCCTCTTCGCCCTGTGCCTGGGCTGCATGGGCCTGGGCATCGATCCGATCTTCGGCGCGCTCATGGCGGGCATCGCCATGGCGGGCCAGGAGACGGCGTCACCTGGGCAGGAGGCCGTGCGCGCATTCTCACTGGCCTTCTTCATCCCGATCTACTTCGCGCTCGTCGGCTTCCGCCTCGACCTGGTCCACAACTTGGATCTGGTCTTCTTCGGCTGGCTGTTCGTTCTGGCCTGTGTGGTCAAGTTCGGCAGCGTGTGGCTGGGGGCGCGCCTGGCCGGCAAGTCACCGTCGTGGTCGACCCACTTCGCTGTGGCGATGAACGCCCGCGGCGGCCCGGGCATCATCCTGGCCTCGGTGACCTTTGGTGCAGGCGTTATCAACGGACGGTTCTTCGTCGCCCTCGTGCTGCTGTCCATCCTCACCTCCCAGCTCGCCGGGGTATGGCTGACCCGGGCGCTGTCCAGTGACCCCGCGCTCTTCTCCTCGGACCGTCCGCCCCCGCGGGCGGACGCCGTTCCCGGACAGACAGTGCGTGAACCAGCGAGCGGTTCCAACGCGGCGATGGGGCCGGAGAAGGTGTTGGAGGACCCAACGGGCGAGGCCCGCCAATGCCATCGACCTGCCGCCGACACCGAGGGCGCCGAGGAGGACCGGCAGGACCGGGCCAGCGCCGTGGACCGTGCTGTACAGCAGGAAGGTACGGCAATCACCCCGGCCAAAGCCGACCGGCACCGACCGCCACAACAAGGCTGACGCAGGTGATCGAGGGGCACGGCAGCTGTCGAAAGGAATCGACCTGCCGGCCGCCCGCGCCCCGGTCCGCCGCGCGCTCTGCGTGAGGCGGACCCCGGGTTCGTCCCGCGCGACGGCACCCTGACCGAGTGCGACCGGGCCGGCGACGGCCCGGCCGACCACATCTCAGCAGCCGTCCTCGCCCCGGAGCGGCAACGCTGAAAGACCTCAGTGACTGCGACCTCTCCGCCGCAGTGTTCTCACTCCGGCAGCACCCCGGGACGGAACTTCTCCACCCCCACCACATGCCGCACCCGCGTCGGCTCGATCAGCAGCATCACCCGCTGCTCCCCCGGAAGCAGCCACGGATACCGGTCCTCTCCGATGTACTTCTGCGTCAGCCGGTCCATGGCCCGCTCAGCCACCTCGCCCTCGACGAAACGTACGACCCGCCCCCGGATCTCCACCCGGTCGTAAGGGTTCTCGGCGTCATGGTGGGACAGCGAAACGCTCGGATTGCGCCGCAGGTTGTCCACCTTCACGCGGCCCATCGACGTGTTGACCATGACGTACTCACCTTCCATGTCCGCCCACATGGGCGAAACCTGCGGTGCCCCGTCCGGCCCGACCGTCGCCAGGTGCCAGAAGTTCGGCGCCAGAAGCCGCTCTCGAATGTGGCCGTCGATGCTGCTCATAGCGGTGCCGCCCCTTCACGCTCGCGCTGCCCGCTCGCACGGGCACGTACGGCGCCATCCTCGTGGCCGGAACCAGGCCCCCACCAGATGATCTTCAGCCACCCCGAACACGTATCGGACAAGTATCCGGCGTGATCGGACTCGCATCCGAAATCGTAGAATCCGACAATCTGTGATCCTGGCCGAACAGACCGTAGTCATCGCAGCCCCGCACCCCTACCTTGTGCACGTGCACCAATCGCCACCCCCCGCCCCTGAGCCCATCCCACCCTTCAACGCCCCCGTCGCCCGCAGACTCCGTGCCGCGCTCGGCATGGGACCAGAACATGTCGCGTACGGGATACGGACCTCGTACGGACTGCCCTATGTGACACCCGACCTCGTCGCCGCCTGGGAGACAGGCACCGCGGCGCCCGGTAATGCCGAACTCGTCGCGCTCGCGGGCGTGTTGTGGTGTTCGCCCGCCGAACTCATCGGCGCACCACAGACGTTGCGGGAATTCCGGCTCGCGCGCGGCATCCCGGCCGAGGACGTCGCGCGGGCCGTGGGACTCGAACTCCCCGTGTATCTGCGGATGGAGGAGAACAACGAGTGGCGCGGCAACGAGCGTCAGTCCGCGGCCCTCGCCGAGGTGCTCGGCCTCGCGCTGCCGGATCTCGTCACCGTCCGCGGACGCCGCCCGAAACTCGCCGAGTTGTTGCGCAACGCGTGCTCCACGCGCTGGCAGGCGTACGTGCGTCCGGTCAGCAAGCTGTTGCCGCTGGACCGGTGGCTCGTGGAGGACGTGCTCGAGTCGCTGTACACGGAGTACCAGCTACAGATGGCGCCCACCCTGAGCTGGGGCAACGGGACGGTGGCCGTCGAGGCCGGGGACGTGGGCCGGGACTTCCTGGACCAGGTCGTCGACCACTTCTGGTCCAAGGTCCAGCACCACGCCCCATAGAGCGCAACGCCCCATTAGCAGAGCCCGCTCCAGAACCCCGCTCCAGAACACAGACCTCTAGAACACCGACTCCGCCTCGTCCATCCGGTCCTTCGGCACCGTCTTCAGCTCCGTGACCGCCTCCGCGAGCGGCACCATCTCGACCTCCGTGCCGCGCAGCGCCGTCATCCGCCCGAAGTCGCCCCGGTGGGCGGCTTCGACGGCGTGCCAGCCGAAGCGGGTGGCGAGCACGCGGTCGTACGCCGTCGGTGTGCCGCCGCGCTGGACGTGGCCGAGAATGACCGGCTTGGCCTCCTTGCCGAGCCGCCGCTCCAGTTCGTACGCGAGTGCCGTGCCGATGCCCTGGAAGCGCTCGTGGCCGAACTGGTCGATCTCGCCGTGGCCGTAGTCCATGGTGCCCTCGGCGGGGTGCGCGCCCTCGGCCACGCACAGCACCGCGAACTTCTTGCCGCGGGCGAAGCGCTCCTCGACCATCTTGACCAGGTCGCCCGGGTCGAAGGCCCGCTCGGGCAGGCAGATGCCGTGGGCGCCGGCGGCCATGCCGGACTCGAGCGCGATCCAGCCGGCGTGACGGCCCATGACCTCGACGACCATGACGCGCTGGTGCGACTCGGCGGTGGTCTTGAGGCGGTCCATCGCCTCCGTGGCGACGCCGACCGCGGTGTCGAAGCCGAAGGTGCGGTCGGTGGACGAGATGTCGTTGTCGATCGTCTTCGGTACACCGACGACCGGCAGGCCGACGTCCGAGAGCATCCGGGCGGCCGTGAGCGTGCCCTCGCCGCCGATCGGGATGAGTGCGTCGATGCCGAACTCGCGCATCTCGTCCTGGGCGCCCTCGCAGGCCTCGCGCAGCCGGTCGCGCTGGAGGCGGGAGGAGCCGAGGATCGTGCCGCCGCGGGCCAGGATGCCGCTGACCGCGTCCAGGTCGAGGTTGCGGTAGCGGCCGTCGAGCAGTCCCGCGTAACCGTCCTCGAAGCCGATCACCTCGTCGCCGTAGTGGGCGACGGCTCGGTGCACGACCGACCGGATCACTGCGTTCAGCCCCGGGCAGTCGCCGCCTGCGGTGAGAACTCCGATACGCATCGTGCTGTTTCTCCTGCTCGCTGCTTGGTACGTAAGGGCTGTCGGTACTTGTGAACTGTCGTCTTGTGAGCTGTCGTGAAGTGTCGGTACGTGTGAGCCGGTCCGATTGTTTCACGGGGGGCCTGAGGGCCTCTCGGCCACCGGTCCCCCACAGCCATGTCCCGCCGCGACGGGTCGGGTGCCTTAACCATGCCCAGAGGTATTGTCAAGGGGGCACGCACGGGCCCCACGATAGCGGCTGTTTTTGACCAGTGAGGAAACGGAGAGCACGCGTGACGCGCAGCGTGTACGTGACCGGGATCGACCGGGGTGACGGTCGCCAGGTCGTCGAGCTGGGAGTCATGGAACTCCTGACCCGCCAGGTCGACCGTGTGGGCGTGTTCCGCCCGCTCATCCATGACGATCCCGACCGTCTCTTCGAACTGCTGCGGGCCCGCTATCGGCTCGCGCAGGACCCGGCGACGGTCTACGGCATGGACTACCACGAGGCGTCCGCGCTCCAGGCCGAGCAGGGCACCGACGAGCTGGTCTCGCAGCTGGTGGACCGCTTCCACCGGGTGGCGCGCGACTACGACGTGGTGCTCGTCCTGGGCACCGACTACGCGGACACGCAGTTCCCGGACGAGCTGTCCCTCAACGCCCGGCTGGCGAACGAGTTCGGCGCCTCCGTCATCCCCGTCGTGGGCGGCCGCGAGCAGACCGCGGAGTCGGTGCAGGCGGAGACCCGCAACGCGTTCCGGGCGTACGACCATCTGGGCTGTGACGTCCTCGCGATGGTGGTGAACCGGGTGGCCCCGCTGGACCGCGCGGAGATCCACACGGGCCTCGACTCCCGCCTCCCGGTGCCCTGTTACGTACTGCCGGACGAACCCGCGCTGGCCGCGCCGACGGTCGCCCAGATCACCCACGCGCTCGGCGGCAGGGTCCTGCTCGGCGACGACTCGGGGCTCGCGCGCGACGCGCTGAACTTCGTGTTCGGCGGCGCGATGCTGCCGAACTTCCTCGGCGCCCTGACCCCGGGCTGCCTGGTGGTCACCCCCGGCGACCGCGCCGACCTCGTCGTGGGCGCGCTCGCCGCGCACAGCGCCGGCACCCCGCCCATAGCGGGCGTCCTGCTCACCCTGGACGAGCGCCCCAGCGACGACGTCCTCACGCTGGCCGCCCGGCTCGCCCCCGGCACCCCGGTCGTCTCGGTGGCCGGCAACAGCTTTCCGACGGCGGCCGAACTCTTCGGCATGGAAGGCAAGTTGAGCGCGGCGACGCCCCGTAAGGCGGAGACCGCCCTCGGCCTCTTCGAGCGGTACGTGGACACCGGCGGCCTCCTCAGCCGGGTCTCGGCACCGAGCAGCGACCGTGTCACGCCGATGATGTTCGAGCACAAGCTCCTGGAGCAGGCCCGCTCGGACAAGCGTCGCGTCGTGCTGCCCGAGGGCACCGAGGAGCGCGTACTGCACGCCGCCGAGGTGCTGCTGCGGCGCGGTGTCTGCGAGCTGACGCTGCTCGGCCCGGTGGAGCAGATCCGCAAGAAGGCGGCGGACCTCGGTATCGACCTCGTCAAGGCCCAGCTCATCGACCCGACGACCTCCGAGCTGCGCGAGCGTTTCGCCGAGAAGTACGCCGCGCTGCGCGCCCACAAGAACGTGTCCGTGGAGCTGGCGTACGACGTGGTCTCGGACGTGAACTACTTCGGCACCCTGATGGTCGAGGAGGGGCTGGCCGACGGCATGGTGTCGGGGTCGGTGCACTCCACCGCGGCGACCATCCGGCCGGCCTTCGAGATCATCAAGACCAAGCCGGATGCGTCGATCGTGTCGTCCGTCTTCTTCATGTGCCTGGCCGACAAGGTCCTGGTGTACGGGGACTGCGCGGTCAATCCCGATCCGAACGCCGAGCAGTTGGCCGACATCGCCGTCCAATCGGCCGCCACCGCACAGCAGTTCGGTGTCGAGCCGCGGATCGCGATGCTCTCGTACTCGACCGGGACGTCCGGCTCGGGCGCGGACGTGGACAAGGTGCGCCGGGCCACCGAACTGGTCCGCGCGAGCCGCGACGATCTGAAGATCGAGGGCCCGATCCAGTACGACGCCGCCGTGGAGCCGTCGGTCGCGGCGACCAAGCTGCCGGGGTCCGAGGTCGCCGGGCAGGCGTCCGTGCTGATCTTCCCGGACCTCAACACCGGCAACAACACGTACAAGGCCGTGCAGCGTTCGGCCGGCGCGATCGCCGTCGGCCCGGTTCTGCAGGGCCTGCGCAAGCCGGTCAACGACCTGTCCCGCGGCGCGCTCGTCGGGGACATCGTGAACACCGTCGCCATCACGGCGATCCAGGCCCAGGCCCAGACCCCCAGTCCCTCGCTCACGACCTCGAAGGCTTCCGCCCTGTGAACGGCACCCGCGTCCTCGTCCTCAACTCCGGCTCCTCGTCGGTGAAGTACCAGCTGCTCGACATGCGGGACAGCAGCCGTCTCGCGGTGGGTCTCGTCGAGCGCATCGGTGAGGAGACGTCCCGCCTGAAGCACACCCCGCTGGCGAACGGGGGCAAGGCACGCGAGCAGACCGGCCCGATCGCCGACCACGAGGCCGCCCTGAAGGCCGTCGCCGAGGAGCTGGGCAAGGACGGACTCGGCCTGGACTCCCCCGAGTTGGCGGCGATCGGCCACCGGGTCGTGCACGGCGGCAAGCAGTTCACCGAGCCGACGGTCATCGACGAGCGGGTCCTCGCGGAGATCGAGCGGCTGATCCCGGTGGCGCCCCTGCACAACCCGGCCAACCTGACGGGCATTCGTACGGCACAGGCGCTGCGCCCGGACCTCCCGCAGGTGGCCGTCTTCGACACGGCGTTCCACACGACGATGCCGGAGTCCGCGGCCCGCTACGCGATCGACGTCGAGACCGCCGACGAGCACCGCATCCGCCGCTACGGCTTCCACGGCACCTCGCACGCGTACGTCTCGCGCGCGACGGCCCGGCTCCTCGGCAAGGATCCGTCCGAGGTCAACGTCATCGTGCTGCACCTGGGCAACGGAGCCTCGGCTTCGGCTGTCCGGGCAGGCAGGTGCGTGGACACGTCCATGGGGCTGACGCCTTTGGAGGGGCTGGTGATGGGTACGCGATCCGGAGACCTGGATCCGGCGGTCATCTTCCATTTGGCACGTGTTGGCGGGTTGTCCATGGACGAGATCGACACTTTGCTGAACAAGAAGAGCGGCCTGATCGGCCTGTGCGGCGACAACGACATGCGAGAGATCCGTCGCCGCGTCGACGAAGGGGACGAGCGGGCGCGGCTCGCCTTCGACATCTACATCCACCGCCTGCGGAAATACATCGGCGCCTATTACGCGGTGCTCGGCCGGGTGGACGCGATCGCCTTCACGGCGGGGGTCGGTGAGAACTCGGCCCCCGTGCGCGAGGCTGCGGTCGCGGGCCTGGAGGGGCTGGGCCTGGCGGTCGACGCCGAGCGCAACGGCGCCCGGTCCGACGAGCCGCGGCTGGTCTCGCCGGAGGGTGCGCGGGTCGCGGTGGCCGTCGTCCCGACCGACGAGGAACTGGAGATCGCCACCCAGACGTACGCACTTGTGGGCAGCCCCGAGGCGCCCGTCGGCGGTTCACAAGCCCTCAACTGAGCGGCATTCCGCCCCTTTGTAGCTTCCACCAGACGGAATATTCCGTACTGAAACAAACCGTTAGGATCGCCCCCATGCGCCGTTCCAAAATCGTCTGCACACTGGGCCCAGCCGTCGACTCCCATGAGCAGCTTGTGTCGCTCATCGAGGCCGGTATGAACGTGGCCCGCTTCAACTTCAGCCATGGCTCGCACGCCGAGCACCAGGGGCGGTACGACCGTGTCCGGGCCGCCGCCGAGGAGACGGGCCTCGCGATCGGCGTACTGGCCGACCTCCAGGGCCCGAAGATCCGCCTTGAGACCTTCGCCGAGGGACCCGTCGAGCTGGAGCGCGGTGACGAGTTCACCATCACCACCGAGGACGTACCGGGCGACAAGGCCATCTGCGGCACGACCTACAAGGGCCTGCCGGGCGACGTCGCCAAGGGCGACCAGGTCCTGATCAACGACGGCAACGTCGAGCTGAAGGTCGTCGAGGTCGAGGGCCCCCTGGTCCGGACGGTCGTCATCGAGGGCGGCGTCATCTCGGACCACAAGGGCATCAACCTGCCCGGCACGGCCGTGAACGTGCCCGCGCTGTCCGAGAAGGACGTCGAGGATCTGCGGTTCGCGCTGCGCATGGGCTGCGACCTGGTCGCGCTGTCCTTCGTGCGTGACGCCGACGACGTGAACGACGTACACAAGATCATGGACGAGGAGGGCCGCCGGGTCCCCGTCATCGCCAAGGTGGAGAAGCCGCAGGCGGTGGAGAACATGGAGGCCGTGATCGCGGCCTTCGACGGCGTCATGGTCGCCCGCGGCGACCTGGCCGTCGAGTACCCCCTCGAGAAGGTCCCGATGGTGCAGAAGCGCCTCGTGGAGCTGTGCCGCCGCAACGCCAAGCCGGTGATCGTCGCGACTCAGATGATGGAGTCGATGATCACCAACTCCCGCCCCACGCGCGCCGAGGCGTCCGATGTGGCCAACGCGATCCTGGACGGCGCGGACGCGGTCATGCTGTCCGCCGAGTCGAGCGTGGGCGCGTTCCCGATCGAGACCGTGAAGACGATGTCGAAGATCGTCCAGGCCGCCGAGCAGGAACTGCTCTCCAAGGGCCTGCAGCCGCTCGTACCGGGCAAGAAGCCGCGTACGCAAGGCGGTTCGGTGGCCCGTGCCGCGTGTGAGATCGCGGACTTCCTGGGCGGCAGGGGCCTGGTGGCCTTCACCCAGTCCGGCGACACCGCCCGCCGGCTGTCCCGCTATCGCGCGGTCCAGCCGATCCTGGCCTTCACCCCGGACGAGTCCACCCGCAACCAGCTCACGCTGAGCTGGGGCGTCGAGCCCCACGTCGTGCCGCTCGTCAGCAGCACCGACGAAATGGTCGACCTGGTAGACCAGGAGATGGTCAGGCTGCGGCGGTTCAACGACGGCGACACGGTGATCATCACCGCCGGTTCGCCTCCCGGCGTGCCCGGCACCACGAACATGGTGCGGGTGCACCACTTGGGCGGCTGACCGCCCGTACGGCCTGTAGGGCCGCTGTACGTCACTGAGGGCGCCCCCTGCCGCGCAGGGGGCGCCCTCAGGGTGTGTGCGGCTCCCGGAGCGCCCCGTAAGGGGCGCGGGGAACTGCGCGACCAGCCATAGGCGGCCCGCAGTTTCCAGACTGCACCTCCAGCGGAGCGCCCCGTGGGACTACCCAAGCGGCGTGGTGTACTGCTGCAGGCCGGGGACGGTCAACGTCCCGCCGAACTGGGCGGCCTGCACGACCTTCACCTTCGTGAAGTAGATCAGCGGGATGTTCAGCGGCGGCGGGTGCTTCGGGTCGAACGTGACCGGGATCAGGCCGAGCAGGTTGCCGGAGATGCTCTCCGTGTACATGACCGTCTTGCCGTCACGGATGGTGGACGTGGTTCCCTTGCCCGCCTGCACGTGGTGCTTGGCGCCGGCCTTCTTGTCGTCGACGGTCTGGTGCAGATCACCGATGTCGGTGCCGTCGGAGATCACGTACTTCAGGACCTCCTTGACCGTGCCGTTGGCGGTCTTCACCTTGACAACGCCCTGGTAGTCGGCGCCCTTGAGCAGCAGCGAGCTGGCCTCCAGCTGCCAGGGGTCGTCGGCCAGGGCCGGGATGCCCTGCTCGACACCGCCCTCGTCCTCCGTGGCGGCCGGGCAGTTCTCAGGGTCCGTGCCCTCACTCGCGGACGGGCTCGGGGTCGGGGACGGGCTGGCCTCGTCGGCTGCCTCCTCCGCCTTCTCCGCGGTGTCCTCGGCGGTCTCCTCGGCCTTCTCAGCCGCGTCGTCCGCCTTGTCCGTGACGTCCTTGGCGGCGTCCTCGACCGTGTCTGTCGCCTTGTCCGCGGCGTCCCCAGCAGTGTCCTCGGCCTTCTCGGCCTCGTCCTTCGCCTTGTCCTCGTTCGCCGACGGGGAGGGAGTGGGCGAGGGGCTGGCCGCCGCCTCTTCCTCCTTCTCCTTGTCGTCGGGCGTGAAGAGATCCTCCAGCGCCTTGCCGAGGCCCAGCGGGTCGAGCGGGTGATTGCTCTCGGACGGGGAAGGAGACGGCGCCGGCTCCTCCTCGGCCGGCTCCTCGGGAGCCGGGTCGGCGGGCTCGGGCTCAGGCTCGGTCTCGGGCTTGTCGTCGGAACCTGAATCCGACGAAGAGCCGTTGTCCGACGAGCCGTTGTCCGCGGAACTGTCGCCCGAAGCGTCCTCACCCGAGGAGCCCTGCTCCTCCTTGTCGTCGGACGCGGGTGGGCTCGTCGAGGCGGAGGGCGAGGGCGACGCCGACGCGTCCTTGCCCTCCTCGCTCTCCTCCTCGAGCGCGTCGACGCACTCCTTGTACTCGTCGATCGTCAGGTTCTTCGCCGACGGCTTGTCGTCGGCCCGGGCGAGCGTCGGCGTGAGGCCCATGCCCATGAGGATCGCGGTCGGCATCGACGCGATGGCCACCGCCTTGCCCGCGGGCATCTGCAGCCTCGTCAACAAGGGCTTCTTGGGGGCTGCATGCCGCGGCCCGGTTCTCGCCCGGGGCACCCCCGAGCTCACGCGGTGGACCTCCTCAGGCACGGTGCCTCCCGTTCGCCCCGTTGCTCGGGCTCGTTCCTGACAGATCGTTCGGCTCGTTCGCCCCGCCCGCCGCCATGGCTCCGGGGGCGCCTCCTTCGTCCGTACGGTCCGTCTTGGCCGGCCCCGCCGCGGGCTCCTCGCCGGGTGCCCAGGACACGGCCATCGCCCCGCCGAACAGCGCCAGCAGGAAGCCGACTACGAACCCACCAAGGTTCGCCACCGGAATGGACACCAGCGCCAGCAGGATCGCCGCCACACCGGCGAAGACCCGTACATGCTTCTGGAACCACAGGCTGATGCCGAGCACGATCAGCAGCACGCCGATGATCAGGGAACCCGCGCCCGCGGTGGTGGCCATCGCCAGGGTCAGGTGACCTATCTGGAGATTCGCGTACGGGAAGTAAATGATCGGGATCCCGCCGAGCAGGATGAACAGTCCGGCCCAGAACGGTCGGCTGCCCCTCCAGGCGCGGAACAGCAGCCGCTTGTCGGTGAACTGGCTGCGCGTGGCTGGAGTCTCGGCGCTCATGGAAAACAGCTCCCTGGAACGGCGTTGCTGTGAGGGTGAAAGCTGGGTGTGGGGGGGGTGGCGAGTCTACGGACCGGGTGGTGTCGGACGGACATCGATGACGACATCCGACGAACCTGCATACGGACTTCAAAGACGAGAAGGAGGTGTGACGGGCGAGGAAGCGGGACTCCCCCACCCGTCACGGAGCGCCTAGTAGCACTCCTTGACGCCCGTGGACAGCTTCATCGTCAGCCCGCTCAGCTTGAAGGTTCCGGCAGTGGTCGCCCACGCCGTCTGCTCCACTTCCTTGAGCAGGACCTCGTCGGCCTGCTGCGCGAATCCGAACGGGTTCGCCTTGTCGCCCTTGGCAATGCCGGGACCCTTGTTGGCGTCTCCGGCGGCCACACCGATGTCGATGTTGGTGAACTCGGCATCGGCCTTCAGGTCGGCGACGTCGATGTACAGATTCTTCGCCTCGACCGGCGTTTCACCGCCACCGGCCCTGAGGACGAGGCTGACATTGCCGAGCACCGGGATGTTCGGCGTGACGACGGACTGGCACAGGTCCTTGATCGTCGCGGTCTCGAACGCCGAGACCGCGACGGGGTGCGACGTCTTCTTGCCGTCGAGGGTGTAACCCTCGTCGATGGCGCCGTACTGCGAAAAGCCTGTGCCCTTGAGCTCCTTGGTCGTCACCTTGAACGACTGGCCCGACACGCTGAACGACGCGGCGAGAGCACTGTTGGCCAGGGCCATGCCTATCGCGGCCGTCGCGGCCACGCTGGGCACCATGACAACCGCGAACCGCTTCCATCTGGTCCCGCCACGCACATGGGACTCCATATTTCCTCCTTCTCGGACGTACATCTCCGGCCCTGACGGCCCCCGGTCGGCGGCTCAGTCGGGCAGGGATGGGAGAAGTGCTACGTCCTCGGGAAGGAGAGCGCCCGTACGTCAGAGGCGCGAAGGGCGCCCCAACACAAGCGATCACCCCCGAGCGACAACCACTGGTCGCGCCTGAACACTTCACGCACAACCTGCCGGACAGGCTCCGCTCGAAAGCAGAGACCCCCCTGTCCAAGGAGTGACGCCACTGCCGCCGCTCCTACTCGGTGGGGACCCAGTGAAACCCGTTGCCCCGATTGGCTGTCGGGAACGGGAATGGACCGAGCGTGGCCGATCGTGGTGCATTCACGCCGTCTTCCGCAAGGGGGATCGTTACTGGCTAGTAACGGCCGGATAACCGAACAACGACCCCCCGGTATCGGCCGACAGCGGAGGGTGCCCCCGAGGTGGGCACCAAAACGATTGATCCTCGGACGGAATCCGACAGATCAACGCCCGTCTCTTACTCCAAGTAACAGCGGCCGCGTTTACCAAGATTTGGTAAAACGCGGCCGCAAGGTCGTTGAGTCGACAAATCTTTCACTCAGGCACCAGGGGTCACAGTGGTTGCACACTGGTTGCCTCAGTGATCACGCCCGGTCAGAACAAGGCACGGGCCAGTGCTCTGCGTGCAGCAGTCACGCGCGGATCGTCACTGCCGACCACCTCGAACAGCTCCAACAACCGCACACGCGCGGCTTCCCGGTCGTCACCGGCCGTACGCGCCACGGTGTCGACAAGCCGTCCGAACGCGTCCTCGACATGACCACCCACCAGATCCAGGTCCGCCGCGGTGATTTGAGCCTGTACGTCCGCCGGCTTGTCGGCGGCGTCCTTGCGCACCTGCTGCGGATCGACGTCCTGCACGCGCTGGAGCAACTCGGCCTGGGCAAGGCCCAGTTTGGCCTCCGTATTACCCGGGTCGTCACTCAGCACGTTCTTGTACGCCTGCACCGCACCACCCAAGTCCCCCGCGTCCAGGGCCTGTACGGCGGCTTCGAGCAGCGCGTCGTACGGACCGGCCGGCACCTCGGGAGCCGCCTCGGCCTCACTACCAGGCCTGGCCTCCGCGTCCGGGTCGACCGCGATGCCGGTCAGGCCGAAGCGCTGCTCGGCGACCTGGATGAGCTGGTCGAGAGTGCCCCGGATCTGCGGCTCGGGGGCGGCACCTTGGAAGAGCGGCAGGGCCTGGCCGGCCACCACCGCGAAAACAGCCGGGATCCCCTGGATCCCGAACTGCTGCATCAACATCTGATTCGCATCGACGTCGATCTTGGCGAGGACGAACCGGCCGTTGTACTCGACGGCGAGCCGCTCCAGGAGCGGGCTCAGCTGCTTGCACGGCTCGCACCACTCGGCCCAGAAGTCGATGACGACGGGCACCTCGGTGGAGCGCTGCAGGACGTCCCGCTCAAAACCCGCCTCGTCTACGTCGATGACAAGGCTCGCGGCGGAGACGGCACCCCCGCCGCCCTGTTTCGCCGTTTCGGCGCGCGCCTGCTCCGCCTTCGCCTTGGCCTCCTGGGCCGCCTTCACCGCGGCGAGGTCGACGACTCCGCTCATGGACATGTTCCGTGGCTGCATGAGTTCATCTTCCCCCCTCCGCGCACGTACCGGAAAAGCACGGTAAAAAGCCGGGCCTGCCGCGTGGCGTCCGACGCCGGGTCCCCACCTGGCGTCTGCGTGGTTGTCGCTGTGGTCGTCGCTCGTACGCAGGCTTTCGCTACGAGCCGTAGCGTAACTGGCCCGGGAACCGCCGCGGAACCATCTCCCAGTGACCTCCCTCACCTTGCTTCCCCCCACCGCACCACCGGAACCCCTGGATATGGTCAACGGATGCAGAGCCGCACTTCCGCCCCACGCGCCACAGGGGGCCGCCCCCGCAGCGCCACCGCGGACGCGGCGATCCTGGAGGCGACGCGCGCGGCGCTGGTGGAACTCGGCTGGTCCAAGTTGACGCTCGGCGATGTGGCGACGCGCGCAGGCGTCGCCAAGACGACCCTCTACCGCCGCTGGGCCGGCAAGAACGAACTCGTCGTGGACGCGGTGGCGGAGCTCTTCGACGAACTGGAAATCCCCGACCGCGGCAGCCTCGCGGCGGATGTCGAGGGCGTGGTGCTCCAGTTCGCGGTGATCCTGGCGCGACCGGAGGCGAAGAGCGGCCTGATGGCGGTGATAGCGGAGTCGGTCCGCGACGACGCACTGCGCGCACGCATCCGCACATCGATCGTCGACCGGCAGAAGCGCCTGGTCCTGGAGGGCCGGGCCCGCGCCCAGGTCCGCGGAGAACTACCGCCCGAGACGGATCTCAAGGAGTCGGCCCGCACCGCGGACCTGATCTTCGACGTGATCGCGGGCACGGTGGTGCACCGGGCCTTGGTGAGCGCAGAGCCCGTCGACACGGACTGGGCCCGGGCCTTCGCCAAGCTCCTGCTGAACGGCCTGACCGCATCGGCAACGGCCTGACGCACGGGTTCAACGCCGCCACCCCGGAGGGCACCGTCCGCCTCCGCGAAAGCGACACCCCACACGAGATCATCGCCGCTATGCCCGCCCAACTGGGCCACCTGATACGAGCGGTGAAAGCAGACCGCTCCCCTCAGCCACCACACGCAGCAGGTCATGCGGATAGCGGTGCGGCATCTTGACGCCCGTACGGCCGGTGAAGAGCGGACCGCCACGCGTGCTGTCACGGGGTGAACGCCTGCGCGGAAGGTAGGCGTTGACGGCCTCGCCGACCAGCGGCGGCAGGGGGACCATACGGTGTCCTCCCCCAGGGTCCGGCAGCCGCAGCGTGTCGGCGCCCCGGCCGATGTCCCGCTCGGTGCTCAGGTCATCGAGGTGGATGGCCAGGACCGCGCCGGAGCGCAGCCCCAGGCCGAGTTGCAGGTAGCCGCAGGCGCGGTCCTGGTGAGGGTGGGACGACTCGGCAGGGCCCCGTTCGTCGAACGCGGCGAGGAGCACGGCGATCTGCCATGGGTCGAGGCCCGCCGGAGTCAGCTGGGCCGGATTCGTGAGGCGGGGGCGGCGGGCCGCCGGGTTGTACACGACGGCGTCCCTGCGGAGGGCGTACGCGTAGAAGGAACGGACCGCGGAGACGCGCCGGGCCGTGGCGCTGTGCGGTGCCCCGGGCCGATGGGCCCACAGGGCGATGTGCTGAGCGGCGACCCGGTCCCAGGACGGCCCGGCCTCACGGCAGTGCCGGAGCCAGTCGTCGGCATGTTCCCGGTAGTTCTCGCGCGTACGCGAGGGGTACACGGTCGCCGCCAGCCACGGCTCCAGCAGTTCGTACGGATCCCAGCCCATGGTGCCCTCCTCCGCGGGCCATCCTGGCACGGGGATTCGGCACCGGAGCGGGTGTTGCCGACGCCGAGGACGACAGAGAGGAGGGAGGCGTGCGGCGCGGCGGGCGGTTGCGTGAACAGTGGCTGATCGTGGGCTGGGTGGGGGTCTGGTGTGCTGTACTTGGAGGCAGAGAAGGCACCGTCTGGGCCGTCAATGCTTTGCTCAGGCGGATACCCAAGCTCACCAGGAGCCTGTCGGATGTCCCCAGGACCGGGGGGATATCCGGCTACCTGCTGAGCCACCAGAGAAGGTGGGCCTCGCTCGGAGCAGGAACTCCAAGCGAGGCCCCGGCTCACCAGGAGCCAGTCGGATGTCCCCAGTCCGTGTGGGGATATCCGGCTACCTGGTGAGCCACCAGAGCAGCCACCTCCTCGCGTGCTTCGCCGCTCGCTCCGGCAAGAGCCGGAGCAGCCGCATGACGAGAGTCGGTTTCTGCTCCTCGTGACAGCCCATGTGGGGGCGTCCTCCCTTCGACGTGAGGCGGCCAGTCACGGTCCCGGGACCGCTCTCGTCGGGCCGGGCCCCGAAGAGGAGGGGCCCGGAGTGAAGGGAGGACGCGCCCATCGGGCGCGTCACGGCTGAAGTCTACCGGCCGAACTCACCGGCTGTGACGGGTGCTTCACCATCAGTGCGCGACGTTCAGGCGGACACCGCCGACGGCCCGCACCTTTCACAAAAGGTGCGGGCCGAAGTGAGGCCGACGGGCCTACGTGTCGACGAGGTGCTTGACGTCGCCCACGACCTCCTCCCCGTAGTGGAACGCCTTCCCCAGTGCCTCGATCTGGGCGGAGGTGAGATTGTCGAGGAGCAGCCGGGCGTCACGCCGCACTGACAGCACGCTCGCCGGCTCGAGTGCCTCCACGAACTCGTTGGCAATGTCGCTCATAAGTCCGGGTGAGACGGAGGTTCGGTCAGGGCGTCTGCGCTTGCAACAGGGGTGTTCCTCTCGGCCGTCTCGCCGAGAGGAACACCCCTGTTGGTTATGTTGCCGGTCAGCCGGTCTCCGTCATCGCGTTCCCGACTGCCTTCACCAGGCCGTTCGCGAGGGCGAGTGCGTTCTCACGGTAGAACCCGATCTTGATGTGGAAGTCCTCTTCCGACACGAACACGCTGTACAGCGACAGCAGCACGGCATGCAGGACGTGCAGTTCTTCGATCGAGAACACGTTCTGGTCGGCGCCCTTGACCCGCTCGTACAACCGCTCGAGACGAGCGGTGTTGCACCCTGCCCAGACACGGATCGTCGCGTCCGCCTCTCGGCGGTGAATGATCCACAGCAGAGCCTCTTTGACCAGGTCTCGCTGCGCTCCGACGAACCTCACCGAGAACGCGTCGCTGCCTTGCTGATGAACGAACGGCTTGTCCCTCAACGTCAGCTCCCACCGTTCTGCAAGACGTAACGTCCTCCTTGCACGTGCTCTTCGAACAAGCGGAGTTCGTACTGGTAGGCGTGGATGTCTCGGGACGTCTCCACCACCAACACCCCACGCGTGTGATCGTACGCAAGGTTCGAGCCCGTCCTCGTGTCGCGGTAGTCGGTGCGGCCGCGCCACTCGGCGAGATAGTTCCCGAGAGCCCTCAGGTCATGGCCGATCCCTGGGATCGCGTGGTCCAGGGCGTTTGCGGTGCCATCGTGCATACGCCCTGCCATGTAGTCCACGCCGTCGGCCACCTCCCTGCTGTGTCGCCACTCGATCTCGGAGTACAGGTCATCGTCCAGAACTCCGTCGCAGTTGTGGACGAGCAGGGGTGTGGATCCGGCGAACACGTAGAAGGTGTGAAGGTCGTCGACAGTGAGGTCCCACACGGTCTGCGGTACGGTGACCGCCCGCATGCTCACCACAGCGTCCGTTGCACCACTTCGGGTCCGGAGCCTGTCGCCCCTGTGCAGTTCAGATGCCAGCGCCCATCCGCGGCCTGCCACGTACAGCCGGTGGCCCGGAGTCGTGAGGATCCGTCCGCCGTCAGTGACCGTGATCTCTATGAGCTCGTCGACGTGGTGGGAGAAGGTCGCGGTGACGTGCGCCGAGCGCGTGACACCAGTTTCCGGGTCGGTCGCCAGTACCTTGTCGCCGTCGGTGATCGTGTTGATCGTCTTGCGTGAACCGTCGGCCAGCATTACCTGCGTTTCCGCAGGGAAGCTGTTGACCCGGCAGCTCGTTGCCAGGTCGTCTGCTCCCTTCTTCCCGATACCGGCGACGGCGTCGGGGTCCAGGCCGATCTCCTTCACGCCCTTCCAAGCGTTGCCGATGCCAGCTCCGGTCTTCAGCGCATCACCGAGCTTGGCAACGGCCTCGACAGCCTTACCGATGGCTTTACCGGGGATGAAGTTGGAGGCCGCCCACGCACATCCGCCGGCGCTGCCGTGCCAGCAGTCCACGAAGTCCTGGACCAACAACTCCTTCCCGAGCTTCAGGTAGGTCTGGACGAGACCCTTCAGGATGTCCGCCTGGGTGAAGGTCCGGGTGACCTTCTTGGTCAGGTTCTTGAAGGTCTGCGGCCCTAGGAACACCGTGTCCGACGCGGGGCACCCGGATTGGGTGGCCGGGACGTTGGGGTTGGCGCACAGGTAGAAGTCGACGGTCGCGTTGAACTTGAGCGTGAACGTGACGGTGCAGCTCGTTCCGAACCCGGGCGGGAGTTCGCACGGGTTGTCCTGCTTGGCGTCGGTGATTTCGATGCTGTCCTCGTCGACGACGTAGAACGTGCCGCCGATTCCCGTGCCAGCGCCCGCCGCGACCTGCTGGTTCGCCTCCTTCCGCGCGGCCTCCTCCGCGGCCTGCTGCGCCGACTCCGCGTACTTCTGCGCGTCCTTCGCAGCCGCCTCGGCCGCGGTGGCCTCCTCGGCGGCGCGGGTGGCCGCCGCTCGGGCGTCCTTCGCCGCCTGCTCGGCCTCGGACGCCGCCGTGCGGGCGGCTGCCGCGTCCAGGGCCGCCTGGTCGGCGGAGGCGCGGGCGTCCTTGGCGTGGCCCTCGGCGCGGCCGGCCGCCCTGTCGGCTGCTGAAGCGTCCTCGGTGGCCTGTCGGCCGTGCTCGATGGTGCGGGCCAGCGACTTCTGGGCTTCCGCCGCGTAGCCCGCGGCCTCGGCGGCGTAACCCAGCGCCTCCTTCGCCGACTTGCGGGCGGCGGCGGCAAAGCCGGCGGCCTCGGCGGCCAGCGTGTAGGCGGCCTTGGCGTCCCCGGTCGCCGCGTTCGCGAGGCTCTGCGCCTGCGTGGCGTTCTTCTGGGCGTTGGCGGCGTGTGCCTCGGCCACGGCCTTCTGCTGTTCGGCGATCGTCTTCGACGACTGTCCCGTCAGCACTACGAGCCCCGCGGCGAAGTCCGTGGTGACGTAGGGGGAACCGAGCTGGATCGCGTCGTTCGCCGGCGCGGCTACCTGCCGCGCCGAGTTGCCCGCGTCCTCCGCCGCCTGAGCGGTGATGTACGCGTGGCCGGCAGCGTCCGCCGCTCCCGCGACCGCCTTGGCCGCCTCGGCCTTGGACGCGTCGGCCTGCTTCTTCGCGTTGGCGGCGTCCTTCTCGGCGTCGTCGGCGAGCTTGTCCGCCGTACGAGCCGCCGAGGCGGCGTCCTGGGAGGCCTTGATCGCGTCGGCTGCCGTGCTCGTCGCCGTACGCACCGCCGCGTCGGCCTTCAACTTGGCGGCCTTCGCGTCGTCGGCGTCGGAGCGGGCCCGCTTGGCCGCCGCCTCCGCGCGCGTCGCCGCAGCGTCGGCGTCAGCCGCCGCCTTCGTCGCCGCGTCCGCCTCGGAGCGGGCCGACTTCGCGGCCGCCTCCGCGTCATCGGCATGCTTGTCGGCCTCGTCCGCCGCCGTCCGCGACTCCTTCGCGTCGTCGGCCGAATCGTGGGCCGCGGCGTAAGCGTCCTTGGCGTCGGCCTTGGCACGCGCCGCGTTCGCCTTGCTCTCGGCGTCCCAGGCTTCGTCCCGCTTGCCCTTCGCCCGGTCCCGGGCGTCTTCCGCGTCCTGGCGCTTCTCCCGGGCGGTGGACTCGGCGGCCTCCGCCTTGCCCTTGGCCTCGCCCGCGGTCTTCGCGTAGCCCTCGGCGTTGTTCTTGTGCTGGGCGGCCTCTGCCTGCTTCTGCGCGGCGAGTTCCTTCTCCGCCTTCGCGGTCTGCTCCTCCTTCTCCGCCGACAGCCGCTTGGCGCGCGCCACGGCGGCGGCCGCCTTCGCGTCCGCCTCGGCCTTCTGCGTCTCGGCGAGCTTGGCCTTGGTGGTGTCGCGGGCGGTCTTGGCGTTCTGTGCCTGTACGGCGGCCGCGTCGGCGGCGGCCTTCGCCTGCGCCCTGGCCTCGTTGGCGGCGGCCGTACGGAACGCCGCCTTGGACGCGGCGGCCTGCGTCACCGCGCGGGCGGCGATGGTGGCGCTGTCCCCGGCGGAGGCGCGGGTGGCCGCGTACGCGGTGTCGCCAGCCTTCGACATGGCCTCCAGCGCGGCGGCCGACGCCTTCGTCACCTGGGCCTTCTGCTGTCCGACGAGTAGACCTCGGCCCCGGGGAGCACCGGCCTTGTCGGCGATTGCGTAGGCGGCCTGTGCGGCGGTGTCCGTGGTCGTCGCTGCCGTCTTCGCGGTGGCGGCCTGGGTCTTGATCAGGTCGAGCTGCTTCTTCGCCGCGGTCTGGGCATCGGTGACGCCCTTCTTCGCCTTGTCGAACTGGGCCTTCGTCGGGTAGTCGAGGTCGTCGGTGCCCTTGTGACCGGACGGCGTGATGTCGAACTTCTGCGGGTCGGTGCCCTTGCAGTCCCACATCCGCGCGTCACGGCTGTTGGCGTACGTCGCGAGGTCCAGGCAGTTGCCGGTGCCCGGGTTGTACAGGCGCGTGGTCGCGTGGGTGTTGTACTGCCACTTCTGGGCGGCGGTGTTGTTGCACGTCCAGATCTGCAACGCCGTGCCGTTCGCGGTGTCGGAGCTCTTGATGTCCAGGCACTTGCCGGAGTTGACGTTGACCAGCGCTTCGCCGCGGATCTGCCACTTCTGTCCTGCGCCGCCGTTACAGGTGTAGATCTGCACCGGGGTGCCGTTGTCCTTCTTGCCCCCGCCCACTTCGAGGCACTTGTCGGCGGCACCGTGCGCGTGGATGACCATCGGGCTGTCGCCGATCCAGCCGGGGCCACCGGCGGACCAGTAGTCCTGCCAGCGGGCCAGCCGATCCGCGACCCACGACTGGCCCAGCATCTCCCCCAACGCCTTGGAGCCGGTCGCGAGGGCCTTGGTGGCGCCGACGTTGGCGCTGAGGATCCGGTTGCGCTGGGCGGCCTGCGCGGAGATCTCCTGCTGCCACTCGGCAGTCGCGTCGGCGACCTGCTTGCCGAGGACCTTGCTCGGGTCGACCGGCCCACGCCAGGCGCAGGAGGCGAAACGGGCCTTCAAGTCCTCGACGGCGATGCGGTGTTCGACGCTGCCCGGCTCGGCCGCGGTCCGCGGGAAGCCGCCGGAGGCGAGGAAGACACGGGCGTTGTCCGCACCCGTCGGCTCCATGGACCAGTTCACCAAGCCGTCCCACGCGCGGTGTTCGGCGTATGCCTGCTGCCACTGCGGATTGGGGAGCGACGGGTCAGGGTCGTTGGCGTAGAGCGGGGTGCCGAGGTCCTTGACTGCCTTGACCGTGGCGTCGTCGGCCTTCGGGGTCGGGTCCTCGTAGAAGTCTCCCTCGCTCTTCCAGAACCCGTCCCAGATCCACTGGCTCAGCCCGGTCTGCTCGAAGAAGCTCGGGCCCGTCCCCGTGGTGCCCGGCGGCCAGTGGAACCCGGTTTCGGTGAATCCGGCCGGGGTGCTCAGGCCGTCCAGCGGCTTCTTCCACACCTCGGTGTACGCGTTGAGCGCCGTTCCCTCCTTGTGGGCGGTGGTCTCGTCCGTCTCGAACGCCTTCGCCAGCGGGGTGTCGGTCCAGTGCTCACGGTCGGCCGCGGTGTGCAGCTTGTCCGGCGTCTGGTTGAGCGCGTTCTGCGCGGTGGTGAACATGGCCGGGCCGCCCATGCGAAGCACGTCGGCCATCAGGCACTGGTCCTGCCTCAACTGCTCGGCGGCCTCGGCGTCGAACCCGTCGTAACTGTCGGCCACCGGGCTGGCATTGGGGGTCCGGTCGTCGATCACGTCGGGTTGGCCGGCGACCGTGGCCAGCACGGCGAGCGCGAGTACCGACGGAACAAGTCGCGCTAAGCGTCTTCTTTTTCGCTTCGAGGGCATGAACGGCCCTGATCTGGAACGCAAAAGAGCATCCGTTCTTCGTGTGGGGAGGGCAGGCCGAAGGTGCCCGTCCGAAAACGTGGAGGCGCCGTGAGACGGTCAGGAGGCCGTACGGCTCAGATGCGCGTCAGAGATCGCGGCATGACGAACGAACCCTTCCCCCGTAGCGACGGTGCCCCCCGGTCGCTGGTTGACGTGCGCGGTAGCGGAGTGGTCAACTCCGCTCGCGACGCGACCGAACGGTAACTTATCTGTGTGTTACATGTGAAGGAAGTGTTCACAAGCGTTTCGGGAACGTAATGAAACTGACCGGACCATGCCAGGCCGAGCAAGACACGCATCAAGCCGAGCAAGGCACGCATCAAGTCGGCACACGAAAAGGCGGTGAGGGGAACGACACCCCCTCACCGCCCTCAGCGGACAACACCGTCGGCGCTAGAACCCCGCCGGCTCCGTATAGACCCCCCACTCGTCCCGCAGCACGTCGCAGATCTCCCCCAGCGTCGCCTCCACCCGCACCGCGTCCAGCATCGGCTCGATCATGTTCGAGCCGTCCCGCGCAGCCGCGAGCATCGCGTCGAGCGCGGACCGTACGGCGGTGGCGTCCCGCGCGGACTTGCGAGAGCCCAGCGCCCGTACCTGCTCCCGCTCCACCTCATGACTGACCCGCAGGATCTCCAGGTCACCGGTCACAGAGCCGTGGTGGACGTTCACCCCCACCACCCGCTTGTCCCCCTTCTCCAGAGCCTGCTGGTACTGGAAGGCGGACTCGGCGATCTCGCCGGTGAACCAACCGTCCTCGATGCCCCGCAGAATGCCGGAGGTGATGGGCCCGATGGGGTGCTGCCCGTCCGGGTGGGCCCTGAGCCCTCGCTCCCTGATCTGCTCGAAGATCTTCTCGGCTTCCGCCTCGATCCGGTCGGTCAGCTGCTCGACGAACCACGAACCGCCCAGCGGATCCGCCACGTTGGCGACCCCGGTCTCCTCCATCAGCACCTGCTGCGTACGCAGCGCGATCTCGGCCGCCTGCTCGGACGGCAGCGCCAACGTCTCGTCCAGCGCGTTGGTGTGCAGCGAGTTGGTCCCGCCCAGCACGGCAGCCAGCGCCTCGACCGCCGTACGCACCACGTTGTTGTACGGCTGCTGCGCCGTCAGCGAGACACCGGCGGTCTGCGTGTGGAAGCGCAGCCACTGGGCCTTCTCGGACTTCGCCCCGTACACGTCCCGCATCCACCGCGCCCAAATCCGCCGCGCCGCACGGAACTTGGCGATCTCCTCGAAGAAGTCGAGATGCGCGTCGAAGAAGAAAGACAGGCCAGGTGCGAAGACGTCCACGTCCAGGCCGCGGGACAGGCCCAACTCGACGTAACCGAACCCGTCGGCAAGCGTGTACGCCAGCTCCTGCGCGGCCGTCGAGCCGGCCTCGCGGATGTGGTAGCCGGAGACGGACAGCGGCTTGTACGCGGGGATCTTCGACGCGCAGTGCTCCATCAGGTCGCCGATGAGGCGGAGATGGGGCTCGGGCTGGAAGAGCCACTCCTTCTGCGCGATGTACTCCTTGAAGATGTCCGTCTGGAGCGTGCCGTTCAGGACGGACGGGTCGATGCCCTGGCGCTCGGCAGCGACCAGGTACATGCAGAAGACCGGTACGGCCGGCCCGCTGATCGTCATCGATGTCGTGACGTCACCCAGCGGGATGTCCTTGAACAGGACCTCCATGTCCGCGGCGGAGTCGATCGCGACCCCGCAGTGCCCGACCTCGCCGAGCGCACGCGGATCGTCGGAGTCGCGCCCCATGAGCGTGGGCATGTCGAAGGCCACGGACAGACCGCCGCCGCCGTTGGCGAGGATCGACTTGTAGCGCTCGTTGGTCTGCTCGGCGTTCCCGAACCCGGCGAACTGCCGGATGGCCCACGTCCGCCCTCGGTAGCCGGTCGCGTAGAGCCCGCGCGTGTAGGGGTACTCCCCCGGCCAGCCGATCCGCTCGAACCCGTCGTACGTGTCTCCGGGCCGTGGCCCGTACACCGGCTCCACCGGATCGCCGGAAAGCGTCGTGAAGTCGGCCTCACGCTTTCGTGAAGCGTCGTACCGGGCCTGCCAGCGTCGGCGGCCCTCTTCGATGGCGTCAGCGTCCATACCTTCGAATTTACTAGGACGTCCTAGTAAATGTCGACGGCAAACCGCCACGGACTGCTCCATGGCGGTAATGACTCAGGTCTCGATGAAGGTTCAGGCCTTGGCCACGGCGGCCGGGTCGTCCACGACCTTGGTCTCCAGCTCACGCGTGACCTTGCGCTCCACGAAAAACGCGGCCGTCGGCACCGTACCCGCGAGCAGCACCCACAGCAGCTTGGGCACCGGCCACTTCGCCTTGGAGCCCATGTCGAAGGCGAACACCAGGTAGACGACGTACAGCCAGCCGTGCGCGATGCTGACCACACGCGTGAAGTCCGCGGCGCCGTCCACGTCGAGCACGTACTTGCCGACCATCCCGACAACCAGCAGGACCAGCAGCACACCGGTGACGTAGGCCATGACGCGGTAGCGGGTCAGCACGCTTTTTTTCATGAGTACGAGCGTAACCGGGGGTTTCGTGCGATCTTCGGGCGCCCCCGGAGCCGTACGCCCCGGTCCTAGCCTTCCTCGAAGTCGTGCGCGGCGATGCGCAGAGGCCGCAGCATCGCGAAGATCTCGGCGCACTCCTCCGCGTCGTACGCGCTGAGCCCGAAGTCCATCGCCATCAGGTCGCGGGTGGCCGCCTCGACGACCTCGCGGCCCTTGTCGGTGATGGAGGCGAGCGTGCCACGGCCGTCGTTGGGATTGGGCCGCTTGTCCACCAGGCCCGACCTGACCAGCCGGTCGATGGTGTTCGTCACCGACGTGGGGTGCACCATGAGCCGCTCGCCGATCTTGGACATCGGCAGTTCGCCGGCTTTGGAGAAGTTGAGCAGCACGAGTGCCTCGTAGCGCGCGAACGTCAGCCCGTACGGCTTGACGACCGCGTCGACCTCGGCCAGCAGGATCTGGTGCGCGCGCATGATCGAGGTGATCGCGGCCATGGACGGCACGGACCCCCAGCGCTGCTTCCAGAGTTCGTCGGCGCGTGCGATGGGATCGAAAGGAAGACTGAGCGGCTTCGGCACGGCAGAGACCCTACCGGCCGGTCATATCGTGGTCAGCCCCGTCTCGCGCTTCGGTCCCCGACTTCTGCCGTACGTCCCGTACGCCGCACCTCCAGCACCAGGAGTACGCAGCAGACGGTCCCGAGCACCCCGACTGAGCCCACGACCGTGCTGACCGACCAGAACTCGGCGGCGAGCCCGGCCAGCGCCATCCCCACGCCCTGGATCGTCATAAGGCCGGCCGTGTGCACGGTCATGGCCCGCCCGCGCAGTTCCTCGGGCACGGCGTCCACGAACCAGCGGTCGAGACCGAGGGTGTACGCGCCTGCCGACCCGGCGAGGAGCAGCGCGAGCAGGATCCAGCCGAGGCCCGGGTGGAGCGGGTAGACGAGGAGCGGCAGCAGCCCGCCGGCGGCGAGGGGCAGCACGATCCGGGAGCGGGCCGTGGGCGACAGGGCGGCACCGGCGTACAGCTCACCGGCGATCGTGCCGACCGGCATCGCGCACATCAGCAGCCCGACCCAGGCGGCGCCGACCCCGATCTCGTCCGCGTACGCGGCGGCCAGCGCCTCGGGGGCGACGACGAACATCGGCGGCGCCCACAGGAGCAGCAGCAACGCCCGGATACGGCGGTCGCCGAGGACCTCGCGGGTGCCGGCGAGCGAGTACCGTACGAGCGATCCGCCTCCGGCGCGCGCGGGCCTGCGCCGGGTCCCGAAGCGCAGGAGGAGCGCCGAGGCGAGGAAGGTGCCCAGCGTGATGGCCAGCGCCCCGCGCGGCGACACGAAGGTGAGCAGGACTCCGCCGAGTCCGAAGCCCACGAGTACGGCGCTCTGCGACACCATCCGCAGCAGCGAGCGCCCGAGCACGAACAGGTCGCCGTCCCCGAGGATCTCGGTCAGCGTGGCCATCCGCGTCCCGTTGAACACCGGCGACACGGCCGCGATGACACACCGCAGCGCCAGCAGCGCGGCCACCGGCGTCGACGGCAGTGCCATCAGCGCCGCGCACCCGGCGCACACCAGGTCGCACCCGACGAGCACGCGCCGTGCGGGAAACCGGTCCGCGACCCCGGCCAGGAGCGTCCCGCCCGCGATATACGGCAGGAAGCCCAGCGCGAAGGCCAGCGCGCTGAGCAGCGGTGACCCGGTCAGCCCGTACACGAGCACGGTCAGCGCGATCTCGCTGACGACGACGCCGAGCAGGGAGAGGGCGTGGGCGGCGAAGACGGCACGGAACTCGCGTACGGCGAAGACGGCTCCGTAACCGGCGGTGTCAGGTGGTACGGGCAGCGTCGTTGTGCTCTTCTCTTGCACGCCTTGCAGCTCTTCTGGCATGGGCAGCAGCGTGCACGCGCCCATACCGGCCGCCGTAGAGTTTCGGCACCAGCCGAATCTTCGAGCCGTCATGGGAGGGGGTGCGATGCCGTTCCGTCTGCACTTCGGCGAGGACGACCTCCTGCGGTGCCGCTTCGCGGTGTCCCCGCTGTGGGAGACGCAGGAAGCGGTACGCACGCTCAACCGGCCCGAGCGGCACGGCTATCACGCGCGCTGGCTGCGCCGCATCCGTACGGCTGCCGTCGGGCTCGACCTCACACCGCTGTGGCTGTTGATGCCCCGGCGTGGGCACACCCCCGACTGGCTCGGACCGCCGCCGATCGGCCCGGCCGCCCCGTTCGAGGAGGAGATCGCAGCGGTCCGCGCCGCCGAACCGCGGGCGGCCCGCGAGGACACGGCGCGGGCACTCGCGGACACGCCAGGAGCCGTCGAATCCCCGCTCGGGCGCGCCCTGTTGAGGGATCCCGTCCGTATGATCCAGCGGCTGGCCGACCTGCTGGAGGCGGCCTGGCATACCCTCGTCGAGCCGGACTGGCCCCGGCTGCGCGCCCTGCTGGAAGCCGACGTCACCTTCCATTCGCGCCGCCTCGCCGAAGTGGGCCTCGGTGGACTGCTGCCGGAGCTGGACCGGCGGTTCACCTGGGAGTCGGGCACGCTCACGGTCGACTGGAAGGGCGAGCACGTACGCGAACTCGGCGGCCAGGGGCTGGTGTTGATGCCGAGCGTCTTCTCCTGGCCGGACGTGGTGAGCGGTTTCGACCCTCCCTGGCAGCCGACGCTGGTCTACCCGGCGCGCGGCATCGGCGGCCTGTGGGCCGAGCCGACCGACCGCACCCCCGACGCTCTCGTACGCCTCCTCGGCCGCGGCCGGGCCACCGTACTGACCGCGCTCGACGAACCCGCCACCACGACAGCCCTCGCCCACCGCCTCGCCCTCGCACCCTCCTCCGTCTCCGCACACCTGTCGGCGCTGCGGGACGCGGGCCTGCTCGTCTCACGCCGGTACGGGCACCAGGTGCTGTACGAGCGGACGCCGCTGGGTATGGCCCTGGCGTCGGGCGGCGGTTGACGGCAGGTCAGTCAGCGAGGTGCCGCTCCACCGTTTCCACCTTCGACGTCAGGCCATCCGTCACGCCGGGGCGGATGTCCGCCTTGAGGACGAGGGAGACGCGTGGCACGCGTTCCTCGACCACCGCGACGGCGCGCCTGACGACGTCCATGACCTCGTCCCACTCGCCCTCGACGGACGTGAACATCGCGTCGGTACGGTTCGGCAGCCCCGACTCACGCACGACACGGACCGCGTCGGCCACATACTCGCCCACGTCCTCGCCGACACCGAGCGGCGTCACGGAGAAGGCGACGATCATGCGCTGACGGTCCCTTCCTTGCGGGCGCGCGCCGCGATGACCGCGTTCTCCGCCTCGCGCCTGAGCTTGCGCTCGGCGAAGAAGCCGCCGGCCGGGAGGACGGAGAGGACGAAGTAGAGGGCCGAGGTCTTCAGGTCCCACTTCGTGCGGTTCCAGGCGTCGGCCCAGAAGAGCACGTACAGGATGAAGAGGACACCGTGGACCGCGCCCATCACGGGCACCGCGTTGAAGTCCGTGGTCCGCTTCAGCACCGAGCAGACGAGCAGCAGCAGGAACGAGATCGCCTCGGGAGCGGAGACCAGGCGGAGGCGGCGGAGGGCGGAGGCGGTCTTGATGTCCACGAGTCACCTTCGGTGGGAGAGGTGGTTTGAGGGGCAACGCTTTGTGAACGTACGCACAAGCGGCCCCCATTGTGGCATCCGGCGCCGACACGAACCGGCGCGGGGGGCCGACGGAGGGCCGAACCGCGTTCAGGTTTTCGACCGGGGATCCCGCACACGTCCCCCAGCGGTGCGATCAGGGTGCGCTCAGGGTCGGATCATCCCGGAGGCTCTGTCACCGGCCGCGCCCGAGGGTTACCTTCACACCGTGGCGATGTTCCGACTCCAGGGCAGCAAGGTGCTGGCCGTCGACATGACCGGCGATGCCGTGAAGGCGAAGAACGGCTCGATGGTGGCGTACGACGGGCAGATGGACTTCAAGAAGATGAGCGGCGGCGGGGAGGGGATACGGGGGATGGTGACCCGGCGCCTCACCGGCGAGCAGATGACGCTGATGGAGGTGAAGGGGCACGGGACCTGCTGGTTCGCGGACCGGGCCAGCGAGATCAATCTCGTGCAACTGCAGGGGGACAAGCTGTACGTCGAGTCGAGCAATCTGCTCGCCACCGACGGAGGGCTGCGCACGGGCACGGAGTTCACGGGGATGCGCGGCGCCTCGCAGGGCAACGGCCTGTTCACGACGACCATCGAGGGCCATGGCCAGGCGGCGATCATGTCGGACGGTCCCGCGGTGGTGCTGCGGGTCAGTTCGCAGTACCCGCTGACGGTCGATCCGGGGGCGTACGTCGCGCACCAGGGCAATCTGCGGCAGTCGTTCCAGTCCGGTGTGACGTTCCGCACGTTCATGGGCGAGGGCGGCGGCGAGGCCTTCCAGATCCGCTTCGAGGGCGACGGGCTGGTCTATGTGCAGCCCAGCGAGCGCAACACGATCGGAGGGGAGGTCTGATGCCCTTCCGCGAGGTCAACTCGAAGATGATCGAGGCCACGGTCGCGCCGGGGCAGCGGCTGTTCAGCCAGCGCGGCGCGATGCTCGCCTACAAGGGCGAGGTCTCCTTCACCCCGAACATGCAGGGCGGCCAGGGCGGGGTCATGTCGATGATCGGCCGCCGGGCCGCGGGCGAGGCGGCGCCGCTGATGACGGTGGAGGGCTCGGGCACGGTCCTGTTCGGGCACGGCGGCCACCACATCGAGGTGATCAACCTCACAGGCGACACCTTGTATGTGGAGGCGGACCGGCTGCTGGCCTTCGACGGGACGCTGGAGCAGGGCACGATGTTCATGGGCTCGCAGGGCGGGGTCATGGGCATGGTGCGCGGGCAGGTCACGGGTCAGGGGCTGTTCACGACGACCCTCAAGGGCCAGGGTGCGGTGGCCGTCATGGCGCACGGCGGGATCATCGAGGTGCCGATCACTCCACAGCGCCCCGTCCACGTCGACCCGCAGGCGTACGTGGCGCATCACGGCGACGTACGCAACAAGCTGTCCACCGCGCTCGGCTGGCGCGACATGGTGGGCCGCGGCTCGGGCGAGGCGTTCCAGCTGGAGCTGAGCGGCAGCGGCGCGGTGTTCGTGCAGGCCTCGGAGGAGAAGCTGTGACCGCTTACCCGGGGACGGGCCCCGTGACCCACGACCCGATGACGCTGCCGTCCGACGACAACATCAACAACTACACCTTCTGCGTGGAGCTCAAGGGGAGCGAATGGTTCCTGCAGAAGGGCAAGATGATCGCCTACTACGGCTCGATGGAGTTCAACGGCATCGGGCACGGCCGTCTCGACCGTCTGGTGCGTACGTCGTTCCATTCGCCGTTGCACGCCAGCGACTGGGTGGTGGCCTCCGGCTCGGGCAAGATGCTGCTCGCCGACCGGGCCTTCGACGTGAATTCGTACGATCTGGAGGAGGGCAACCTGACCATTCGCTCAGGCAACCTCCTTGCTTTTCAGCCAAGTCTCGCGCTCAAGCAATCGATCGTGCCGGGCTTTCTGACACTCATCGGGACGGGCAAGTTCGTGGCCGCCTCGAACGGTCCGGTGGTGTTCATGGAGCCGCCGATCCGGGTCGATCCGCAGGCCCTGGTCGGCTGGGCGGACTGCCCCTCGCCGTGCCACCACTACGACCACGGGTACATGACGGGCCTGATGGGCGGTCTACGTGCGCTTACGGGCGTGGGCGGGGCCTCCGGAGAGGAGCATCAGTTCGAGTTCGTGGGCGCCGGCACGGTGCTGTTGCAGTCCAGCGAGACGCTGATGGCCGAGCAGGCCACGGGAGCGACTCCGCACGAGCCGGGCGTGCCTGGTGGCGGCGGGGTACCCGGTGGCCATGGACCACAGTCCGGATCACCGCGCCTTCCCGGACAGCTGGGAGACCTCCAGCGTCGCTTCGGGCTGTGAGCGGTAGTCTGCGGAGTGTGACATCGAACGCGTGCGCACCTGTCACAACAACAAAACCCTCACCAGTTCGCCTTTCAACATCTTAGGTAGAATCCATTCATGGAGACCGAGACGGCCACGCCCTGGCTGACCGATGCGGAGCAGTGCGCCTGGCGCACCCACCTGGAGGTCAACAGGCTGTTGACGTACCAGCTCGAAAGGGACCTCCAGCCGTTCGGCCTGACAATGAACGACTACGAGATCCTGGTGAACCTCTCGGAATCGGAGAGCCACCGGATGCGAATGAGCGATCTCGCGTCCGCCACCCTCCAGTCCAAGAGCCGCCTCTCGCACCAGATCACGCGTATGGAGAACGCGGACCTGGTCCGACGGGAGAACTGCGAGTCCGACCGCCGTGGGCTGTACGCCGTGCTCACGGACCACGGCATGGACACGATGAAGAAGGTCGCGCCACATCATGTGGCGTCTGTGCGGCGGCACTTCATCGACCTCATCCCGCCGGAGGAACTGGAAGCGCTCCACAAGTCCCTGATGCCGATCGCGGGGCATCTGCGGGGACAGCGGGGGCGCCCATGACGACCGGGCCCTAGGCAGGGCCCAGCTCAGTGGCAGGCGGAGTTCGAATTGGGCTCCGCCTGCCGGTGTTTCGTGGACGGTGAGTGATCCGCCGTGCCGTACGGCGACGTCGCGGGCGTGGCCCTGGCCCGTACGGATCCCAGGACGCGCCTCATCTCGCTTCCAGTCGGTAACCGGCGCCGCGTACGGTCCGGATCAGCGAGGCGCCGAGCTTGCGGCGCAGGGTGCTGATGTACACCTCGACGATGTTGGGGTCGCCGTCGTAGGCGAAGTCCCAGACATGCTCCAGGATCTGGGCCTTGGAGACGACTTCGCCGACGCGCACCACGAGCTGTTCCAGGACCGCGAACTCCTTGGCGGTGAGGCTGATTTCGTCCTCGCCTCGGAAGACTTGCTGGGCGGCGGTGTCGACCTTGAGCTCGCCGAGTACGTGCACGGGGGACGCGCCCGCGGATCCGCGCCGCCTGAGCAGCGCCTTCACGCGGGCCACCAGGACGACGTAGGAGAACGGCTTGGTCAGGTAGTCGTCGGCACCCGTGTCGAGGCCCTCGGCCTCGTCGTACTCGCCGTCCTTGGCGGTGAGCATCAGGATCGGCACGTCCTGGCCGGCGGCGCGCAGGGCGGCACACACGCGGTAGCCGTTCATGCCGGGCAGCATGATGTCGAGAATGACGAGGTCGTACGAGCCCTCGCCGGCCTGGTGCAGTCCCTCCCGGCCGTCATGGACGACGTCCACGGCGAAGCCCTCGGCCGTCAGTCCCTTGGCGAGCGACAGGGCCAGCCGCTTTTCGTCCTCGACGATCAAGAATCGAAGGGGGCGGCGCGAAGCGTCTCGAGCAGGGTGGTGGTGGGAGACGGGCGGGTGCATTGGTCCAGCTTCCCAGGGCGAACCTGAAGCGGTCTTCAGGGTGCTTCAGGTTCGCTTCAGCGTGCCTCCAGCAGATTGGTTCACGTCGGAACACGGCGTAGCACATCAACTCGGGAGGAAACCCCATGAAGCGCAACATCGTCATCGCCGGCATCGCCGTAGCGGCCCTCGTCGGCGGCGGTACGGCGACGGCCCTCGCGGTCACGAGTGACGACGGGGCGGCGACGACGAAGCCGTCGAGCGCGCGGCCGGCCGACGACAGCCGCGACGATGACGCCCGCGACAACGACGCTCGTGACAACGACGACAGCCAGTCCGACGACAGCCGGGCCGACGACGACACCACGGTCACGCCCGGCAAGGTCACGGCAGCCGAGGCCATAGCCTCCGCCCTCCGCCACACGTCGGGCACCGCGATCTCCGCCGACCTGGACGACAAGGACGACAGCGGCCCGGCGGTCTGGGACGTCGACGTCCTCGCCAAGAACAGCACCTGGCACAGCCTCCAGATCGACCCGGCCACCGGCAAGGTCCTCGGCTCGCACGTCGAGCACGAGGACGACACCGCGCAGGTCCGTGCGGCTCTGAAGGGCACATCGGTCTCCGCGGAGGAGGCCGCGAAGGCCGCCGCCGCGAAGGGCACGGTCACGTCGGTCGGCCTGGACGAGGACGGCCCGTCCAAGACCTGGGACGCGGAGACGCGCGCCACGAACGGCACGGAGCGTGAGTGGAACGTCGACCTCAAGACGGCCCAGGTCACGGCGGACAAGTCCGATGCCGACTCCGCCGACAACGACTCGGCCGACGACGCTGACAACGACGGCTCAGACGACTGACGTCAGCTGACACGGATGGCACTGACGTCAGCGAACGGCTTCGACAGCCTCCTCGGTGTGCACCGCCGGGGAGGCTTTGCCATGCCACGACGCGAGGGCCGCGACCAATGCCACAGCGCCGGACGCGGCGAAGCACAGAGCGAGCGGCAGCCGCCCGACCAGCAGGCCAACAGCCGCGGCACCGACCGAAGAGCCCGCGTTCACCGCCGTGTTGACCCACGCACCCGCCTGGGTACGGAAGCCGGACGGCGCGGCCTCGTCGGCGAGCAGGTAGGACGTGGTGAGAGCCGGGGCGACGAACAGTCCCGCGACGGCCACTGCGGCGGAGAGCGTCACGAGGCCCGGTGCCAGCCCGGCTGCGGCAAGGGCGAGCGCGAGGCCGACCGCCAGCAGCGGGAGCCGTACCCGGGCGGACGTACGCCAGTTGACGGCACCGTTCAGAAGTCCGCCCACCGCACTGCCCGCCGACAGGGCGGCGAGTACCCAGGCGACCGTCTCGTCAGCGGAGTCGCCGTGGTACCGCTGCTCGGCGAAGGCCAGCACCAGGAGGTCGACGGCTCCCAGTGCGAGCCCCACTCCCCCGGCCACGACGACGGGCTGCACCAGCCCGCGCCGGCCCCGCATCCGCATTCCCGCACGCGAGGCCCGTACGGCGAGACCCCGCACGGCGGGTGACATGACGAACCCCAAGGTCCCCAGGGCCACCAGCACACCGCTCAGGGCGACCCCGGCCGCCGGCGGTGCGAAGCCCACCACCACCCCCACGAGCAGCGGTCCGGACACGAACATCAGCTCCTCGGCAACCGCGTCCAGGCTGTACGCGCGCTGCAACAGCCGCCGGTCGGCGATGAGTTCACCCCATACGGCACGCATGGCCGCCCCGAGCGGCGGCGTACAGGCCCCGGCGGCGACGGCGACCGCCCCCAGCAGCACGGTCGGCGCGCCAGGCCGCCAGCTCACGGCGGCCAGCACACCGAGCAGCCCGGCGTACAGCGCCGCCATGGGCAGCAGTGCCCGGCGCGGGCCGTACCGGTCGACCAGGGCGGCCCGCAGGGGTGTCAGAAAGACGCTCGCGGCGCCGAAGAGCGCCATCACGGTGCCGGCCACGGCGTACGACCCGGTGGCCCGGCTCACCGCCAGCATCACGGCCAGCGAGACCGTCCCGTACGAGAGCCGGCCGACGAGGGCAGCGGTGAAGGTGCGCTTGGCGTAGGGCATGCGCAGAACCGCGGCGTAAGAAGGCCGCGTTGAAGACGCAGACATGCGAAAAGTTCCTCGAGGAGAGGGCGCCGAGATGGGCGCCCGGGCAACAGGGGACGCCTATGCACCGCGACGGCTGCGTCCGTACGCTGCCGATCGCGGGCCGGGGCGGGCCCTATGCCAAGAGGAGGAACACAGGGTCAACGTAACAATGGGTTCCGGGAGTTGGCCAGAGCGGGGCTCAGCCCTCCGTAAGCCCCGCCACCAGCTCGTCCGCCGCCCGGTACGGGTCGAGCTCCCCCGCCACGATCCGTTCCGCGAGCGTGCTCAGGCGCCGGTCCCCGTGCAGGTCTCCGATGCGTTCGCGCAGGGTCGTGACCGCGATCGTCTCGACCTCGTGGGTGGCCCGGGCCAGGCGGCGTTCGGTGAGGACGCCCCGTTCTTCCATCCAGGCTCGGTGCTTTTCCAGGGCCTCTACGACCTCGTCGATGCCCTCGCCTCGGGCGGCCACCGTTTTGACGATCGGGGGGCGCCAGTCGCCAGGGGCGCGGGACTCGCCCAGGCCGAGCATGTGGTTCAGTTCGCGGGCCGTGGCGTCCGCGCCGTCGCGGTCGGCCTTGTTCACGACGTATACGTCACCGATCTCCAGGATTCCGGCCTTCGCCGCCTGGATTCCGTCGCCCATCCCAGGGGCGAGGAGCACGACCGAGGTGTCCGCCTGCGAGGCGATCTCGACCTCCGACTGGCCCACGCCCACCGTCTCGACCAGGATCACGTCGCAGCCCGCCGCGTCCAGTACGCGGATGGCCTGGGGCGCCGCCCAGGCGAGTCCGCCGAGGTGGCCGCGGGTGGCCATGGAGCGGATGTAGACGCCGGAGTCGGAGGCGTGCTCCGACATCCGTACGCGATCGCCGAGCAGCGCGCCGCCGGAGAACGGCGAGGACGGGTCGACGGCGAGGACGGCGACCCGCTTGCCCTGCCGCCGGTACGCGGTCACGAGCGCGGACGTGGACGTGGACTTGCCCACGCCCGGCGAACCCGTGATCCCGACGACGTACGCGTTCCCTGCGAGCGGTGCCAGCGCCGCCATGACCTCGCGGAGCTGCTCGGACGCCCCCTCCACCAGGGAGATCAGCCGGGCCACGGCCCGCGGCCGGCCTTCTCTGGCCTGGGCCACCAGTGTGGGGACGTCCTGCATCACAGCTCCGATCCGATCCATACCGAGTAGGGACTAAAAGGCAGTTCAGCCCTTGGGTACCCGCACGATCAGCGCGTCACCCTGACCACCACCGCCGCACAGCGCCGCCGCGCCCACGCCGCCGCCCCGCCGCTTCAGCTCCAGGGCGAGGTGGAGTACGAGACGGGCGCCGGACATGCCGATCGGGTGGCCCAGGGCGATCGCGCCACCGTTGACATTCACCTTTTCCGTGGACACCCCGAGGTCCTTCATTGACTGGACCGCCACGGCCGCGAAGGCTTCGTTGATCTCGATGAGGTCGAGGTCCGAGACCTCCAGGCCCTCCTTCTTGAGGGCGTGCTGGATGGCGTTCGAGGGCTGGGACTGGAGGGAGTTGTCGGGACCGGCCACGTTCCCGTGAGCGCCGATCTCCGCGAGCCACTCAAGGCCCAGCTCCTGCGCCTTGGCCTTGCTCATGACCACGACGGCCGCCGCGCCGTCGGAGATCTGCGAGGCCGAACCGGCCGTGATCGTCCCGTCCTTGGTGAACGCAGGACGCAGCTTGCCCAGCGACTCGGCGGTCGTCTCGCCGCGGATGCCCTCGTCCTTGCCGAAGACGACGGGGTCGCCCTTGCGCTGCGGAATCTCGACGGGGGTGATCTCGGCGTCGAAGACGCCGTTCTTCTGGGCGGCGGCGGCCCGCTGGTGCGAGAGGGCGGCGATCTCGTCCTGCTCCGGACGGGCGATGCCCAGGCGGGTGTTGTGCTTTTCGGTCGACTCACCCATGGCGATGTTCTCGAAGGCGTCCGTCAGACCGTCGTACGCCATCGCGTCGAGCATCTCGATCGCGCCGTACTTGAAGCCCTCACGGGACTTCGGCAGCAGATGCGGCGCGTTCGTCATGGACTCCTGGCCGCCGGCCACGATCACGTCGAACTCACCCGCCCGGATGAGCTGGTCCGCGAGCGCGATCGCGTCCAGGCCCGAGAGACAGACCTTGTTGACGGTGAGCGCCGGGACGCTCATCGGGATGCCGGCCTTGACCGCGGCCTGCCGCGCCGGGATCTGTCCCGCCCCGGCCTGCAGAACCTGGCCCATGATCACGTACTGCACCTGGTCGCCGCTGATCCCCGCACGGTCCAGGGCGGCCTTGATCGCGAATCCACCGAGGTCGGCTCCCGAGAACGACTTCAGGGAGCCGAGCAGCCGTCCCATCGGGGTGCGAGCACCCGCGACGATCACGGAGGTGGTGCTGTTCGTTCCAGACATGAGGAGCGATCCCCTTCCAGCTTGCACAGCTGAGGAGTGAACGAGGGTTTACTAAAATGTACTGAGCGGTAGCCGACTCGTCATCCGGCAGGGCGTGTGATCGCGCGCACGTTGCGTAACCGCGTGCGGCGCGCTGCACTAACAGCATGCTGACGCGAATCGACCACATCGGGATCGCCTGTTTCGACCTGGACAAGACCGTCGAGTTCTACCGTGCCACGTACGGCTTCGAGGTCTTCCACTCCGAGGTCAACGAAGAGCAGGGCGTACGCGAGGCCATGCTCAAGATCAACGAGACCTCCGACGGCGGCGCCACCTATCTCCAGCTCCTGGAGCCGACCCGCGAGGACTCCACCGTCGCGAAGTGGCTGGCCAAGAACGGCGAGGGCGTGCATCACATCGCCTTCGGCACGGCGGACGTCGACTCCGAGGCCGCCGACATCAAGGACAAGGGCGTACGCGTGCTGTACGAGGAGCCGCGCAGGGGGTCGATGGGGTCGCGCATCACCTTCCTGCACCCCAAGGACTGCCATGGCGTACTGACGGAACTGGTCACCTCCGCGCCCTCCGGGTCCACTGATGCGGCGGGCGTTGAGTCGACCGGGCACTGATGTCCGTACTGCATGGTCTGGGGACTTTCCGTCGGCCGCTGTGCCTCGGACCCCGGACCCCCCAGCCGGAAAAGCCGGTTGGCCAGACCTCCGGGCCGATCGGGCCCGGTAGGGTTGGGGGCGGTCGTCGCTCCGGGAGGGCGGCTGCGGGCCGGGGTCCGGGTTTCGGGGGACGAGCGTCGGGGCAGCAGCCCATGCTCCGCCGTTGATCTGACACCATTCCCCGGGGGCCCCGTTCGGCGGATGGACGGTGCTCGTTTGGAGAGACTTGCGACCAGGGGACGGATGGGACCGCGCAGTGCGGGGCTACGAACGCCAGGAGCGAGAGCCGGCGGCTGACGTCGACCACCTCTCTCGGTTCGAGGCCGAGATGGAACGGCTGAAGACCGAGCGGGAGAAGGCCGTCCAGCACGCCGAGGACCTCGGCTATCAGGTCGAGGTGTTGCGCGCCAAGCTGCACGAGGCGCGCCGCAATCTCGCGTCCCGTCCTGCCTTCGACAGCGCCGACATCGGCTACCAGGCCGAACAGATGCTGCGTAACGCGCAGATCCAGGCCGACCAGCTGCGCATGGACGCGGAGCGGGAGCTGAGCCAGGCCCGCGCGCAGACCCAGCGGATCCTCCAGGAGCACGCCGAGCAGGCCGCCCGCCTCCAGGCGGAACTGCACTCCGAGGCGGTGGCCCGGCGCCAGAAGCTCGACCAGGAGCTGGCCGAGCGCCGCCAGACCGTCGAGACGCACGTCAACGAGAACGTCGCCTGGGCCGAGCAGCTGCGCGCCCGCAGTGAGCAGCAGGCCCGTCGGCTCCTGGACGAGTCCCGCGCCGAGGCCGAACAGGCCCTGGCCGCCGCCCGCGCGGAGGCCGAGCGGGTCGCCACCGAGGCCCGGCAGCGCCTGGAGGCCGATGCCGAGGCCGCCCGCGCGGAGGCCGAGGCGCTGCTGCGCCGGGCCCGTACGGACGCCGAGCGCCTGCTGAACGCCGCGTCCAACCAGGCGCAGGAGGCCACCGACCACGCCGAGCAGCTGCGCAGCTCCACGACGACCGAGTCGGAGTCGGCCCGCCGTCAGGCCACCGAGCTGAGCCGGGCCGCCGAGCAGCGGATAGCGGAGGCCGAATCGAAGCTGCGCGAGGCGCAGGCTGAGGCCGACAAGGTCCTCGCGGAGGCGAAGGAGGCCGCGGCCAAGGCCCTGGCCAACGCCGAGTCCGCGAACGAGCAGCGCACGCGTACGGCCAAGGAACAGGTCGCCCGGCTGGTCGGCGAGGCCACCAAGGAGGCGGAGACCACCAAGGCGGACGCCGAGCAGGTCGTCGCCGACGCCCGCCTGGAAGCGGAGAAGATCCTCGCGGAGGCCGCCGAGACGGCCCGTAGCGCCACCGCGGAGGAGACCGCCTCGCAGCTGTCCTCGGCCGCGCGTACGGCCGAGGACGTCCTGAACAAGGCGTCGGAGGACGCCAAGCAGACCACCAAGGCGGCAGCCGAGGAGGCCGAGCGGATCCGCCGCGAGGCGGAGGCCGAGGCGGACCGGCTGCGGGCCGAGGCGCACGACATCGCCGAGGAGCTCAAGGGCGCGGCGAAGGACGACACCAAGGAGTACCGCGCCAAGACGGTCGAGCTGCAGGAGGAGGCGCGCCGGCTGCGCGGCGAGGCCGAGGCCCTGCGGGCCGACGCGGTCGGCGAGGGCGAGCGGATCCGATCCGAGGCGCGGCGTGAGGCCGTCCAGCAGATCGAGGAGGCGGCCAAGACCGCCGAGGAGCTGCTCGCCAAGGCGAAGGCCGACGCGGACGAACTGCGCTCGAACGCGACGACGGAGAGCCAGCGGCTGCGTACGGAGGCCATCGAGCGCGCCACGACGCTGCGCCGCCAGGCCGAGGAGACCCTGCAGCGCACCCGCGACGAGGCCGAGCGCAATCGCGCGGAGGCCGTCGAGCTGTCCGAGACCATCAAGGAAGAAGCCGAGCGGGCCGCGCTGGAGCTGCGCGAAGAGGCCGAGCGCGCCGTCGCGGCCCGGCAGTCCGAGGCAGCCGAGGAACTGACCCGGCTGCGCACGGAGGCCGAGGAGCGCCTGGCCGCCGCCGAGGAGGCCCTGACCGACGCCCGCGCGGAGGCGGAGCGGATCCGCCGCGAGGCAGTCGAGGAGGCGGACCGGCTGCGCGCGGTGTCCGCCGAGCGGGTTCGTACGCTCCAGGCGCAGGCCGAGGCGGAGGCCGAGCGGCTGCGCAACGAGGCCGCCTCCGATGCCTCCGCCTCGCGGGCCGAGGGCGAGGCCATCGCCGTACGACTGCGTTCGGAGGCCGCCACCGAGGCCGAGCGGATGAAGTCGGAGGCCCAGGACTCGGCCAACCGGGTCCGGGCGGAGGCGCAGACCGCCGCCGAGCGACTGGCGGCCGAGGGCGCCGAGACGCTGGCCGCCGCCCAGGAGGAGGCCGCCCGGCGCCGTCGCGAGGCCGACCAGTATCTCGGGACCGCGCGCGAGGAGGCCGACCAGGAGCGGGAGCGGGCCCGCATACAGAGCGAGGAGCTGCTGGCCTCGGCGCGCAACCGCGTGGAGGAGGCCCAGGCCGAGGCTCTGCGGCTGCTCGAGGACGCCGACCGGCGCGCCACGGAGATGGTGTCGGCCGCCGAGCAGACCGCGCAGCAGGTACGGGACTCCGTGGCCGGGATGCACGAGCAGGCGCAGGACGAGATCGCGGGCCTGCGCAGCGCCGCCGAGCACGTGGCGGAGCGTACGCGCACGGAGGCGCAGGAGGAGGCGGACCGGGTCCGCGCCGACGCCTACGCGGAGCGGGAGCGGGCCGCCGAGGACGGCAACCGCCTCAGGCGTGAGGCGCGGGAGGAGGCGGAGGCCGCCAAGTCCCTTGCGGAGCGCACGGTTTCGGAGGCGATCAGCGAGTCCGACCGGCTCCGCTCGGAGGCCCGGGAGGACGCGAACCGGCTCCGCTCGGACGCGGCGACGCAGGCGGACAACCTCATCAACGAGGCGACCTCCGAGGCGGAGCGGCTCAGCTCGGAGACGAACGCGGAGGCGGAGCGAGTCCGCGCCGAGTCCGTGGCGAAGGCCGAGAAGCTGATCTCGGACGCGACGGGCGACGCCGAGCGGCTGCGCGCCGAGGCCGCCGAGACGGTCGGCTCCGCGCGGCAGCACGCCGAGCGGATGCGCAGCGAGGCTCAGCGGTTCAAGGCCGAGGCGGAGGCGGAGGCGGATCGGGTCATGGCTCATGCCCGCGATGAAGCCGACCGCACGCTGGACGAGGCCCGCAAGGAGGCCAACAAGCGGCGTTCCGAGGCGGCCGAGCAGGCCGACAAGCTCATCCGGGAGTCGTCGGCCGAGGCGGAAAAGCTGACCTCCGAGGCCCGGCGGTCCGCGCAGAAGACGACGGCGGACGCCGAGACGCAGGCCGACACGATGGTGGGCGCGGCCCGCAACGAAGCGGAGCGGCTGGTCTCCGAGGCGACCGTCGAGGGCAACTCGTATGTGGAGCAGGCCCGTACGGACGCGGACGAGCTGCTGGTCGGCGCCCGCCGGGACGCCACGGCGATCCGTCAACGCGCGGAGGAGCTGCGCGACCGGATCACCGGCGAGATCGAGGAGCTGCACGAGCGGGCCCGCCGTGAGTCCGCCGAGGCGATGAGGTCGGCCGGCGAGCGCTGCGACGCGCTGGTGAAGGCCGCCGAGGAGCAGCTGAAGGAGTCGGAGGCGAAGGCCAAGGACCTGGTCTCGGAGGCCAACTCCGAGGCGGGCAAGGTCCGTATCGCCGCCGTGCGCAAGGCCGAGGGGCTCCTGAAGGAGGCCGAGCAGAAGAAGTCCGCGCTCATCGCCGAGGCCGAGCAGATCCGCTCCGACGCCGAGCGCGATGCGAAGCGCATGGTCGAGGAGGGCAAGCGCGAGCTGGAGGTGCTGGTCCGCCGCCGTGAGGACATCAACGCGGAGATCTCTCGTGTCCAGGACGTCCTCGAGGCGTTGGAGTCCTTCGAGGCCCCGGCTAGCGGCAAGGACTCGGGCGTCAAGGCGGGTGCGACGGCCGGTGCGACCCGTTCGGGTGGCAAGTCCTCGGAAAGCTAGCCAGAACGGCTGGTTTCGTACTCACGCGAGGGCCCTCGGCGCCGTGTCCTGGAAGCCCTCCGGCCGTTAGCCAACAAAAAGGGCGTCATTCTCCATATCAATCTGTCTTCTGCTCGATGACGCGCCGCCTTGACCCCTAGGATTCCACCTATCACCTCACCGGTCTCATTCGACAGGAACCCCATGAGCGACACTTCCCCCTACGGCTTCGAGCTTGTGCGGCGTGGGTACGACCGCGCTCAGGTGGACGAACGCATCTCGAAGCTCGTCTCCGACCGTGACAGCGCTCTGGCCCGCATCACCGCCCTGGAAAAGCGCATCGAGGAACTCCACCTCGAGACGCAGAACGCCCAGGCCCAGATGAACGACGCCGAGCCGTCGTACGCGGGTCTCGGCGCGCGCGTCGAGAAGATCCTCCGCCTCGCCGAGGAAGAGGCGAAGGATCTGCGCGAGGAGGCCCGTCGCGCGGCCGAGCAGCACCGCGAGCTCGCCGAGTCCGCCGCCCAGCAGGTACGCAACGACGCCGAGGCGTTCTCCGCCGACCGCAAGGCCAAGGCGGAGGACGAGGGCGTCCGGATCGTCGAGAAGGCCAAGAGCGACGCCTCGCAGCTGCGTTCCGACGCGCAGAAGGACGCGGCGTCCAAGCGCGAGGAGGCGGACGCCCTCTTCGAGGAGACCCGCGCCAAGGCCGCGCAGGCCGCCGCCGACTTCGAGACGAACCTCGCCAAGCGCCGCGAGCAGTCCGAGCGCGACCTGGCCTCGCGTCAGGCCAAGGCCGAGAAGCGCCTCGCGGAGATCGAGCACCGCGCGGAGCAGCTGCGCCTGGAGGCGGAGAAGCTGCGTACGGACGCGGAGCGCCGGGCCCGCCAGACGGTCGAGACGGCTCAGCGCCAGGCCGAGGACATCGTGGCGGACGCGAACGCCAAGGCGGACCGGATCCGTTCGGAATCCGAGCGCGAGCTTGCGGCTCTGACGAACCGCCGCGACTCGATCAACGCTCAGCTGACGAACGTTCGCGAGATGCTGGCGACGCTCACGGGCGCCGCAGTCGCTGCCGCGGGCTCGCCGGAGCAGGACGAGCCGATCTCGCGTGGAGTTCCGGCTCAGCAGTCTCGGTAAGTACGGTTCACGGGGCCGCACCCCCCAGAGTCAAAGCCCTCTGCCACTGAAGTGGCAGGGGGCTTTGTCCCGTTTTAGCGTTGCCGCATGATCGAAGTCGAAGGGCTGACCAAGCGGTACGGCGCGAAGTTGGCCGTGGATCGGCTGACGTTCAGGGTGCGGCCCGGGATCGTCACGGGGTTTCTGGGGCCCAACGGGGCCGGGAAGTCCACGACGATGCGGATGATGCTCGGGCTCGACCGGCCGACCGCGGGGGACGTACGGATCGACGGGCGGCGTTACGAGAGCCTGCGGGATCCGCTGAAGTACATCGGCGCCCTTCTCGACGCCAAGGGCGTGCACGGCGGGCGCAGCGCCTTCCATCATCTGCTGTGCCTCGCGCAGAGCAACGGCATCCCCAAGAGCCGGGTGCACGAGGTCCTGCACGCGGTGGGCCTGACTGCGGTGGCCCGCAGGAAGGCGAAGGGGTTCTCGCTCGGGATGGGGCAGCGGCTCGGTATCGCGGGGGCACTGCTCGGCGATCCGCGGATCCTGATGTTCGACGAGCCGGTCAACGGGCTCGATCCCGAGGGCATCCACTGGATCCGGAACCTGATGAAATCCCTTGCCGCACAGGGCCGTACGGTCTTCGTCTCCTCCCACCTGATGAGCGAGATGGCGCTGACCGCCGACCATCTCGTCGTCATCGGCCAGGGCCGGCTGCTCGCCGACACCTCCATGGCCGACTTCATCCAGCACAACTCGCACTCGTACGTCCGTATCCGCACCCCACAACAGGAACGGCTGCTCGACGTGCTCGACGAGGCCGGGATCAAGGCCTTCCGGGCGGGCGGCGGAACTCTGGAGGTGGGCGGCGGCAAAGCGGAGCGCATCGGTGAGCTGGCCGCCGAGCACCGGATCGTGCTGCATGAGCTGAGCCCTCAACAGGCGTCCCTGGAGGAGGCGTTCATGCGGTTGACGGCCGGGTCGGTGGAGTACCACGCGCAGGGCGGCACGCCGCACACCGGCTGGAAGAAGGGCTGAAGCATGGCCACGACCCAGGTCGTCCGGTCCGAGTGGACCAAGATCCGCTCCGTGGCGTCCACAGTGTGGACACTGAGTCTCGCCGCCGTCGTCACCGTCGCCCTCGGCATGCTGATCTCGCTGCTGTCCAGGAACGAGTGGGACTCCATGAGCACGCGGGACCAGCTCTCCTTCGACCCGACCTACACCAGCTTCGCGGGCATGAGCCTGGGCCAGCTGGCGATGATCGTGTTCGGCGTGCTCGTCGTCTCGAACGAGTACAGCACCGGCATGATCCGCACCTCGCTCGCGGCCGTCCCGCAGCGCGGCACCTTCCTGTTCGGCAAGATCGCGGTGGCGACCGGGCTCGCGTTCGCCGTCGGCCTCGCCACCAGCTTCCTCGCCTTCTTCGTCGGGCAGGCCACGCTCGGCGAGCACAATGCGTCGATCGGCGACGAGGGCGTGCTGCGCGCGGTCATCGGCGGCGGCCTCTATATGACGCTCATCGCCGTGTTCTCGATGGCCGTCGCGACGATGCTGCGCGGCCCGATGCTGTCGCTCGGCATCCTGATGCCGTTCTTCTTCCTGATCTCCGGGATCCTGGCCGCCGTCTCGGCGACCGAGAGGATCGGCCGGTTCCTCCCCGACCAGGCCGGCAACAAGATCATGCAGGTGGTTCCGCCGGTTGACGACGACACTCCGTACGGGCCCTGGGGCGGCCTTGGCATCATGGTGCTCTGGGTCGTCGCCGCACTCCTGGGCGCGTACGCCGTGATCAAAAAGCGCGATGCGTAGGCCTTGGGAAGGCGCCCGCTTGAGCAGCGGGTTTTGCTCACACTTGATGGGAACCGTCAGCTCCCCGTTATCCTCCTAACCCTTAGGGCTTCGAACAGAGTGGGAGTCCGATCAGCTCGCGGCGTCTGGTGCGTGCGATCGCAAGGCGCCGGAAGGTCCTCGTAGCGGAGCTACTAGGGCCTTTCGGCAACGCGGCGAGCGTGCGTGCCAGACGCCGCGAGCCGGGCGCCCACTCTGTTCAAAGCCCTTACGGGGGGCGTGCGCCCCGACGTCCTGAACCTGACGTCCTGAACCTGTCGATGGGTGCGGAGAATGATCGAGGCAGTCGGCCTGACGAAGCGCTATGGCGCCAAGACGGCCGTGTACAACCTTTCCTTCCAGGTGAGGCCAGGTGCCGTCACCGGCTTCCTCGGGCCCAACGGCTCGGGCAAGTCGACGACGATGCGGATGATCCTCGGCCTGGACAACCCCACCGCGGGGCAGGTGACGATCGGCGGCCATCCCTATCGGAGGCTGCCCAACGCCCCCCGCCAAGTCGGCGCGCTGCTCGACGCCAAGGCCGTGCACGGCGGCCGGCACGCGCGCAACCACCTGCTGTCCCTGGCGCAGCTGTCGGGCATCCCGGCCCGCCGCGTGGACGAGGTGCTCGGTGTCGTGGGCCTCCAGGAGGTGGCGAAGAAGCGGTCCAAGGGCTTCTCGCTCGGCATGGGCCAGCGCCTCGGCATCGCCGCCGCGCTGCTCGGCGACCCTCAGGTGCTGCTCTTCGACGAGCCCATCAACGGCCTCGACCCCGAGGGCATCCTGTGGGTGCGCAACCTCATGAAGGCCCTTGCGGCGGAAGGCCGTACGGTCTTCGTGTCGTCCCACCTCATGAGCGAGATGGCGGTGACCGCCGACCACCTCATCGTGATCGGGCGCGGGCAGTTGCTCGCCGACATGAACATCAGGGACTTCATCTCCGCCAACTCCGCGGACTTCGCGCGCGTACGGACGCCCGACAGTGAGCCGCAGCAGCGCGAGAAGCTGACGTCCGCGCTGACCGAGGCGGGCGGCCAGGTGCTGCCCGAGCAGGACGGCGCGCTGCGCGTCATGGGCCTGCCGCTGCCCCGCATCAGCGACCTCGCGCACGAGGCCGACGTACGCCTGTGGGAGCTGTCGCCGCACCAGGCCTCGCTGGAGGAGGCGTACATGCGGATGACGCAGGGCGCCGTCGACTACCGCTCGACCAGCGACCAGCGTGCGGGCCTCCAGCAGGAGCTGCCGCCGGGTGCCATGCCGCCGGTGCAGGTGCCGGTGCCCGGGCAGGGCCAGCCGGGCTGGTACGCCCCGCCGCCGCCCCAGCAGGGCGGTCAGCCGTTCGCGATGCCGCAGGGACAGCCCGCGGGCCCGTACGGGGCACCGGCCGCGCCCGGCGGCCCCGGCGAGCCCAACCCGTACGCCCAGGCCGCTCCCGCGCAGCACGCCGCTCCTGACCTGACCAAGCCCGAGGACGCCCGATGAGTACGCCCCAGCCCTCCATGCAGCAGCAGATGCAGCAGCAGGCCGCGCCCAACTGGCAGGCGGCGCCCGGCCCTTCGTACACCTCGCCCATCCCGATCGTGCGCACCCACCTCGGGCACGCGCTCGCCTCCGAGTGGACGAAGATCAAGTCGGTCCGCTCGACGATGTGGACGCTGGGCGTCTTCGTGTTCCTCATGATCGGGTTCGGCCTGCTCCTCGCCCTGATCGCCGCGTCCACCGACATGGGCATGGAGGGCGAATCGCCCCTGGTCCTGGGCCTGATCGGGCCGATGCTCGGCAGCGTGTGCCTCATCACGCTCGGCGTGCTGACCACCTCCTCCGAGTACGGCACGGGGATGATCCGCACCACGCTGACCGCGTGCCCGAGCCGCGGCCGGGTGCTGGTGGCGAAGGCGATCGTGTTCTTCGCGCTCGCGTTCACGGTCACCCTGGTGGCCACGGCGCTCGTCGGCTTCGCGCAGGTGACGATCCTGGGGGACAACGGCGCGGCGGACCCGACCGGTGGGGAGTGGCTCCGCGTCACGGTCGGCGTCAGCCTCTACGTCGCGCTGCTCGGCCTGCTCTCGCTGCTCATAGGCTCGCTCATCCGGCACTCGGCGGGCGCGATCACCATCATGATCGGCGTCTTCCTCGCCCCGCTGGTCATCGCGATGTTCATGTTCGCGGAGTCCCTGAAGGACGTGCAGCAGTTCCTGCTCGAGTACTCGATCCCGAGCCAGCTCAGCGTGTTCTACGGCTCGGAGCTCAGCTCCTCGGGCCCGTCCGGCTGGGACCCGCTGTGGATCATGCTGGGCATGACGGCCGTCACGTTCGTCGGCGCGTACTTCCTGCTGGAGAAGCGCGACGTGTGAGCCGTAGACGTGTGAGCCGTATCGGCAAGAGGCGCAAGAGGCCCAAGGGGCCTTAGAAACGTGGCGCGTTGCGGGGCCGCTGCACCCGAGTGGTGCGGCGGTCCTTCGCGTTCCAGCAGGCCTTGTGCCAGTGGCGGCGGTCGTCCACGCCCGCGTGCTCCGGCCAGGCAACCACATGCGGGATCGCCGAGGGGATCAACTGCTCGCAGCCCGGGCAGCGGTAGGTCTTGCCCTCGGCACTCGCGCCCGCCACATGACGTACGCTCCATGCCTCGCCCTGCCAGCTCTCCGTGGTCTGCCAGCCGCCGTAGCGGCCGGACCGGTCGCCCTGATCCGCGGACACGTTGGGGCCGCCCTTGGGACGATTGCGGCGCGGGGACACAGGACACCTCACGGGCTTTACAGGGAGCACGGGCCGCATCCAGCCTACGCGGCGCAGCCGTGGGTACACGTACCTCACAACCCCCACAGACTCCGGCGTGACCGGCTCATTCTGCAGACAATCCGCCAATTCCCCCGTCAAGCCGTGTCTTTGGCACGTGTCAGACGGTTATGCGGGTTGGGGAGCCGCCTCGGCGCCAAGGAGGACAGGAGTGCGATGCGCATAGGAAGTTTTGTACTGGCGGCCCAGTTTCCGGGACAGGGCCAGGGGGAGGCACTGCACCGCGCGGTGCGGTCGGCGGAGGTCGCCGAGGAGGCGGGGCTCGACGCGGTCTGGCTGGCCGAGCACCACTTCGTGCCGTACGGGACATGCCCGTCGGCCATCACGCTCGCCGCGCTGCTGCTCGGCCGCACCCGCCGCATCAAGGTCGGCACGGCGGTCAGCGTGCTCCCGAACGCGCACCCCGTGGCACTCGGCGAGCAGGCCGCGCTGCTGCATGTGACGTCCGGCGGACGCTTCATGCTCGGCGTGGGACGCGGTGGCCCATGGGTCGATCTGGAGGTCTTCGGAGCGGGTCTCGAGGCGTACGAGAAGGGGTTCCCGGAATCACTCGATCTGCTGGTGCGCTGGCTGCGCGAACCGTCCGTCTCGAGTGCGGGCGAGCGCTATGCCTTCCGTGAAGTCCCCGTCGTCCCAAGGCCGTCGGAGGATCTGACGGGCGCCGAAGGGCCGGAGGTCGTCGTCGCCTGTACCTCTGCGGCGAGCGTCCGGCTGGCCGCCGAGCGCGGTCTGCCGATGCTGCTCGGGATGCATGTCGGCGACGAGGAGAAGGCGGAGATGGTCGCGCTGTGGCGTTCGCACGCCAGGGCCGCGGGCCGCTCCCCCGAGGAGATCGCGAGCGCGGCCCATGTCTCGGCCGGCCTCGCGCAGATCGCGGACCGCCGCACCGACGCGGTCGAGACGCTCGTCAAGGCGATGCCGGGCTGGCTGAAGCAGGGCCTTGAGGCCCATGTGACGGTGGACGGCCGCGCCCGCGCGATGCGGGACCCGCTGGCGTACACCGAACTGCTCTGCGGTCTGCACCCGGTGGGCACGCCCCAGCTGTGCGCCGACCGACTGGCGGCGACCTCGGAGCGTACGGGCATCACCCGCTTCGCGCTCCTGGTGGAGGGCTCGGGTGACCTGGCGGCGACGGAGGAGAACGTACGGCGGCTGGGGGCGGAGGTGTTGCCACGGCTGCGGTGAGCGGGGGTTGCTGGTATGCCCGGGTCGGCGGCGGCGTCGGCGCTCAACGCGCCCGCCCCGCGGGGAGCTTGCCGCCCCGTGCAAAAATGCACCTCCCGCGTACGGGGCGGCAAGCCTGCGGCATCGCTGCCTCAGCAGTCCCGGAACTCCGGTGACTGGTTCAGCAGTTGACTGCGCACCGAGGTGAAGCGGGCCAGCGTGTGATCAACCGACTCGTCCAGCGGGAACACCGCCACCCGATGGCAGTTCTGGAAGGCCAGCCGCACTCCGAAGTGCCGCTGCAGCGCGCCGCGTATCGCGTCACTCGCGAGCGCTCGCAGCAACTGGCCCCGTGCCTGCTCGTCCGGCGGCGGCGTCTGGTTGTCGGCGAAGTTTCCGCCGTCCACCTTCAGTTGGGCCACCAGGGAGCTGATCATCTCCCATGCGTAAGGCAGGGAAGTCCGGACGCAGTCGACGAATTCCGCTTCGTCGACCTCGCCTCGCTCGGCCTGTTCGAGTAGGGCCGGTGAGACGTCCAGCGACATGGGTTCTCCTCTCGCACCCCCTCCCGACAGAGGGGGTTGACGGACAGGGTGGGAGACCGCGAGAACGGACACGCCGACAACGGACACGCTGCGTACTCGCGCCACGACCTCCCGTTCATACGGTAGGCAACTGTTCTTGATCGCACCAGGACATGCGGAACACAGCAGGGCACCAATGTGCACACAATCGGCCACTTTCGAACAGCATGTGCCACAGGCAAGAGACGTTGACGATGGGCGAATCGCGTCCACCACCGCCCGTCGAGTAGCGTTGCCGACCATGCGTCTCGTCATTGCCCGCTGCTCCGTCGACTACGCCGGCCGGCTCACCGCCCACCTCCCGTCGGCACCCCGCCTGATCCTGGTGAAGGCGGACGGAAGCGTCTCGATTCATGCGGACGACCGGGCCTACAAGCCCCTCAACTGGATGTCTCCGCCCTGCACGTTGAAAGAGGGGGCCGGGGACGAGAAGGACGTCTGGACCGTCACCAACAAGGCGGGCGAGAAGCTCATCATCACGATGGAGGAGGTCCTCCACGACTCCTCGCACGAACTCGGCGTGGACCCGGGCCTGATCAAGGATGGCGTGGAAGCGCACCTCCAGGAACTGCTCGCCGACCGCATCGAGACCCTCGGCGAGGGCTATTCACTGATCCGCCGCGAGTACATGACGGCCATCGGCCCGGTCGACATCCTGTGCCGGGACGCCGAGGGACAGACCGTCGCCGTGGAGATCAAGCGACGCGGCGAGATCGACGGCGTGGAGCAACTCACGCGCTATCTGGAGCTGTTGAACCGCGACCCGCATCTCGCGCCGGTACGCGGCATCTTCGCGGCCCAGGAGATCAAGCCGCAGGCCCGCGTCCTCGCGACCGACCGCGGCATCGGCTGCACGGTCCTCGACTACGACGCGCTGCGGGGCATCGAGGACGACAAGCTGCGGTTGTTCTGACAGCCGGGACGTTCTGAGGGTTACGACGGCAGAGGGCCGGGTCCGCATCAAGCGGACCCGGCCCTCTGCCGTGACGTACAACTGCCGTGTCGTACGCGGCTGTTCAGATCACCGCCGCCGACTCACCGCCGTCAGGTCACCACCGTCATATCAGCGTCGGCTCGTCGCCGTCCGCCGGAGCGCTCGCGGAGCCGGTGGTCTCCTCGGGCGGGGTGGACACCGGTGTGCTGGGCAGCTCCGGCGCCGGGCCGCTGGCCGAGTTGTCCGGCGGCGTGGGCGGGTCCGGCGGGTCGTCGGTCGGCGGATCGACCGGGTCGTCGGTCGGCGGGTCCGGCGGATCGACCGTGGGCGGATCGCTCGGATCGGTCGGATCGTCGGTCGGCGGGTCCGTCGGATCGTCCGTGGGCGGACGGGTCGGGTCGTCGGTCGGCGGCTTGGTCGTGGGCGGCTTCGTCGGGGACTTGGTCGGGTCGTCCGGGTCCTTCGTCCCGGTCGGATCGTCTTCCGACGGCTTCTTGCTCGGAGTCGGCGTCGGATCGTCCGCGGTCCCCACGATGCCGTCCTCGCCCGGGTCCGGGGGCGCCGGACGGCTCGTGGAGTCCGAGTTGCTGTCGTCGTCCCTCACCGGCTGGTCCGCGCCGAGCCCGCCGCCGTTCTCACCCGGACCGGCCGACGGGTTGACGCCGACCCGCTCCGAGGGGGTGTTGTCGTCGGGGTTCGAGGTCGCGCCGAGCGTCACCACCGTGCCGAGCACGGCGACGAGGAGCGCGCCCGCGCTCGCGGCCACCAGATTGCGCCGGGTGCCCTGCACCAGCCGCTTGACGCCGCTGGTCCGGTGCGACGCCGGAGGTCCGGTCCGACGCGTGACCACCGTCGCGAGCTGGGGTGTGGGCGGCGCCACCGACGCGAATGTGGCCGGTACGCCACCGGGGGGCGACGCCGACTCCTCGTACCGGGCGTCGGGCACCTCCTCGCCCGCCATCGACCCGAACCCTGCCGCCGGAGTGGCACCCGTACGGTCGTCGACCAGCGCGAGGGCGCGGCGGCCTGCGACGGCACCGCGCTTGTCGGCGACGGCGCCGCGCAGCCCGACGGAGGATTCCAGCTCGGCGCGGGCCCGGTCGTACTGTCCGCCGCAGAGCGCCAGTATCCCCAGCTCATGGTGGAAGTAGGCCTCTTCGGAGACCTCACCGGCGACCCGGGCCACCTCGGCGCCCGCCCGCAGCGTGCGCTCCCAGGAACCCCAGTCCAGGCTCGCGGCGAACGCGGGCGCGACCGCGCGCGCCAGCTGTACGGCGGCGTTCTCCTCCTCGCCCTCCACCGGCGGCAGGGCGACCGACACCAGCGCGGTGAGCGCCGCGAGCACGGCGTCCGCCTCGGCGGCGACCCGCTCCGGGGTGACCGAGGGATGCCCGGCCCACCAGGCGTAGTGCTGGGCGGCGGTGTTCGCCCTCTCCTCCGCGTCGGACGCGTACCCGACGGTGACCAGCTGGGTGTGTACGCCCGCCGCGAGCCGGTAGTGCGAGCCGACCGGCGTGACGAGCGCGCAGCCGACCAGCTCCGCGAGCGCGGCGTCCGCGTGCGTGTCCCCGACGAGGGCGGGCAGATGCGCCTGGTGCGGCACCTCGCCGCCCAGCGCGACGGCGAACCGCAGCGTGGCGCGCGCTGATTCGCTGAGCCGGGAGGCGAGCAGCGCGGCGGGCGCGGCACCGTCGGCGAGCGAGGGCAGCGGTACGTCCTGGATGTCCTCGGCGTCGAAGGGCGCGTCCACGGGCGCGTCCTCGTAGTAGCCGAACTCGTCGAAGGCGTTCGGATCGGCACGCAGCTGGTCGCGCTGCCGCAGCAGCGCACCGGCCTGCACGAAGCGCAGCGGCCGTCCCTCGGACTCGAACCAGAGGTCGCCCGCCCAGTTCGCCTCGTCCTCGGTCAGTACGCGGCCCACGGCACGCTCGAGCAGTTCGAGCCCGCCGGCCCGACCGAGGCCACCGAGGAACACCTCTTCGAGGAGGGAGTCGGCGGACGGCGCGGCGACCTCGGGCGTCGCCGCGATCAGGAAGGCGCACTCGGGTGTCGCGTCGAGCAGCTCGTCGAGCGCGCTGCCGCCGAACTCGATGTCGTCGAGGACGACGACCGCGCCGATCTCACGGACGAGCGCGAGCAGTTCGTCCGGTTCCGGCCGGTACAGCGGCGCGCTGTAGACGGCCGCGAAGAGGTCGTGCAGCAGATCGCTCACCGTGCGGCGGTAGCCGCTGAGGCGTACGACGCCGTCGGGCGCGAGGTCCGCACAGTCGTCGGCGACGGCGTCCAGGAGCGCCGTACGGCCCGATCCCGACGGCCCGGTGAGCCGTACGGAACGCCCGCGCGCAAGCAGGCGTACGAGCCGCTCACGCTCCTCCTGGCGCTCCAGGAGCGGCAGCCTGGGTTGCACATGCCCCGGTGGTACGGGCGGCTGCGCGGCGCGCGCCAGCTCGGCGCGCTCGGCGGGCGTGAACTTGACCGGTCGGCCCGGCCGCTCGCCCGGCGGGCAGAGCTCTATCTCGCTGCCGTCGACGGGGTTGACGGTGAGCAGGAAGTCACCGGACACCAGCTGAACGGTGCGCGCCAGCGCCGGTGTGCCCTGGCCGCTTCCCGGTGCGAGCGCCTGCGTGAGCGGATCGCGCGGCGGTCGCTGTCGAGGCGTACGGCCTCCCCCACTCTCGAATTCGCTCGAGTGGGAGGTGCCCCCACCGTCACGGCCGAGCTCTTCGGGTCCTCGGTTGTTCGTCGGGTCCATAGGTCCAAGCCCCCCAAAAGCGTTGTGTGCCGAGCCCCCCGGCCTGCTGCACACTGCGCTGTCGCTTCTGGTCCGGTGCCCGCTCACGGGTTGGTGAGGGTAGCGAGCAGCCGAACCCTAAACCTTCACACAGTATCTACGAACAGACGGGGTACGGCGTCGTCCGAGACGTCACAGCTTCATGAGGATTGTGCGTCCTGAGCTTTTCATGCAGGAGACGGCGGTCCGTTTCCTTGAGAAAGCTGGTTCGAGTAAGCGGCGGTACGTTCCTTCTGGAGGCGGCGGTCCGGCTCTCACACCCGGGGCAGCGACTCGACTCCGATGCCGCCCTCGACCGCCAGGATCCGGTGCAGCCGGGTCGCCACCAACAAGCGTTGCATCTGCGGCGGAACGCCGCGCAGCACAAGCCTCCGGCCGCACCGCCCCGCCCGCCGGTGGGCCCCCATGATGACACCGAGTCCGGTGGCGTCCCAGGAGTCCAGCTCTGACAGGTCGAGCACCAGGTCGCCGGCTCCGTCGTCGACGGCCGAGTGCAGGACCGTACGGGCGTCCGCCGCGCTGACGACGTCGAGGCGGCCCCCGACGACCAGCTCGGCGTGGTCGCCCTTGATGTGCATATGCGCTCCCCGAGAGTGCGTTTGGTGTTCAGCGTCTTTCGTGCTCTTCCGTGTCCTGTGTTTGTGCCAGGACTGACTGTTGTACCGGGGCAGAAGTTGCCGTCTGTAAGCGAACCGATACCGAAACCACCCCGAAGGGTGATCACTGTAAGGGACGACAGAAGGTCAGTAGGGGTAAAAACCCTGCCCGCTCTTGCGTCCGATATCGCCGGCGTCGACCATCCGGCGCATCAGTTCCGGAGGGGCGAACTTCTCGTCCTGGGTCTCCGTGTAGATGTTGCTCGTCGCGTGCAGCAGGATGTCCACGCCCGTCAGGTCGGCGGTGGCCAGCGGCCCCATCGCATGGCCGAAGCCCAGCTTGCAGGCGACGTCGATGTCCTCGGCGCTGGCCACGCCCGACTCGTACAGCTTCGCCGCCTCGACGACGAGCGCCGAGATGAGCCGCGTCGTGACGAAGCCGGCCACGTCGCGGTTGACGACGATGCAGGTCTTGCCGACGGACTCGGCGAACTCCCGTGCGGCGGCGAGTGTTTCGTCGCTCGTCTTGTAGCCGCGCACCAGTTCGCACAGCTGCATCATCGGGACCGGCGAGAAGAAGTGGACGCCGACGACCCGCTCCGGGCGCTCGGTGGCCGCCGCGATCTTGGTGATCGGGATGGCGGAGGTGTTGGACGCGAGTACGGCCTCGTCCCTCACCAGCTTGTCGAGCGCACGGAAGATCTCGTGCTTGACTTCCAGCTTCTCGAAGACGGCTTCGACGACGATGTCGGCGTCGGCGACCGCGTCGAGGTCGGTGGTCGCGGTGATGCGCCCCAAGGCCTCTTCGGCCGCACCGGCGTCCAGCTTCCCCTTGCTCACGAACTTCTCGTACGAGGCCTTGATGCCGTCGGTGCCACGGGTCAGCGCCTCATCGGTGACATCCCTCAGGACGACATCCCAGCCGGCCTGTGCGGACACCTGGGCAATACCGGAACCCATGAGTCCGGCCCCGATGACGGCAAGCTTCCGTGCCACAGTCCGACTCCCCTAACCCGCTTAACACGCTGCTTATATCTGCCTCTCCGGCGGACCTTAGCGCTCGTGAAGGGCTGTGTGACCGGTAAGTAATGCGCGTCACGTCTCATAGGACGGACATCACACCGGCATGGGTCATTCCGCCGCTCGTACGGCGTAGTTGAGGACCTTCTCGCTCAAAAGGTCCTCCATGTCGTCGAGAAGGTCGAGGGCTTCGCGGGACACCTCGGCGGCTCTCCGGCCCGCGACCATCTCGCGGCCGATCATGGCCATGAGGGTGGACTGGACCCAGCTGATCTGTCCTGCCATCAGGGTGGGCAGCGGGTCGTCGGGGGCCGCGTCCGTCTCCTCCCTGAGGGTCTGCTCGAGGTGTTCCAACGCCTCCTGCTGAACGCGCCACAGCCGGGCCTTGAGTGTGTCCGCCTCGTGGATGACGCGAAGGAAGTCGCCGTAGCCCTCCATGAGGCCCACCTTGGGCGAGACGGTCTCGACCTCCTCGCGCAGTTCGCGCAGTACGGCGGCGGCGGCCGACTCGCCCTTGCGCCGGGCCCGTACGTACCGCGAGAGCCGGTCGACGATGCCCTTGCTGCGGTCGAGGAAGAGATCCTCTTTGGCCGGGAAGTAGTTGTACACGGTGTTGACGGAGACGTCGGCGGCGTCGGCGACTTCGGCGATGGTCACCGTCACGAAGCCCCGCTCCACGAACAGCCTGGTGGCGATGTCCGAGATGTGCTGCCGGGTCTGCCGCTTCTTCCGCTCCCTGAGCCCCTCTGCCATACCTCCATCGTAGCTTCGCTGTAGTCGATTAAATTTTGGGGTCGTTGCAAAATTTCATCGACTCTGTTTTTCTTGGGCGCATGGCAATCATCAGCACGGCCGGGCTGGCCCGGACCTTCCAGACGAAACAGGGCCCGGTGGAGGCGGTGCGGGGCGTGGACCTCACCGTCCAGCCGGGCGAGATCGTCGGCTTCCTCGGCCCCAACGGCGCCGGCAAGACGACCACACTCCGGATGCTCACCACGCTGCTCGCGTCCACCGGGGGCGCGGCCACGGTCGCGGGCTGCGATCTGGCGACGGACCCGGCCGGGGTGCGGCGGGCGTGCGGTTACGTCGCGCAGTCCGGCGGGGTCGATCCACAGATCACCGTGCGGGAGGAGCTGGTCACCCAGGGCCGCCTGTACCGGCTGACGAAGGCTCAGGCGACGGAGACAGCCGAGGAGCTGGCCCGCGATCTGGACCTGACCGAGCTGCTCGACCGCAAGTGCGCCGCCCTCTCCGGCGGCCAGCGGCGTCGCCTGGACATCGCGATGGCGCTCACCCACCGCCCGAAGGTGCTGTTCCTCGACGAGCCGACGACCGGCCTCGACCCCGGCAGCCGCGCCGACCTGTGGAACCTGGTGCGCCGGCTGCGCGACGAGCACGGCACGACCGTGTTCCTGACCACCCACTACCTCGACGAGGCCGACGCGCTCTCCGACCGCCTGGTCATCGTCGACAAGGGCGAAGTCGTGGCCGAGGGCACGCCGAGCGCGCTGAAGCTGCGGTACGGCGGCTCGGTCGACGCCTCGCTCCAGGACACGTTCCTCGCCATCACCGGCCGGGGCCCCGCACCGGTCGACGCCACCCCCGTAGCCGTCTAGGAAACCCATGCTGCTGCACGACACCGCACTCATCTACGGCCGCTACCTGCGCCAGTCCCTCCGCTCCCGCTTCGCACTGCTCTTCGGCGTGCTGATGCCGCTGCTCTACCTGCTGTTCTTCGGTCCGCTGCTGACCGATCTGCCGCTGGGCGGGCAGGGCAGCTCCTGGCAGGTCCTCGTCCCCGGGCTGCTGCTCCAACTCGGTCTGTTCGGGGCGTCGTTCGCGGGCTTCACGATCATCATGGAGAAGGGCCAGGGAGTGGTCGAGCGCATGCGCGTCACCCCCGTCAGCCGGCTGGCCCTGCTGCTGGGCCGGGTCCTGCGGGACGCCACCGTCTTCGTCTTCCAGGCGGTACTGCTGGTGCTGGCCGCGTTCGCCATGGGCCTCAGGGCACCGCTGCCCGGCGTCCTGATCGGCTTCGCGTTCGTCGCCCTGCTGACCGTTTCGCTCGGCTCACTGTCGTACGCGCTGGCCATGAAGCTCAGCACACCGCAGACCTTCGGCCCGGCGGTCAACGCGCTGACCATGCCGTCGATGCTCCTGTCGGGCCTGATGCTCCCGATAACCCTGGGCCCGGCCTGGCTGGACGTCCTGTCCCACTTCATGCCGTTCCGCTATCTGGTGGACGCGGTGCGGGACGCGTACGTCGGCTCGTACGCCACCACGCACATGCTGTACGGCACCCTGGTCGCCCTCGCCTTCACGGCGCTGGCCGTGACAGTGGGCACACGAGTGTTCCGGACGGCCGGAGCGTAACTACGCTGGTCGCATGGTCAATCTGACGCGCATCTACACCAGGACCGGCGACCAGGGCACCACCGCCCTCGGCGACATGAGCCGGGTCGCCAAGACCGATCTGCGGATCGCGGCGTACGCCGACGCCAACGAGGCGAACGCGGTGATCGGTACGGCGATCGCTCTCGGGGGGCTGGACGAGGAGCTTGTGAAGGTCCTCACCCGCGTGCAGAACGATCTCTTCGACGTCGGGGCCGATCTGTCCACGCCGGTCGTCGAGAACCCGGAGTTCCCGCCCCTGCGCGTCGAGCAGTTCTACATCGACAAGCTGGAGGCGGACTGCGACCGGTTCCTCGCCGAGTTGGAGAAACTCCGCTCGTTCATCCTGCCCGGCGGCACGCCCGGTGCGGCACTGCTGCACCAGGCGTGCACGGTCGTACGGCGGGCGGAGCGGTCTACGTGGGCGGCGCTGGAGGCGCATGGTGAGGTGATGAACCCGCTCACGGCGACCTACCTGAACCGGCTCTCCGACCTACTGTTCATCCTTGCGCGTTCCGCCAACAAAGACGTCGGAGACGTGCTCTGGGTCCCGGGTGGGGAGCGCTGACTTCTCCGCGTACGGGGCCTTTTCCGCGTATCCGTACGGGGCCTTCTTCGGGAACACCGTGTAGCCGAGCGGGATGAGCAGGTTGATGCCGATCACGAACAGCATCTTCGACTGCCAGTCGCGCAGCGACTCGGTCTCGCCGCCGGAGCCCACGTACCAGATCGCGGCCTGGAGCAGCGCCAGGGCGACGACCGCCGCGAGAATCCACCGGCCCGCGACCTTCCACTCGTGCACCGCGCGGGCGAAACCGTACTTCGGTGGCTTCACCGGTGGCGGGCCGCCCGCGAAGCGGTGGGCGAAATGGGCGTCGGCCCACTTGATCATGGAGTGGCCCAGGCCCACGGTGAAGCCGATGTAGACGGCGGCGAGACCGTGCTTCCAGTCGGGTTCCGCGCCGTTCTTGAGGTCGATGGCGGTGACGGTGAACAGCAGGACTTCGAGGAGCGGCTCGCACAGCAGCAGGGCGAGGCCGGTCCTCGGCATCTTGAGCAGATAGCGCGCGGTCAGGCCCGCGGCAAGCAGCGCCCAGAAGGCGACTTCGCAGACGATGATGAGTGTGACGATCATGGTTCGCTCCTCTCGGTCACCGTTCCAGGCTCCCGGCGGCAGCGGCCCGGATCGTCGTCGGCGGTGACGAATCGGCACTGCATCCTTCGATGTAGCCGCACTGGTGGAGTGTCGGTATTCGAGAGTTGCAGTATTCGCCCGCAAGGTTGCTGCTACGTACGGTGCTCGACACCGTGTGCTGACTCTGAGCCCTACCCACGTGTCCGCGTCAGCCGCGTTGTCGGCGGGCACGCAGATTGGCCCAGTGGCGCAGGCGTTCGCTGATCTGGGCTTCGTGGCCGTTGTCGGTGGGCTGGTAGTACGTCTCGCGGTCCATGCCGTCGGGGAAGTAGTTGTCACCTGAGAAGCCGTCGGCTGTGTCCGGGTCGTACTGGTAGTCCTTGCCGTAGCCGAGGTTCTTCATCAATCGGGTCGGGGCGTTGAGGATGTGGGCGGGCGGCATGAGCGAGCCGGTCTGCCGGGCCGATCGGTGTGCGGCGTTGAAGCCGCGGTAGACGGCGATGGACTTGGGGGCGGTGGCGAGGTAGACGACGGCCTGGGCGATCGCCAACTCGCCCTCGGGGGAGCCGAGCCGCTCGTACACGTCCCAGGCGGCGAGGGCCTGCTGGACGGCGTGCGGGGCGGCCATGCCGATGTCCTCGTTCGCGAAGCGGACCAGGCGGCGGGCGACGAACAGCGGGTCCTCGCCGCCGTCGAGCATGCGGGCGAGCCAGTACAGGGCCGCGTCCGGGTCGGAGCCGCGCATCGACTTGTGCAGCGCGGAGATCAGGTTGTAGTGGCCCTCCTGCGCCTTGTCGTACAGCGGGGCCCGCTGCTGGATGTGATGGGCGAGCCCGGCGGTGTCCAGGGGAGTCCCGGTATCGGGGAGGGCCTGGAGCTGTTCGGCCATGTTGAGGAGGTAGCGGCCGTCGCCGTCGGCCATGGCGATCAGGGCGCGGCGGGCGTCGTCGTCCAGGGGCAGACGGTGGCCGGTGAGCTGCTCGGCGCGGGCGAGGAGCGTGGACAGGGCGGTTTCGTCGAGGCGTTTGAGGACGAGGACCTGGGTGCGGGAGAGGAGGGCGCCGTTGAGTTCGAAGCTCGGGTTCTCCGTGGTGGCGCCGATCAGGGTGACAGTGCCGTCTTCGACGTAGGGCAGGAAGCTGTCCTGCTGGGCACGGTTGAAGCGGTGGATCTCGTCGACGAACAGCAGGGTGCCCTGGCCGATTGTGCGCCGGCTGCGGGCGGCGGCGAAGACCTTGCGCAGGTCGGCCACGCCGGAGAAGGTGGCCGACACCGGTTCGAAGGCCAGGTCGGCGGCGTCTGCGAGGAGCCGGGCGATGGTGGTCTTCCCGACGCCGGGCGGGCCCCACAGGACGGCGGAGCTGAGGCGCTGCTGGGCGACCATGCGGCCCAGCGGGGCGTCCGGGGCCAGGAGCTGGTCCTGCCCGACGACCTCGTCCAGCCGGGTGGGGCGCAGGCGGTCGGCGAGGGGCCGAGCGGGCTCCTCACCGAAGAACGGCAGGGTCGGTTCCATCGGTCTCTCGGGTCGCCGGCGGACGTGTGCGGACATGACGAGCTTTGCACGGGACACTGACAGGCTGCGGCTCAGCCGATCGTGGGGAAGTTCGCGGAACTCATCGGGCGCTGGGGCGGTCGCGCCGCGGCAGCCGCTCGACGGCCAGGTCGTAGGAGTCCTCGACCGCGTCGGTGACCAGCCGCTCGGTGACGCCGGGTCCAGGACCGAGGGAGATCCAGTGCCGTTTGTCGAGGTAGCGGCCCGGTGTGATCGAGGCGTGGTCGTGCACGTACGTGCGGGCGTGTTCGGGTTCGCACTTGACCGTGATGATCTGATCGTCCGGGTCGTCGGTGACGATCAGGAACACCTTGCCCGCGACCTTGTACACGTCGAGTCCCGGGGTGAAGGGGTAGCCGTGGCTGACGTCGGGGAGGGCCAGGGCCGCCTGGCGGGCGGTGTTCTGGAGCCGGTCACCGGCCGCGCTCACCGGGCCGCCCGCGTGGCGGTGCCGTAGGTGTGCGGGTCGACGGGCTGCTCGGCCTTGGGCAGATGGGCGACGACGAGCCGGTAGGAGTCGGTGACGAGTTCCTCGACCAGCTTCTTGTCGACGTCTTCCCCGCCCTCCAGGGTGATCCAGTGCTTCTTGTTCATGTGGTAGCCGGGGGTGATGTGGCTGTACTGCTCCCGCAGGGCGTGGGCCTCGCCCGGGTCCGCCTTGAGGATCACGACGGGCCGCCCCGGAACCTCGGTCATCAGCATGAACACCTTGCCGCGCACCTTGTAGACCTCCCAGTCAGGGCCGAAGGGGTGCTCCAGCTGAGCTCCGGGGAGTTCGTCTGCGCAGTCGGCGGCCGTCTTCTGCAGGGTCGATCCGTTCATAGGCCGTGGGTCTCCTCGGGCGGTGTCGGATGGTGGCATCGAAGAGGGGGAGGGCGCGCCGCGCGGGCGCGGTGGCAGGTCCCATCCTTCCGTCGAAGCCGACTGCGAAGGGGGTAGGCTGCGGACATATGATGGTCGATCGGCGACACTCCGGGCCGAGTGGGCAGGCTGGACCGGCTGCGGTTCCGCTGTACGGTTTCGAGCCCCCGGTCGGTACTCCGTACGGCCTGGAAGTGAGTACCGTCGAGGAATTCTTCGTCCAGCACGACGACTGGCCGTGGAACCCGCCCCGTCCGGGCCGTGCGACCTTCCACTACCTCATCGCGGTCACCGAAGGTGAGCTGCTGCACGACGTCGACCACGTCACGCGGACTGTCGGCCCCGGCCAGTGGCTGTGGGTGCGTCCCGGGCACGCGCAGTGCTGGCATCCGCCCGGCGCAGCCCGCGGCACCTTCATCCTGTTCGAACCGGACGTGCTGCGGCCCGACCTCGCCCGTCTCCTGGCCCCGCTCACCGCGCACGAGGCCCCGGCGGTGCTGAGCCCGCACCCCGACGACACCGCCTGGCTCCAGCAGACGGCACTCCAACTCCTGGACGAACACCGCGCACTGGGGCGCCGCCCCCTCGACATCCACCACGCCCTGCGCCGCAGCCTGCTCGAATCGCTGCTGCTGCGCCTGGCCAACTCCCCGGGCATCGCCCCCATCGGCACGGCCACGGCCGGCACGGGCCGCGCCGACAGGTACGGACGCTTCCTGGACGCCCTGGAGCTGCACTTCCGCGAGCTACACCAGGCTGCGGACTATGCCGAGTTGCTCGGCTGCTCGGTTCGCACCCTCAGTCGTACCGCCCGGGACGCCACGGGCAAGGGGGTACGTGAACTCATCGACGAGCGGCGTCTCTTGGAAGCCCGGCGCCTGCTGGGAGGTGCGCGGTGGGATGCCCGGGCTGTGGCGGTCCACCTTGGCTTCACCGATCCCGCGAACTTCGGCCGCTTCTTCCGCGACCGCACCGGCCTCACCCCGGCCGCCTTCACGGCCAGCGAGGCCCCGACCCACCCGTGAGTGGAGCGCGGCGGCTGGCGCACCTCTGACCACCCACAGGCCGACCACCTTGCCGGGGCCCGGCTTGCGGTGGGTGGCGAACGCCGGGTCGCGCACCGCCTTCTCGCTTTCAACCCGGCTGGCAGAGCGCGGCTCATCAGCCGTTTGCCGTATCGCTGAGGCCCGGCCTCGACGGCAGCTCACCAGTGCCGCCGCCCCATGCCGTGCCTGCTCGGCCGGCTTCCCAAGCTCCTCCGGGCCCGCCGATGGCAGAGCCCAGTCCCCTCGACCTCCCCTCGGCTGCCTGGGCCACGAGAGAAAGACAGGCAAGGAAGTTTCACCTGTTGACCACCAGGTGACCGCTGCACACCAGGCGTTTTGTCATATCCCGGGAAACGATGGGAGAGGTCACCGCGAGCGACCAGCCGCCGATTCACCGCGCGAAGCATCCGCATCGCGCTGGAAGGACATGTCATGACCGCCTCCACTCCCAAGGCTCCGACTGCACCAGGGGTGCGGTCCTGGTGGGGGATCCCGTACGCCACCGCCGAGCGGTACCGCCGTCCCGTGGTCGCGGACTTCGATCCCAGCCTCCCGTACGACCGCAAGGGCGTCGTCTCGATCCAGCCCGACAGCGGCGACTGGCTCGAAGCGGACAGCGGGATGGGTGAGGACTGCCTGAACCTGAACGTGTGGGCCCCCGAGGAGCCGGCCGGCGAGGCGGCGCTCCCGGTGACCGTATACATCCACGGCGGCGGATTCGAGGTCGGGGCGAACACGCAGATCACCTCGAACGCCGCCGGTCTCGCTGCGACGGGGCGGGTGGTGAGCGTGTCGGTCAACTACCGGCTCGGCGCCCTGGGCCCGCTCTCGCTGTCGCACTACGGCGGAAAGCTCGCCGAGGCCAGCAACCTCTTCCTCCAGGACATCATCGCCGCGCTCACCTGGATCCAGCGGAACATCGCCCACTTCGGCGGCGACCCCGACAACGTAACCGTCTACGGCCATAGCGCCGGCGCCTACTCCACCTTCGGACTGCTCGGCGCCTCCTCCGCCGACGGCCTGTACCGTCGCCTGGCCGGGTTCTCCGGCGGGCCCGCCCGCTCCATCCCGGCCTGGTGGGCCGAGGAACTCGCGCACCTGTTCGTCACCGAACTCGGCGTGGCGGACAACCCTGAGAAGCTGCTCGACCTCGACCCGCTCTCCCTGCGGGACGCCCTGCGCAAGGTCGCCCCGACGGACCTCGGAGTCCGCGGCGGGGTGGACAACAAGGCCACCGGCGTCGTCCTGGACATCGGGCAGCCCGGCGCCGTGGTGCACGCCCATCCCATGGACGTCCTGGCCTCGGGCGCGCACCACGACGTGGACGTGCTGCTGAGCATGGCCAGTGACGACATGGGTTGGTGGGTGGCGAACGACCTCGACCGCTACGACCCGGGCACTGTCGACCGCGTCGTCGACGAGGTCGCGGGGTGGCGTATTTCCCGCTCCCGCGCGCAGAAGATCGTCGACTTCTACGACCAGGGCGGCCGTACCCCGGCCGAGGTCCGTGCCGCGGTCATGGCGGACTACCTCTTCGCGATCCCCGCCGCCCGCGGCGCCCTGGCCCACGCCGCCGCCGGCGGCAACGCCCACCTCCTGGTGATCGGCCCCGCCGAGGGCGCGCCCGCCGTGCACGGCACCGAGATGTACGCCCTGGTCGGCCAGGAAAAGCCGGGCCGCAGCGCGGAGCAGGCCGAGCGTGACACCCGTATCCGCGACATCGTCCTCGACTTCGCCACCGGCGAGCACTCCCGCCTGTGGCCCGCCGTCGCAGACCAGCCGACCTCGGAAACCGTCGGCAACTCTCCCTTCGAGGGCACCGCCCACTACCAGCAGGTCCTCGACTTGTGGGAAGGCATCGGCCGCCCCTGACGGCCTGCGGGCGATACGGAAGAGCGCAGGGGACGACGAGACGGAGTGAGGTACTCGGTATGAGCCAACCGACAGCAGCAGGTGACGCCGCACCGGTGACGATGGGGGCCGTCGTCGTCACCCGGCCCGGCGGCCTCGACGCACTGGAGATCAAGGATGTGCCGGTGCCCGTCCGCAAGCCCGGCTGGGTGCGGATCAGGGTGAAGGCGTTCGGCGTCAATGAGTCCGAGGTCACCACCCGCAAGGGCGAGTCGGATGCGGAGGCCACCTACCCGCGCATCCCTGGCATCGAGGGTGTCGGCGTGGTCGACGCGGCCGACGAGGACAGCGGGCTGCGGCCGGGTCAGCAGGTGGCCACGATGATGGGAGGCATGGGCCGCTCGTACGACGGCGCGTACGCCCAGTACGTGACCGTCCCCGCGGCGCAGGTCATCCCGTTCGAGACCGGCCTGCCGTGGGACGTGGTCGGTGCGCTTCCGGAGATGTTCCAGACCGCCTACGGATCGCTGACCACCGGCCTGGACCTCCAGGCCGGGCAGACGCTGCTGATCCGCGGCGGCACCTCCACCGTCGGCCTGAGCGCGGCCACGATCGCGAAGGACCTCGGAGCCACCGTGCTGTCCACCACCCGCAGCCCGGAAAGGGCAGGGGAACTGCGGGCCGCGGGCGTCGACCATCCCCTCGTCGACAACGGAAGCCTCGCCGACCAGGTGCGCGAGCTGATGCCGGACGGAGTCGACGCCGCACTGGAACTGGTGGGCTGCTCGGTCCTCGCCGACACCCTGCGCACCGTCCGCCGGCACGGCACGGTCTGCTTCACCGGAGCCCTGGCGGGCCAGTGGACGATCCCCGACTTCAGCCCGTTCATGATCCCGGGCGGGGTGCGGCTGACCAGCTACGCGGGCGAGGCCGCCGACCTTCCGTCCGACGTCCTCGCCCACCAGCTCCAGGCCATTGCCGAAGGACGCCTCAACGTCCCCGTCGCGAAGGTCTACCACGGCCTGGAACAGGTCCGTGACGCCCAAGCCGACCTCGAGTCCGGCACCACACCGGGCAAGCACGTCGTCGTCCTGGACTACTGAGAACGGATCGCGGGACACCACAAGGTCATCGCACACCTCATGCCGATCGGCTCGAACCAGCACATCGTGCAGCGTGCGTACCTCCGATGGGCTCCGGCAGCTCACGCATGCGCGGCACCTCACTCACGTCTACATGATCAACAGATCCCCCTCGATGGTAAGTGGGTCGACTTGCCATAGGAGGGTGCGACAGCTACCTTCCATTAGGTAAGTCCATCGACTTACCTCCATTCTCGGCAAGGAACAGCCACATGATTCGTCTTGCGGGCAAGCGCGCCCTCATCACCGGCGGCACGAGCGGGATCGGTCTGGAGACCGCGCAGCGTTTTATCTCGGAGGGGGCCGATGTGCTGGTCACGGGGGTCACCCCGGCCAGCATCGAGAAGGCGAGGCAGATCCTCGGGGACAAGGTGCCGGTGGTGCAGGCCGATGCGCGCGATCTCGATGCGCAGCGCGGTCTGGCGGAGCGGGTGCGTGAGCACTTCGGAGAGCTGGACGTGGCATTTTTGAACGCCGGTGTCTCGGACTGGCGGCCGTTCGAGGACCACACAGAGGACAGTTACGACCGTCTCTTCGACATCAACGTCAAGAGCGTCTTCTTCCTCACCCAGGCCCTGGTACCTGTGCTGGCCAACCCGTCCTCGGTCATCCTCAACGCGTCCAACAGCGCACACGGCGGCTACGGTCACTCGAACGCCTACGCCGCGACCAAGGCGGCTGTCAGCTCCCTGATGCGGTCGTGGAACGCGGACCTGCTCAGGTCGCACGGCATCCGATTCAACGCGATCAGCCCCGGCCCGGTGGACACCCCGCTGTACTCCAAGATCGGGGTCGAGGATCCCGCCCAGCAAAAGGCGGTTCTGGAGGCGATCAGCTCCGGCATCCCCCTGGGGCGCATGGGTCTGCCCGAGGAGGTCGCGGAAGCCGTCGTGTACCTCGCCTCCGATGCTTCGGCCTTCGCTGTGGGCCAGGACCTTATCCTGGACGGTGGCCAGACCGTCCTCTGACAGCGAGGATGCGCTGGAAGACGGGCGAGGGGCGCAGGGATGTCGGTGGCGGACCGTGACCGAGCGAAAACCGGTGGCGATACGTGCGAGGCCGGGTATCACGCGCAGATCAAAGCCGAGAACCGCGCGCGCATCATCCACGCCGCCCGCGACCTCTTCCTCGCCCAGGGATACGACAAGACCTCCCTGGCCCAGATCGCCAGGGAGGCCCGCGTCTCCACCGGCACCCTCTTCAAGCGGTACCCCTCCAAGGCTGCGCTGTTCGCGGCCGTCACCTCCGAGCAGTGGCAGCTGGATGTGCAGTACGTCGAGCCCCCCGCGCCCGGCGATCCCCGGAACGGCCTGACGCACATCGGCCGCGACTACGCCTGCCTGGTCTCGCGGCCCGGCACGGCGGCGCTGTGCCGGCTCGTCATCACCGAGCTTCCCCAGATGCCGGAACTCGCCGACATCGTCGGCACCGGCTTCGCCATCGATCGCGGCCCCTTCTTCGACCGGCTCCGCGACTACCTCGAGGCCGAGGAACAGGCCGGCACGCTCGCCTTCCCCTCGACCGACGGACAGACGCAGACGGCATCCGCAGTGGCCGAGCAGTTCCTCGGCATGATCTGCGGCCAACTCCTGTGGCCTCAACTCGTACGGACCGACTTCGTCCCTCCCGCCGACCCAGTCGACAGCACAGTCGTGGACGAAGCCGTCGCCCTCATGCTCACCCGCTACCGCGCCCGATCCTGAACCCAGGACGCTGCGGCTACTGCGGGCAGACCGCAGAAGCGTGACGCAGAGTGGCGGCCCGCACGTGAGTCAAACGGCCTAGCGGAGCGCCCGGAGTCAACAGGTGTGTCCGCAGCCGGACGAAACCACCGGCCAGGACAATGATCAGAGTCGGAACACGCCCTGCTGACTGCCTAGCCCTGCGGGGCGGCCCGTCGCACTGCCAGATATTCGGACCAGTTCCCACCGGCGAGGGTGGCCCAGCGTTCGGCTGTCTTGGGGTGGATGCCGAGCAAGTCGGCGATGACCATGGGCGGCAGGTCTACCAGGGCGTCCATCATGGCGGTGTTCCGTGCTGCGCGGGCGGGCAGACCGTGGTGTCTCAGGGTGTCGGCGAGGCCGAGAGGGTTGCGCGGGCGTCCAGGGCTGTGACCGGGCAAGAGGTACCTGCACCCGGCCGTGTTGCTGTGCCGGGGGCTTTGCTGGAGCTGGTCGTCGATGAGGCGGGCGAGCTTCGGCGGCAGCACAAAGGGGTGGTGGTTGACCGTCAGATAGGTATGCCCCTGGTCGCGGCGAACGTGGTCGTCGGTGAGTTCGACGATGCGGGTCAGCGGAAGGGCGTAGAGCCGGACGAGAGCAGCCGCGACGCGGACCTCCAGGGGCAACGCCGTGTCGTTGAAGCAGCGCAGCAGCTCTTTTCGGTGCTCCTCCTCGGCTTGAAAGTGGCCTGGGAGTTGGGCGGCTGAGCGCTCGATGACCAAATCGGGCGGGCACAGGCGTCGTGCAGTGCTCCAGCGGAGGAAGGGGATGGAACGGGAGCGCAGAGTTGGCCGGTCGATCGCCCAGGTGTCCAGATGCTGCTGTTGGAGCTGGGGGAGATTCAGGTGCTGGGTGTCGAGCCAGTTCAGGAAGTTGATGGCGGCGAGGACGTTGCCGCAGTCGCCCTTGTGTGCGGCGTAGGTGTAACGGCCGCGGGCTGAGCGCCGGCGGGCGTCGCGGATGATGTGCCATTCGGCGAACGGGCGGATGAGATTGGCGTGCCGTGGTGGCAGTTCGGCCACGGTCCGCGCGACCCAGTTGGTGAGGAGGGCGAGATTCTCATCGCGTGGCGGCAGGACGCCGGCGGTGACGAGTAGCCCGCGCACGTAGGCGGTGGCAGTCCGTTGCGGCAGCGCGTCGAGGGATTTGTGGTCCAGTGCTTCGGGATCGAGAGCCAGGCGTCCCAGGAGGCGGGCGGTAGGGCTGCGGCGCAGCCACTGCAGTACGCGGTAGGGGTTGTCCGCACCGGTCAGTACCGCGGCGAGGGGTTGGAGCGGCTGGGTCACGCCTGCGCCGTCTGCGGCGAGCAGGTCGGTCACGCGGGCGGCCAGGGTGCAGCGGGGACAGCGGCGGCCGGAGTAGAGGTCCGCCGGCTCATCGCAGGCTGAACACCGCTCGACCGGCTCGTCGGGGAACGAGCACGCCTTGCACAGAGGGCTTCCCTCGGCCGTCTGACCGATCAGGATGCGCTGTCGATTGCACGACGCGCACGGTGCAGGGGTCGACAGGGCTGTTCTGTAGCAGGGGTCGCACACCGGCCCCTTGGGCCAGAAAACCTTGACCTTCCCAATCCGGCCGCACAGGGCACATGCGCACTCTTCGCGAGGACGGCACGTGTCGCAGTGGAACAGGCCCCGGCCACCGTCGATGTGGTGGCCGGGGCGGACCCTCTCGCAGATGACGCAGGTCTTCTCACGTCGCTTGTAGCACCGGTCGCAGGTGTCCGGCCTGGAGCCGTCGGCCCGGGCGACGATGGGAACGATCTGTCTGCAGACCCCGCACAGGCGGGCAGGACTGGAGTAGCAGGCGCCGCAGACCGGCCCGTCAGAGGTCAGGGCGTTGACCCGGCGTACGCGTCCACAACGGCAGCAGGTCTGAGTGTTCTTGGGAGCACAGGTCTGGCAGAGGCTGGTGCCGTCGGGCAGGCGCCGGTAGGAGATCATCATCCGGTGGCAGTCGGCGCATTCTTCCTTGGCATCCGGCTCCTTGTTCCTGCACGGATTACAGATGCCGCCCTCTGGTCGGCGGGCGTAGATGCTGGCCATTTTGCCGCAGCGTGCACACGGCTTCTTGGCACGTCGGCCGGCGCAGCGTGAACACAGTCGTCCCGCCGGCCCGTTGTTGGTGGGAAGAGGGTCAGTCCGTCCGCAGTCGCCACAGGCCACCAGGACGACCTTGTCACCGTGGCCGACGGCGGTCAGCACAGCCAGCAAACGCACCACACAGGTCGGGCAGTCGCTGCTGGGCACGCTCAGAGCGTCGGGCCTGTCGGACAGATAGCGCACCAGGCGGAAGGCATTCGCACCACGCCATGCCCGGGCTTCCTCCGCCACGGCCTGCGCCTGTTCGGGGCCTAGGGATTCGCCCACCGCCGACCGCAGCAGCGTAACGATCTGCTCCTGTGCGGCAGCGAGTTCGGCGCGTAAGCGGATCTGGTCCGGAGTCAGCGGCCTCACGGCTGCCCCGGGCGCCGGATCGTGGTCCGCCGCTCCTTCAGCGGCAAAGCCTCGGCCTGTCCGTCCGCGGTCTTCTTGACCTGTGCGTTGACCACCTTCGGCTTGATGAGATCGTTCGGCGTGCACCCGAAGATGTCGCACAGCGCGACCAAGGTGTCCATGCTCATCCGCTGGGGCGGCTGCGTCACCAAGCGGTAGACCTGCTCACGTGACAGGGTGACGCCACGTTCTGCCAGGAGCGGCACCAGGTCCGAGGTCTGGAACATCTGGTGCTCGGCCATCGTGGCCCGCAGACACCACTCGTAACCCATCTTCTTGATCATTTAAGGTCCCAGTCGTCACCCAGCCGACGCTTCAGCGAAGCCTCCAGGAGCTGGTTCCGGTACTCGTCAGAGACGCCCATGTAGATGGCCGTCGTGGACGCGTGGGTATGGCCCACCTGCTCTTGAACGAAGCGGGCAGGGTAGCCGAACTCGGTCAGATGCGTGATGTAGCTGTGGCGCAGGCAGTGCAGGTCGAGGTCCTCGTTGAGGCCGGCGTCCTGGCGTGCCGTCACGAACGCCTCGTTGATCGAGCGCGGAGACATGCGGCCGAGCCGCTCGGTCACCCAAAGGGCCGGGTGCCGGTTCGGCGAGAGCCGTGGGCGAATCTCGTGCACCCACTCGTCAAGAACGTCGACTATCCAGTCCATCTCGGGGACCAGAAGCACGGTCCGTCGCTTCGGCGGTGTGCCCTTGGAGGACTTGCCGTACCTGACGGTCATGCTGTCGGCCTGTCCGAACTGCGGCGCCTTCCTGTGCCGTCGCAGATCCACCAGGTCGACCATCGAGGACTCGGTCCGCCTGGTGCCGTAGGCGTAGATCGTCTTGAGCGCCGCGGCATCGCGCAGTGCGGTGAGCGTGCCCTTCCGGCCCTGCCCGTGAATGCGTCGAGGTCGGGCATCGGCGGCGTCGAACAGCGCCTGAACCTCGTCGTAGGTCAGAGGCCGCCGCCGGGGATCACCCTCGTACTCCACCGAGTGCAGGACAGAGTTGCCCTCGTGAAAGATCACCTGCGGTGACAGGCCGAACCGTTCCTGGCAGATCTCAACCCATCCGTACCGGCGGTCCAGCAGGAACTCCACGAACAGCTCGATCCCAACCTCGTACGCCCGAGCCGTAGACAACTGGATCGGCTTGGAGCCGCTGCGAAGGTGAACGATGAAAGCCTCGCCATCGGCAGGAGTCCACTGCCACGGGTACAACCCTGTGAACTCCTCGAACCGTTGGATCAGACGCAGCCGAGGCTGGATCGTCGAAGCCTGGAGAAACCGCGCGGACTGCTGGCGAGCCCATCCCTCCTTCATGGCAGAAGAAACCGCTGACTCCGGGTCCAGAAGGACGACATTCGGAGCCAGGGCAAGACGCACCGAGCCAGGTGCCTCAGCGATCATGCCCGCCGTTGTATCAAACGCATCATTGTTGCGTCCATACGGGGCACCCCTGGTCAACTACGCAAGGGAGCCACGGCCGTGCACGCGCCAGGGGCTCTGATCAGCAAAAACATCCGAGGCAAGGAGCTACGAACTGTTGCAGCCAATGCAATTCATCGCGTTTCGGACCGTTCCCCAGGATCAGGCGCCGGGCTCGTACGCCGTGTTGGATGGATTCATGGCCGTACGACTCCCCCGCCCGCACCGCGATGACGTGCGCATCGCGCTCGCGGGGCTGCTCGGCGGGCTCGTCCTGTGGGGCCTCGGCCTTGGCATGCGGACGGCCGAAGAGCCGAACGTTCTCTGGCCGTGGCGCTGGCCGGTCCTGGTACCGCTCGTCGTGATGGTCTGCTGCGAGGTGCTGCGCCGGCAACGCCCGCGTACGGTCCTGCTGGTGGGTACGGCTGCGCTGGCCCTGGACACCACGACACAGGGAAACATTGCCACCCTCGTCATGTTCACCGACCTCGCGTACGCGGCCGTGCTGTACAGCCCTCTGGCCTCCGCCCGTCGCATTCTCTGGATGACCGGGCTGCTCACGGTGGTCGGCACGGTCGTTCCCATCGCGGTGTGGCGCACGCCGGAAGCGGTGCTGGTCGGCGTGATCATCGGCGCGGTGGCGTTCGGCCCCGCAACCACCGGCTGGCTCGTCCGCAACCACCGCGACGCCGCCGAAGCCGCCCGCCTGCGCGCCGAACAGACCGCCCTGCTCGCCGAGATCGACCGCACCCAGGCCGTCACCGCCGAACGTGCCCGGATGGCAAGGGAGTTGCACGACATGGTGGCCAACCACCTGTCCGCGATCGCCATCCACTCCACGGCCGCGCTCTCCCTCGACGACGCGGACACGACGAAGCAGGCCCTCGGCGTCATCCGGGAGAACAGCGTCGAGGGCCTGGCGGAGATGCGGCGGCTCATCGGGATACTGCGGGACTCCAGCGGCGACACCGAACCCTCGGCCGCCCCCACCCTCGACGGACTCGGCGCACTCGTCGACACCGCCCGCGCCAACGGCCTCGACGTCACGCTCGACACCACGCACGTAAAACTCCCCGCGCCGGTCGAGCTCGCCGCGTACCGGATCGTCCAGGAGTCCCTCACCAACGCCCTCAAGCACGCCTCCCCCGGCCGGGTCACGGTGACGCTCGCCCAGCGGGACGGCACCCTGAGCCTCAGGGTGACCAGCCCGTACGGCGACCGCGACGGCCCGCGCGCCCCCGGCTCGGGCGCCGGTCTCGTCGGCATGCGGGAGCGGGTCGCGCTGCTGGGCGGCACCTTCGAGGCCGGGCCCGAGAGCGCGCCCGACTCACCCGACTCGGGCAGCTCACGCGACGGCAAGATCTGGACCGTACACGCCACTCTGCCGACCACTCTGGGAGGAACCGAATGATCCGCGTGCTCGTTGCCGAGGACCAGTCCGCCGTACGCGCCGGGCTCGTCCTCATTCTGCGCAGCGCGCCCGACATCGAGGTGGTCGGCGAGGCCGCGGACGGTGAGAAGGCGGTCGCGCTGGCGCGTGAACTGCGGCCCGATCTGGTCCTGATGGACGTCCAGATGCCCCGCCTCGACGGCGTCTCGGCCACCCGTCAGGTGGTCGACGAGGGTCTTGCCGACGTACTCGTGCTGACCACCTTCGACCTCGACGAGTACGTCTTCGGGGCGCTGCGCGCGGGCGCCTCCGGCTTTCTGCTGAAGAACACCGAGGCCCGCTCTCTCCTCGACGCGGTCCGCACGGTCGCGCGCGGCGAGGGGCTGATCGCGCCCGCGGTCACGCGACGCCTGATCGCCGAGTTCGCCGCCAAGCCCGTACGGGATCCAGGGCCCGACCCGGCGGTCCTGGAGTCCCTCACCCGCCGTGAACGCGAGGTGCTGTCCTGCCTGGGCAACGGGCTGTCCAACGCCGAGATCGCGGGCCGCCTGGAGATGGCCGAGGCCACGGTGAAGACCCACGTGAGCCGCCTGCTGGGCAAACTGGAGCTGCGCAGCCGGGTGCAGGCGGCGGTGCTGGCGCAGGAGTTGGGCGTGTAACAGCACCACCCTCATTGGTCTGGACCTCTTGACCTATGGTCCAGACCTTTCTATTGTCCAGCGCACCCCCTCACACTGCCCTCACTTCCCCGAGGAGTCCCTGGATGCGCTTCGGCCTCAGAGTCAGACACAGAGCCGTGGCAGGGTTCGCCACCCTGCTGCTCCCGCTCGCCGCCCTGGTCGGCCTCGCCGGTCCCGCCCAGCCCGCCACCCCGAGCTCCGCCCCGGACGCCGTGGACATCGCGACCGCTCCACCCCCGGTCCAGAAGGTCAAGCTCGGTTACTTCATCGAGTGGGGCGTCTACGGCCGTAACTACAACGTCAAGAACCTGGTGACCTCCGGCTCCGCCGCGAAGGTCACTCACATCAACTACGCCTTCGGAAACGTCGTCGACGGCAAGTGCGCGATCGGCGACTCATGGGCCGACTACGAAATGCCGATCACCGCCGACAATTCGGTGAGCGGCAAGGCCGACACCGCGGATCAGCCGCTCAAGGGCAACTTCAACCAGCTGCGCCAGCTGAAGGCCAAGTACCCGCACATCAAGATCCTTTGGTCCTTCGGCGGCTGGAGCTGGTCCGGCGGCTTCACCGAGGCGGCCAAGGACCCGGCGGCCTTCGCCCGATCCTGCCACGACCTGGTCGAGGACCCGCGCTGGGCCGATGTCTTCGACGGCATCGACATCGACTGGGAGTACCCGAACGCCTGCGGTCTGACCTGCGACACCAGCGACGCCACGGCCTACGCGGACATGATGCGGGCCCTGCGCACCGAGTTCGGCTCGAAGTACCTGGTCACCGCCGCCGTCACGGCCGACGCCTCCCCCGGCGGCAAGATCGAGGCCGCCGATTACGCGGGCGCCGCGCAGTACCTCAACTGGTACAACGTGATGACGTACGACTTCTTCGGCGCCTGGGCGGCGAACGGCCCCACCGCCCCGCACTCCGCGCTCACCCCCTACAACGGCATTCCGCAGAAGGGCTTCACCAGCGCCGAGGCCATCGCCAAGTACAAGTCGCTCGGCGTGCCCGCGAAGAAGCTGCTGCTCGGCATCGGCTTCTACGGCCGCGGCTGGACCGGCGTCACACAGTCCGCGCCGGGCGGTACGGCGACGGGGGCGGCCCCGGGCACGTACGAGGCGGGCTTCGAGGACTACAAGGTCCTCAAGAAGTCCTGCCCGGCCACCGGCACCGTTGGCGGCACGGCATACGCGCACTGCGGCAGCGAGTGGTGGTCCTACGACACCCCGGCGACGATCCTCGGCAAGATGAGCTGGGCCGAGAAACAGGGCCTGGGCGGCGCGTTCTTCTGGGAGTTCAGCGGTGACACCAGCAACGGCGAGCTGGTAAAGGCGATCAACAACGGCCTCAGGTAAGGGCCAGGCCTGACTTAGGCCACGTTGACGCTCCTCCAGACTTCGTCCGGGGGGGGAACCCCCAATCAACGAGTAAATGTGGCCTTTCAGGCCACATTTACTCGTTGCCCGGGCGGAGCCGCCTCCAGCCACGCCAGGAACCCCGTCAGCGCGTCCTCGCTCATCGCCAGCTCAAGGCGCGTACCCCGGTGGAGACAGGCGAGCACGATCGCGTCGGAGAGCAGCGCCAGTTCCTCCTCGCCCTCTGGGGCGCGGCGGCCGGCCACCTCGATCGACGAGCGTTCCAGGATGCGGCGCGGGCGAGGGGCGTAGGAGAAGACGCGGAACCATTCGATGCGGTCGCCGCTGTAGCGGGCGATGCCGTAGCCCCAGCCTTTGCCACTGGTGTCGCTCTTCTCGGCGGTGTTCCAGCGGAGGCTGCAGTCGAAGGTGCCGCCGGAGCGCTGGATCACTCTGCGGCGCACACCGAAGGCGAAGAGTCCGGCGGCCACCAGAAGGATTACCAAGCCGCACACAGTCAGAGCGAGGACCATCGACACCGACCTCCTCGTCTCCTAGGTAACGGAAAAGGAAAAAGCACCCGCATTGCCGCAGCCGCGACCCGGTCCGGAGAAGGCTCCGGTCCTGGCCGCGGCTGAGTCATGTCCAGTGGCGCGCTGGGTTCAGCGTGCCGCCACCGCTCGCAGTCGGACGTCCGCGCGACGCTCGGCGGACTCGTCGCCCTCCGCCTTCGCGCGCTCGAGCTCCCGCTCCGCGCTCTGGACATCGATCTCGTCCGCCAGCTCGGCGATCTCGGCCAGCAGCGACAGCTTGTTGTCCGCGAACGAGATGAAACCGCCGTGCACCGCAGCGACGACCGTTCCACCATCACTCGTACGGATGGTCACCGGGCCCGACTCCAGCACACCGAGCAGCGGCTGGTGACCGGGCATGACGCCGATGTCGCCGGACGTGGTACGCGCGACGACCAGGGTGGCCTCGCCGGACCAGACACTGCGGTCCGCGGCGACGAGCTCGACATGCAGCTCAGCAGCCAAGGTGGGCTCCTCGGGTCACCACCCGGCGGTTGCTGCCGGGTGTTGGAAGTAAGTCTAGTAGGGCTCCGCTTGTCAAAAGTGCGGGGTCCCCACCCAGCACTCGGCTGGGGGTCCGGGGGTTATCCCCCGGGCAATGCTGCGTAGGCGTACGAAGAAGGGCGGGACGCACCCCGCGAGGCGGCCCCGCCCCCCTTCATGAACACGAGGTTCAGGAGACGCCGAGCTCCTTGGCCTTGGCCTTGAGGTCCTCCAGGCCACCGCACATGAAGAACGCCTGCTCCGGGAAGTGGTCGTACTCACCGTCGCAGATCGAGTTGAACGCGGAGATCGACTCGTCGAGCGGCACGTCCGAACCGTCCAGGCCGGTGAACTGCTTGGCGGCGTGGGTGTTCTGCGACAGGAAGCGCTCCACGCGACGGGCACGGTGGACGACGAGCTTGTCCTCCTCGCCGAGCTCGTCGATACCGAGGATCGCGATGATGTCCTGGAGGTCCTTGTTCTTCTGCAGGATCGTCTTGACGCGCATGGCGCAGTCGTAGTGCTCCTGCGAGATGTAACGCGGGTCCAGGATGCGGGACGTGGAGTCCAGCGGGTCCACGGCCGGGTAGATGCCCTTCTCGGAGATCGGACGGGAGAGCACCGTCGTCGCGTCGAGGTGGGCGAAGGTCGTGGCCGGGGCCGGGTCGGTCAGGTCGTCCGCGGGGACGTAGATCGCCTGCATCGAGGTGATCGAGTGACCACGGGTCGAGGTGATGCGCTCCTGGAGCTGGCCCATCTCGTCCGCGAGGTTGGGCTGGTAGCCCACCGCGGACGGCATGCGGCCGAGCAGGGTCGACACCTCGGAACCGGCCTGGGTGAAGCGGAAGATGTTGTCGATGAAGAACAGCACGTCCTGCTTCTGCACATCGCGGAAGTACTCCGCCATGGTCAGACCGGCCAGGGCCACGCGCAGACGGGTGCCCGGGGGCTCGTCCATCTGACCGAAGACCAGCGCGGTCTTGTCCAGCACGCCGGACTCGGTCATCTCGTCGATGAGGTCGTTGCCCTCACGGGTGCGCTCACCGACGCCGGCGAACACGGAAACGCCCTCGTGCAGCTTGGCCACACGCATGATCATTTCCTGGATCAGCACGGTCTTGCCGACACCGGCACCACCGAACAGACCGATCTTGCCGCCTCGTACGTACGGGGTGAGAAGGTCGACGACCTTCAGGCCCGTCTCGAACATCTCGGTCTTCGACTCGAGCTGGTCGAAGGCCGGGGCCTTGCGGTGGATCGGCCAGCGCTCGCCCTCGAACTGCTCGTCGGAGTTCAGCACCTCACCGAGGGTGTTGAAAACCTTGCCCTTGGTGAAGTCACCGACCGGGACGGTGATGCCCGTGCCGGTGTCGGTGACCGGGGCCTGGCGGACCAGACCGTCGGTGGGCTGCATGGAGATCGTACGGACCAGTCCGTCACCCAGGTGCTGGGCGACCTCCAGCGTCAGGATCTTCTTCTTGCCGGCCTCGGCCGGGTCGGCCACCTCGACGTGAAGGGCGTTGTAGATCTCCGGCATGGCGTCGACGGGGAACTCCACGTCGACGACCGGGCCGATCACCCGGGCGACGCGGCCCGTGGCAACGGCCGTCTCAACTGTCGTCGTCATTACTTGTCACTCCCCGCGGTCGCGTCGGCCAGGGCGCTGGCGCCACCGACGATCTCGCTGATTTCCTGGGTGATGTCGGCCTGGCGGGCCGCGTTGGCAAGCCGGGTGAGGTTCTCGATGAGATCCCCGGCGTTGTCGGTCGCCGACTTCATCGCGCGGCGCGTGGCGGCGTGCTTGGAGGCAGCCGACTGGAGCAGCGCGTTGTAGATACGGCTCTCGACGTAGCGCGGCAGCAGGGCGTCGAGGACGTCCTCCGCCGACGGCTCGAAGTCGTACAGCGGAAGGATCTCGCCCTTGGTCTGCGACTCCTCCGCCACTTCCTTCAGGCTGAGCGGCAGCAGGCGGCTGTCGACCGCCGTCTGCGTCATCATCGAGACGAACTCGGTGTAGACGATGTGGAGTTCGTCCACGCCGCCGTCCGCCGTCTCCTTCTCGATGGCCTCGATCAACGGGGCCGCGACCTTCTTCGCGTCCCCGTACGAGGGCGCGTCGGTGAAGCCGGTCCACTGCTCCGAGATCTTGCGCTCACGGAAGTTGTAGTGGGCGACACCGCGGCGGCCGACGATGTAGATGTCGACCTCCTTGCCCTCGCGCTCGAGACGGGCGGTCAGCTGCTCCGCCGCCTTGATGGCGTTGGAGTTGAAGGCGCCGGCCAGGCCGCGGTCGCTCGTGAGGAGCAGTACCGCGGCGCGGGTCGGGTTCTCCGCCTCCGTGGTCAGCGGGTGCTTGGTGTTCGAGCCGGTGCCGACCGCCGTGACCGCGCGCGTGAGCTCGGTCGCGTACGGCGTGGAGGCCGCCACCTTGCGCTGCGCCTTGACGACGCGCGAGGCGGCGATCATCTCCATCGCCTTGGTGATCTTCTTGGTCGCGGTGACGGATTTGATGCGACGCTTGTAGACCCGGAGCTGGGCTCCCATGAGTCAGGTCCCTTCCGTCGTCACTTGCCCGCAGCGGCAGGGGTGTCCTCGCCGAGCAGCTTGCCGTCCGAGGTCTCGAACTGCTTCTTGAACTCCGCGACGGCGTCACTCATGGCCGTGATCGTGTCGTCCGACATCTTGCCGCCCTCCTTGATGGAGGTCAGCAGGCCCTGCTCCTTGCGGTGCAGGTACTCAAGCAGCTCCTTCTCGAAGCGGCGGATGTCGGCGACCGGCACCTCGTCCATCCTGCCGGTGGTGCCGGCCCAGATGGAGACGACCTGGTCCTCGGTGGCCATCGGCTGGTACTGCGGCTGCTTGAGCAGCTCGACCATCCGCTGACCGCGCTCCAGCTGCGCCTTCGACGCGGAGTCCAGGTCGGAACCGAAGGCGGCGAAGGCCTCCAGCTCACGGAACTGGGCAAGGTCGACGCGGAGCCGCCCGGAGACCTGGCGGATCGCCCTGTGCTGGGCGGAGCCACCGACTCGGGAGACGGAGATACCGACGTTCAGCGCGGGACGCTGACCGGCGTTGAACAGGTCCGACTCCAGGAAGCACTGGCCGTCGGTGATGGAGATGACGTTGGTCGGGATGAACGCCGAGACGTCGTTGGCCTTCGTCTCGACGATCGGCAGACCGGTCATCGAGCCCGAGCCCATGTCGTCGGAGAGCTTCGCGCAGCGCTCCAGCAGACGGGAGTGCAGGTAGAAGACGTCACCGGGGTAGGCCTCGCGCCCCGGCGGACGGCGGAGCAGCAGGGACACGGCGCGGTAGGCGTCGGCCTGCTTCGAGAGGTCGTCGAAGACGATGAGGACGTGCTTGCCCTCGTACATCCACTGCTGGCCGATGGCCGAACCGGTGTACGGCGCAAGGTACTTGAAGCCGGCCGGGTCGGACGCCGGGGCGGCGACGATGGTCGTGTACTCCAGGGCGCCGGCCTCTTCGAGGGCACCACGCACGGAGGCGATGGTCGAGCCCTTCTGACCGATGGCGACGTAGATGCAGCGGACCTGCTTCTTCGGGTCGCCCGTGCGCCAGTTGTCGCGCTGGTTGATGATCGTGTCGACGGCCAGCGCGGTCTTGCCGGTCTGCCGGTCGCCGATGATCAGCTGACGCTGGCCGCGGCCGATCGGGGTCATCGTGTCGACGGCCTTGTAGCCGGTCTCCATCGGCTCGTGCACCGACTTACGGACCATGACGCCCGGAGCCTGCAGCTCCAGAGCGCGGCGACCTGACGTCTCGATCTCGCCGAGGCCGTCGATCGGGGCGCCGAGCGGGTCGACGACGCGGCCGAGGTAGCCCTCGCCCACGGCGACCGACAGGACCTCGCCGGTACGGCTGACCGGCTGGCCCTCCTCGATGCCGTTGAACTCACCGAGGACAACGCAGCCGATCTCGCGCTCTTCGAGGTTGAGCGCGAGGCCGAGGGTGCCGTCCTCGAACTTCAGCAGTTCGTTGGCCATGGCCGAGGGCAGGCCCTCGACCTTCGCGATGCCGTCGCCGGCAAGGGTGACCGTACCGACCTCCTCGCGCGAGGCCGCGTCCGGCTTGTACGCCTGGACAAAGTTCTCCAGCGCGTCCCGGATCTCCTCCGGCCGGATCGTGAGCTCCGCCATCTGGGTTCCCTGCTCTCCTTGTTGGGCCCGAAGTTTCAACTTGGGGGTCTGGGGGCGACCCCCAGGAATCCTCTGCACGGCCCAACCAGGGCCGTAGTACTGCCTGTCTTCGTACGTGCGTGTATTGGTACGTGTATTGAGTTGCTGTCAGCCCGCCATGCGGCGAGTGGCGTCCTCGAGCCGGTCCGCGATGGAGCCGTTGATGACCTCGTCGCCCACCTGCACCCGGATCCCTCCGACGACCTCGGGGTCGACATCGAGATTGAGGTGCATCGGACGCCCGTAGAGCTTCGCGAGAGCGGCACCCAGGCGCCGCTTCTGCGGGTCGCTCAGCGGGACCGCCGAGGTGACGATGGCGACCATGCGGTCTCGGCGCTCGGCAGCGAGCTTGGACAGGGACTCGAGTCCCGCCTCCAGGCTACGTCCCCGCGGCGCGGTCACAAGGCGCGTGACCAACCGCTCGGTCCCGGCCTTGGCCCGGCCGCCGAGCAGGCTGCGCAGCAGCTCGGTCTTGGCGGCGGTGCCGGCGGCGCGGTTCGTCAGCGCGGCACGCAGCTCGGTGTTGGAAGAGACGATCCGGCCGAACCGGAACAGCTCGTCCTCCACCTCGTCGAGCGTGCCCGCCCGCTGGGCCGCGGTGAGGTCGGCCGTGTTGGCCAGCTCCTCGATCGCGTCCACCAGGTTGCGCGGCTGCGACCAGCGAGAGCGCACCATGCCCGACACCAGGTCGACGGTGGTCCCGCCGACCTGACCGCCGAACAGCCGTCCGGCCAGCTCGGCCTTCGCCTCGCCGGGCTGCGCCGGGTCGGTGAGGACCCGACGCAGGCTGATCTCGCGGTCGAGCAGCGCGGTGACGGCGGCCAGCTCGTCGGCGAGCGCGAGCGCGTCCACGGACGTGTTGTCCGTCAGCGCGTCGAGACGCTCACGTGCGGCAGCGGTTGCCTCGCGGCTCGCTCCGTGCGCTGTCATCGAGCCGCCTCGGCCTTCTCCTCGAGCTCGTCGAGGAAGCGGTCGATGGTGCGGCTCTGCCGGGCGTGGTCCTCGAGGGACTCGCCCACGAGCTTGCCGGCCAGGTCGGTGGCGAGCTTGCCCACGTCCTGACGCAGCGCGGAGGCAGCAGCCTTGCGGTCGGCCTCGATCTGGGTGTGACCGGCGGCGATGATTTCCTCACGCTGCCGCTGGCCTTCCGCGCGCATCTCGGCGATGAGCGTGGCGCCCTGCTCCTGCGCCTCCTGGCGCAGCCGCGCGGCCTCGTGCCGGGCCTCGGCGAGCTGGGCCTTGTACTGCTCCAGCACGCTCTGGGCCTCGGTCTTCATGGCGTCGGCCTCTTCGATGCCGCCTTCGATCGCCGCGCGGCGCTCTTCCAGAACCTTGTTGATGTTCGGGAGGAGCTTCTTCCAGAAGAAGAAGAACACGATGGCGAAGGCGATGGTGCCGACGAGCAGCTCGGGACCCGGAGGCATGAGCGGGTTCTGCTCACTCTCGGTCGCCAGCTGTACGAGATTGGCGATCACATCAGTGCCTTTCGTCGAAACGTGTCGGTGAGCAGAAAAATTACTGACCGAACACGAACGGCATGACGATGCCGATGAGGGCGAGCGCCTCACAGAACGCGAAGCCGAGGATCTGGTTGGCACGGATCAGGCCGGCCGCCTCGGGCTGGCGGGCGAGGGCCTGGGTGCCGTTACCGAAGATGATGCCGACGCCGATGCCGGGGCCGATGGCGGAGAGGCCGTAGCCGATGGAGCCGAGCGAACCGGAGACAGCGGCGAGGGTCTCAGTGGCAGCCATGCTGATTCTTCTTTCTCTTTCATGGACCGGCGGGGGTTGGCCACCGGACGTTCTTGGGACTTGCGGGGGCGGGAGGGGCTCAGTGGTGCTCGGCCAGAGCACCCTGGATGTACGTGCAGGCGAGGAGTACGAAGACGTACGCCTGGACGGCCTGCACGAAAAGCTCGAAACCGATCATGGCGATGGTCATCACGAAGGAGACACCGGCCGCCGGGATCATCCAGCTGTTCAGCAGATACCAGGAGGCGACCGTGAACATGACCAGCATCAGGTGCCCGGCGAACATGTTGGCGAACAGTCGCACCGCGTGCGTGAACGGCCGGACGAGCAGGTTCGAGAAGAACTCGATGACCATCACGAGCGGCAGCACCGGGCCGAGCGACTTGTCGTAGCCGGTGATGTTCTTGAAGAACCCGACGAAGCCGTGCCGCTTGAAGGTCAGCGAAACCCAGGTGACGTACACGATCGCGGCGAGGACCGCCGGGAACGCGATGATCGACGACACCGGGAACTGCGCGAGCGGGATCACGGACCAGATGTTCATGATCCAGATGAAGAAGAACAACGAGACCATCAGGGGGACGTACTTCTCGCCCTCCTTCTTGCCGAGGGTCTCGTAGACGATGCCGCGGCGTACGAAGTCGTAGCCGGCCTCGCCGATCATCTGGAGCTTGCCCGGCACCACCTTGGCCTTGCCGAAGGCCAGTGTGAAGAAGGTGATCACGAGGCCGGTGGTGATGAGGGCGAGCAGCATCACCTTGTTGAACTCGAACCCCCCGACCGTGGCGATCGGCTTGAAGAGGAACGAGTGCAGGCCCGGAGCCGGGAAGCCGCAGCCGTTGTCGGACATGATCCGACAGCTCCAGTCAAAGGCGAGCTGGGTCTGTTCAGCACTCACCACGGGCTCCTTCGGCGTGACGCATAGGTACGGCAACCTCGTTGTGTCGGCGCGGCGCGCAGCCGCGGTTCGGCACTGGACTGGTGTTACGGATGTGGGGGCGGCTGTGGGGCATCGAGCCTCGCGCTAGAGCAGGCGTCAGCTCGGATGCCCGCGCCCGCGATGCCGCAGTTGGCACCGGACGATAGCAGGGCCTCGCGCGAGTCCTTATACCGGCCCTACCTCTCACGACGACGACCCGGACTTCTCGTTCTTCTCGTCCTTCGCGGCTTCAGGATCGACGTAGAAGATCTTGGCCTTCATGTGTGCACGCGCCTGCGCCGCCATCCATACGACGGTCGCCACGACGAGGCCGATCGCGAAGGTCTGCGGATCGAAGGCAGTGGTGTCTTTGAACAGGCCCACGAACATCAGGAGCAACAGGAGCTGAGCCACGTACAGCATCATGCCCATCGCCTGGAAGAGGTGCGGAAGCGATTTGGCGGTGCGCTGCAGAACGTACAGACCGATTCCCATGAAGAGGATCGCCAGCAGTACGCCGACAACAGCACCCAGCGCTCCCTTGCCCCCCGCAACCACCCCGCTGACAACGGCGGCAATCGCGCCGACGGCAGCCGTGGGCACGGCGGCCTGAAGGAGAATCCGGGCGTCATTGGACGGCATGGCGGCAGCTCCGCTTACTAAGGGGGCAGGGTGTCGTCATGGACGAGCGTAGTCCCGGGTGGGGAGGGAACCTCACGCCAATGGGCCGTCGCACTGCGGCCCTTCGGCTCATCCCCGAGCTTCGTGAACCGTATCACAAACTATTTGATGAGGTCTTTACCTGATTGGTGTGCTCGGCGTCACACATGAGAGTGAACCTGCCCGTCTGTGCACTCGCGCCGCCGAGTTTGTCTGCTATAGGGACGGTTTGCGAAAGCGTCAGTGGGACGATTCGGCCTTGCGTCGGTCCAGAACGCGCGAACGACGGCCGACAGCCGTCGAACCGTTGACACCTGAGACGCCCGCGGTGACCGGAGCGCGACGTTCCTCGCCGGTCTCGCCGGACTCAGTGGCCTCACCGAGCTCGCTGGACGCGCCACTCGTGGCACCCGCGTACGCGACCGCAGGCGCCCCCTGCACGGCCTCCTCGGCCACCTCCTCCGCGAGCCGGCCACGGCGGCGGTAGCGCGGCGGCACGAAGCGCTCGGCCCAGGCCGGCGTGCGCGGTGTGAAGCGCGGCAGCAGGAGCAGCACCAGACCCACCGCGCTGAGGAACACGATGCCGAGCACGATCCACATGGACGCCGAGTTCACCGAGTACGCGAGGGCCCCGAAGGCGACCAGTGCCGACCAGAAATACATGATGAGCACGGCCCGGCTGTGCGAGTGCCCGATGTCCAGCAGGCGGTGGTGCAGATGCCCGCGGTCGGCGGCGAACGGGGACTGTCCGCGCCAGGTGCGCCGCACGATGGCGAGCACCAGGTCGGCGGCCGGTACCGCGATGATCGTCAGCGGCAGCAGCAGCGGGATGTAGACGGGCACCGTCTGGTGCACGGCCTCCTTCTCGGACCCGGCGAAGAGGTTCATCGCGTCGGGGTCGACCTGCCCGGTGATGGAGATGGCGCCGGCCGCGAGCACCAGGCCGATGAGCATCGAGCCCGAGTCGCCCATGAAGATGCGCGCCGGGTGCATGTTGTGCGGCAGGAAGCCGAGGCACATGCCCATGAGGAGCGCGGAGAAGAGGGTGGCGGGGGCGGCGGACTCAAGTCCGTACCCGTACCAGATGCGGTAGGCGTACATGAAGAACGCCGCGGAGGCGATGCACACCATGCCCGCGGCGAGGCCGTCGAGGCCGTCGGCGAAGTTCACGGCGTTGATGGTGATGACGACGAGCGCGACGGTCAGCAGCGTGCCCTGCCACTGGGTCAGCGAGACCGAACCGACGCCCGGCACCGGCAGCCACAGGATCGTCAGACCCTGCATGACCATGACGCCCGCGGCGATCATCTGGCCGCCGAGCTTGATGAGGGCGTCGATCTCGAACTTGTCGTCCAGGACGCCGATCAGCCAGATCAGCGCGGCCCCGGACAGCAGCGCTCTCGGCTCGTTGGAGTTCTCGAAGACCTCACTGAGGTTCGTCAGATGGTCGGCGACCAGCAGGCCGGCGCACAGTCCGAAGAACATCGCGATCCCGCCGAGCCGCGGCGTGGGTTCCCGGTGCACGTCACGTGCCCGGATCTCCGGCATCGCTCCGGCCACGATCGCGAACTTCCGCACCGGCCCGGTCAGCAGGTACGTCACCGCGGCCGTGACGAGGAGCGTCAGGAGGTATTCACGCACAGGCATCCCCACAGGTCTCGCTGGCCATCTCAGCCCCACACCCTAGCTTTCAGCGCATACGGTTGGGGACTTCCGGGTAGAGCCGATGGTTGCACGCGTGGCTGTGTACGGGTTCGCGCATACCCCGCTCTAGTCCGGATACGGCGGAAATCTTCCGGCCAGCTCCCGCACTTCTTCACGCACCCGCCGGGCAGCGTGTACATCACGCAGCGCGGCGGCGAACAGTACCGCGATCCGGGCCATCTCCACCTCGCCCATGCCCTGGGTGGTGACGGCGGCCGTCCCCAGGCGCAGTCCGCGCACGTCCGGGTGGGGCAGTGCGCAGGTGTCGAGGACCAGACCGGCGGCGGCAAGGCGGCCGCGGGCACTGCGGCCGTCCACGCCGAGCGGTGCCGGGTCGAAGGTCAGCAGGTGGGTGTCGGTGCCGCCCGTGGTGACGGCGAGGCCCTCGGCGGTCAGCCCCGCCGCGAGCGCCCGTGCGTTGGCAACCACCTGATGGGCGTACGCCGTGAAGGCCGGCGTGGCCGCCTCGCCGAACGCGACGGCCTTGGCGGCGATCGTGTGCATCTGGGCGCCGCCCTGGGTGAACGGGAAGACGGCCCGGTCGACGCGCTCGGCCAGCTCCGTGCCGCACAGCAGCATGCCGCCGCGGGGGCCGCGCAGCACCTTGTGCGTGGTGGCGCAGACGACGTCGGCGTACGGCACGGGGCTGGGCGCCGCTCCCCCGGCGACGAGGCCGATGGGATGGGCGGCGTCGGCGATGAGATAGGCGCCCACCTCGTCCGCCACGGCCCTGAATGCGGCGTAGTCGATGTGCCGCGGGTAGGAGATGGAGCCGCACACGATGGCTTTCGGGCGGTGGGTCCGGGCGAGCGCGCGCACCTGCTCGTAGTCGATGAGGCCGCTCTCCGGGTCGACGCCGTAGCCGACGAAGTCGAACCAGCGGCCGGAGAAGTTGGCGGGCGAGCCGTGGGTGAGGTGGCCGCCGTGCGGGAGGCCAAGGGCGAGGACGGTGTCGCCGGGGCGCAGCAGGGCGGCGTATGCGGCGAGTACGGCCGAAGATCCGGAGTGGGACTGCACGTTGGCGTGCTCGGCGCCGAAGAGGACCTTGGCGCGCTCGACGGCGAGGCGTTCGGCCACGTCGACGAGTTCGCATCCGCTGTGGTGGCGGGCGCCGGGGTAGCCCTCGGCGTACTTGTTCGCGAGCGGTGAGCCGAGGGCGGCCAGCACGGCGGGGGAGGTGAAGTTCTCGGCGGCGATCAGCTGAAGCGTCGTCGACTGCCGGTCCAGTTCCCCGAGGAGGATCTCGGCCAGCTCGGGATCCTGCCGACCGAGCACGTCGGCGGGCAGCAGGCCGTCAAGCGTATGTGTGACCACCATCGTGGACTCCGGACCGGCAACCCCGTACGGGGCGGCCTGATATCGGTGGGAAAGTACGTCCAATGTAGAACCGCGTCCCCTGCTGCGCCCGTTGTTACGCCCGACCCGGGGACCCCGGGAGCGGTCAGGTGCGGGCCGGGCCCCTCCCCCACGCGCCGCTGTGACATCAGTCGCTCCGCGACGGGCCGTCCGTCGGAGGTTGTCCCGCGGCCGCGTCAGGTGCGGGCCGGTACGCCCGTCAGCGCCGTCACCACCGGATCGATCGCCTGCTGGATCTCGTCCCCCACCGAGCGGAAGAACGGCAACGGTGCCCCGTACGGGTCGTACACCTCGTCCGCCTCCACCGTCGGGGCCAGGAGCCACCCGCGTAGAGCTGCCGCGGCGCGGACCAGGGCTCGTGCGCGCGCGACCACACCGTCCTCCAGGGGAGGCAGGGTTGCCGGGTCTATGGCCTTCACCAGGCGGGTGAACTCCTTGAGGGTGAAGGTGCGCAGGCCCGCCGAGTGGCCCATGGAGATGACCTGGGCCCGGTGGTCGCGGGTGGCCGTCAGGACCAGGTCCGCTCTGATGACGTGTTCGTCCAACAGCTCCCGGCCCACGAAGCCGGAGGCGTCCGCGCCGAAGTCGGCGAGGACCGCCTCTGCGTTGGCCTCCATGGGGGCGCCCTCGTGGCCCCAGGTGCCGGCGCTCTCCACGATCAGGCCGCCCCACAGCGGGTCGCCGAGGCGGTCCGCCAGGGCATGGCGGGTCAGCCGCTCGGTGATCGGCGAGCGGCATACGTTGCCGGTGCTGACGTGGAGGATGCGGAAGGTGTCCCGGGGTAGCCCTGTGAAGGTCCCCGTATCGTCCCCGTTGCCTATGCCACGCCCCGCGTCAGGGGCCGTCAATTCGCCACCTCGAGGTCGGGTACCACCTTGCGCAGCTCCTCGGCCGACAGCGCGCCCGCGCGCAGCAGGACCGGCACCTTGCCCGTGACGTCGACGATCGAGGAGGGGACGTTGCCGGGGGTGGGCCCGCCGTCAAGGTAGACCGAGACGGAGTCGCCGAGCATCTCCTGCGCGGCGTCGCAGTCCTCCGGCGCCGGATGGCCGGTCAGGTTCGCCGAGGACACGCCCATGGGACCGACCTCGGTCAGCAGCTCGATCGCCACCGGGTGCAGCGGCATGCGCACGGCGACGGTGCCACGGGTGTCCCCCAAGTCCCACTGGAGGGACGGCTGGTGCTTGGCGACCAGGGTCAGCGCGCCCGGCCAGAACGCGTCGACGAGCTCCCACGCCATCTCGGAGAAGTCGGTGACGAGGCCGTGCAGCGTGTTCGGGGAGCCGATGAGAACAGGGGTGGGCATGTTGCGCCCACGGCCCTTGGCCTCCAGCAGATCGGACACGGCCTCCGAGCTGAACGCGTCGGCGCCGATGCCGTACACGGTGTCGGTGGGCAGCACGACGAGCTCACCCCGGCGTACGGCGGACGCGGCTTCGCGCAGACCTGTAGAACGGTCGGTCGCGTCGTTGGTGTCGTATCGCCGTGCCATTTAGCGAGCCTCCTCGTACACGTACTGCTGGCTTGAAGTCTTCGAACAAGGCGTGCCGAACGCAATGCCGCGCGCCGGGTTCACGGCATCGCCCTGCGGGCCGTGGCGAACCGCGGCCGGTTGTTGAGGTCGGGGTGGTCGGCGGCGTCGGCCCAGCCCCGCTCCTCGGTGAAGATCCACGGCACCTGCCCGCCCTGGGTGTCGGCGTGCTCGACGACGACGACGCCGCCGGGCCGCAGCAGCCGGTGCGCGGTGCGCTCCAGGCCACGGATGAGGTCGAGTCCGTCCTCGCCCGAGAACAGGGCGAGTTGAGGATCGTAGTCCCGCGCCTCGGGCTGTACGTACTCCCATTCGGTGAGCGGGATGTACGGAGGGTTGGAGATGACGAGGTCCACCTGGCCGTCGAGGTCGCGGAAGGCGTCCCGGGCGTCTCCCTGACGCAGCTCGACCCTGGACCCCTCGACGTTCTTGCGCGTCCACCGGAGCGCGTCCTCGGACAGCTCCACGGCGTGTACGCGGGAGCGCGGCACCTCCTGCGCCATGGCGAGCGCGATCGCCCCGGACCCCGTACAGAGGTCGACGATGAGCGGCTCGACGACATCCATCGCGCGTACGGCGTCTATGGCCCAGCCGACGACGGACTCGGTCTCCGGGCGCGGCACGAACACCCCTGGCCCGACCTGGAGTTCCGTGTACCGGAAGAAGGCCCGCCCGGTGATGTGCTGGAGCGGTTCGCGGGCCTCGCGGCGGGCGATGACCTCCCAGTAGCGGGCGTCGAAGTCGGCGTCCTTGACCGAGTGCAGCTCGCCCCGCTTCACGCCGTGCACGAAGGCGGCGAGCTCCTCCGCGTCATTGCGCGGTGAGGGCACGCCGGCATCGGCAAGGCGCTGGGTGGCCTGGGCCACTTCCGCGAGCAGCACGCTGCGGGGGTTCGGGGGCCGCCCCCCAAAATGTTGCTGCACGCTGGTCCTCCGGGGCTGAGCTGTTGTCTTGTCGCTGTTGCGCGGCGTTATGCGGCGGCGAGCTTCGCGGCCGAGTCCGCGTCCACACAGGCCTGGATCACCGCGTCGAGGTCACCGTCGAGCACCTGGTCCAAGTTGTACGCCTTGAAGCCGACGCGGTGGTCCGAGATGCGGTTCTCCGGATAGTTGTACGTTCGGATCTTCTCGGAGCGGTCGACGGTACGGACCTGGCTGCGCCGGGCGTCCGCCGCCTCCTTCTCCGCTTCCTCCTGGGCCGCCGCGAGGAGCCTGGAGCGCAGGATACGCATCGCCTGCTCCTTGTTCTGCAACTGGCTCTTCTCGTTCTGACAGGAGGCGACGACTCCGGTGGGAATGTGCGTGATGCGCACCGCGGAGTCGGTGGTGTTGACGGACTGGCCGCCGGGGCCGGACGAGCGGTAGACGTCGATCCTCAGGTCGTTGGGGTTGATCTCGACGTCGATCTCCTCGGCCTCCGGGGTCACGAGGACACCGGCCGCGGAGGTGTGGATCCGGCCCTGGGACTCGGTCGAGGGCACGCGCTGCACGCGGTGCACCCCGCCCTCGTACTTCATGCGGGCCCAGACACCCTGGCCGGGCTCGGTGGCGCCCTGGCCGCCCTTGGTCTTCACGGCGACCTGGACGTCCTTGTAGCCGCCGAGCTCGGACTCGGTGGCGTCGATGATCTCGGTCTTCCAGCCGACGCGCTCCGCGTACCGCAGGTACATGCGCAGCAGGTCGCCCGCGAACAGCGCGGACTCGTCGCCTCCGGCGCCGGCCTTGATCTCGAGGATGACGTCCTTGTCGTCGTTGGGGTCGCGCGGGACCAGCAGCAGCCGCAGCTTCTCGGTGAGCTCCTCGCGCTGCTTCTCCAGCTCCTTGACCTCGGCCGCGAACTCCGGGTCGTCGGCGCCGAGTTCGCGGGCCGTCCCGATGTCGTCGCCGGTCTGCTTCCAGGAGCGGTACGTCGCGATGATGGGGGTCAGCTCGAAATAGCGCTTGTTGAGCTTGCGCGCGTTCGCCTGGTCCGCGTGGACCGACGGGTCGGCGAGCCTTTTCTCAAGATCGGCGTGCTCGCCGATCAGTTCCTCGACCGCCTCGAACATCTCCGGCTCCAATGACGTACGTGAAAACAGGGGCTGCACCATCGCAAAGCGCCGGTCCCGAAGCCCCCTTTGCGGGGACAACGAGGACCGGCGCTGTGAGGTCGCTACTTCTTGGCAGCGGCAGCCTTGCCGAAGCGGGCCTCGAAGCGGGCCACACGGCCACCGGTGTCGAGGATCTTCTGCTTGCCCGTGTAGAACGGGTGGCACTCGGAGCAGACCTCGGCACGGATGCTGCCGCTGGAGATCGTGCTACGGGTGGTGAACGACGCGCCGCAGGTGCAGCTGACCTGCGTCTCGACGTACTCGGGGTGGATGTCGCGCTTCAAGGTGTCTCCTAGTTTCGGGAGGGCACCGGGTCGCTGCCGCGGGCTGCGGAGCGTGAACCGGGGCCGACGTACCAGTCTGCCATCGACTGGTGTCATCCCCCAAAACAGGGGGGCGGGGTCTTGTATTCCCTGGCCGTAGGGGGGTGGGTTCGCGGAACGGGGTGCCTCGCCGGCGCCGCGGGCGTCTGCGGGTTGTTTGTGGCTGGTCGCGCCCCTATGCGGCGCCTACGACGCTCTTTGCCTTGCCCGTCGCCGTGCCTTCTGTGGCCGTCTTCGGGATGGGGCGGTCGTTCTTCAGGGCCTTCCACACCAGATCGGTCTTGGACTTGACCATGAGGACCCGGTTGCCGTCGGCCGGGTCGTACTGGACCGGCATCGTCACCATCGTCATGTTCGAGGAGCCGATGCCCTTGAGTCCGCCCGCGAACGAGGCCAGATCCTGGGGCGAGTCGAGGTCGGAGTCGGTCGTGACGGCGTTCGTCGCGGTGTCGGCGAGGTCCCACAGCTTCTTCGGGCTGGTCAGTACGCCGACCTGCTTGATCTGCTCGACCAGTGCCTTGATGAACGCCTGCTGGAGCTGGATGCGGCCGAGGTCGGAGCCGTCGCCGACGCCGTGCCGGGTGCGGACCAGGCCGAGGGCCTGCTCGCCGGTGAGCTGGTGGGTGCCGGCCTTGAGGTCCAGGTGGCTGTCGGGGTCGGATATGTCCTCGGTCGTGGTGACCTTGACGCCGCCGAGTTCGTCGATGAGCTTCTGGAAGCCGCTGAAGTCGACCTCTATGTAGTGGTCCATGCGGATGCCGGTCATCGACTCGACGGTCTTCACCGCGCAGGCGGCGCCGCCGGTGGAGTACGCGGAGTTGAACATCGCGCTGGACGCGCCCTCGTGCGTGTCGCCCTCGGTGTCGGTGCACTCGGGGCGCTCTACGAGGGTGTCGCGGGGTATGGAGACCACGCTGGCCTTCTTGTGGCCCTTGTAGACGTGCACGATCATCGCCGTGTCCGAACGGGCCGAACCGTCGTCGACGCCGCCGCCCAGCTCCTTGTTGCTGCCGGAGCGGGTGTCGGAACCGAGTACGAGAATGTCCTGCGAGCCGTTGTCGACGTCCAGGGGCCGGTCGGTACCGAGGGCCTGGTTGATGTCGACGCTGTTGAGGTTGTTGTTGAGCTTGAAGTACACGTAGCCGAGTCCGGTGCCGCCCAGGACCACGATGCCCGCCGCGGCCCAGGCCGTGACAAGGAGGGCCTTTCCGCGTGTGCTTCGCGGCTTGCGGCGGCGACCCTTGGCGCGGCGGCGCGGGCCGGTGGGTCCGGAGGCTTCCGGGTTGCCGGAATCAGGTGTGCTCTCGGCAGACATGTGCTCCTCAGTCCTCGTCCGGTCGGTTACCCCCTGTGTGCAGGGTCAGGCATGGGGTGTCAGGCATGACTGGCATGTCACGACCCGTCACGTCAGACGTTGAAACCGAAAAAAGGGTTGCATGACGCACTGTGGCCACCCTGTGGGCGAATATGAGCAATCCGTGACCTACGAGAGCGAAGTCTGCCCGCTCACCTGCGATTTCAGGCCAATTCTTGGTCCTGTTCGCAGTGGGTGGCGGTCTTCACACGTGTGGCGAAGGTCTCGCGACAGAGGTCTCGCCGATGCCCTTCATGGCCGTACAGGCGCGACGCAAAGGGCCGCCCCCGTCACGTGCGTGACGGGGGCGGCCCTCAGAAAACTGATGCAGGAAAACTGACGTCAGTCGCCGTTGCCCGGCATCGGCGTCGTCTTCTGGATCTGCAGCAGGAACTCGCCGTTCGACTTCGTCTGCTTCATCTTGTCCAGGAGCAGCTCGATCGCCTGCTGCTGGTCGAGCGCGTGCAGCACCCGGCGCAGCTTCCAGACGACGCCCAACTCGTCGTTGCCGAGCAGGATTTCTTCCTTACGGGTGCTGGACGCGTCCACGTCCACCGCCGGGAAGATGCGCTTGTCGGAGAGCTTCCGGTCGAGCTTGAGCTCCATGTTGCCGGTGCCCTTGAACTCCTCGAAGATCACCTCGTCCATGCGCGAGCCGGTCTCGACAAGGGCGGTGGCCAGGATCGTAAGAGATCCGCCGTCCTCGATGTTGCGCGCGGCACCGAAGAAGCGCTTCGGCGGGTACAGCGCGGTCGAGTCGACACCACCGGACAGGATGCGGCCGGAGGCGGGGGCGGCGAGGTTGTACGCACGGCCCAGACGCGTGATCGAGTCGAGCAGTACGACCACGTCGTGGCCCAGCTCCACCAGGCGCTTGGCGCGCTCGATGGCCAGCTCCGCGACCGTGGTGTGGTCCTCGGCCGGGCGGTCGAAGGTCGAGGAGATGACCTCGCCCTTGACCGACCGCTGCATGTCGGTGACCTCTTCCGGACGCTCGTCGACCAGGACGACCATCAGGTGGCACTCGGGGCTGTTGACCGTGATCGCGTTGGCGATCGCCTGAAGGATCATGGTCTTGCCGGTCTTCGGCGGGGCCACGATCAGACCGCGCTGGCCCTTGCCGATCGGCGCGACCAGGTCGATGATCCGCGTCGTCAGCACCGCCGGGTCGGTCTCCAGACGGATCCGGTCCTGCGGGTAGAGCGGCGTCAGCTTGTTGAACTCCGGGCGGCCACGGCCGAGTTCGGGCGCCATGCCGTTGACGGAGTCGAGCCGGACAAGGGCGTTGAACTTCTCACGCCGCTCCCCCTCCTTCGGCTGCCGGACCGCGCCGGTGACGTGGTCGCCCTTGCGCAGACCGTTCTTGCGGACCTGGGCGAGGGAGACGTACACGTCGTTCGGACCGGGCAGGTAGCCGGACGTACGGATGAACGCGTAGTTGTCGAGGATGTCCAGGATGCCCGCGACGGGGATCAGGACGTCGTCCTCGGCGACCTGCGGCTCGGCGATCTCGTCGCGGCCACGGCGGCCACGGCGGTCCCGGTAGCGACCGCGACGGCCGCGACGGCCGCCCTCGAAGTCGTCATCGTCCTGCTGCTGACGGTCCTGGCGGTCCTGACGGCCGCCGCCCTGCTGCTGGCCGCGCTGCTGCTGGCCGCCGCCCTGGCCCTGCTGGTCGTCGCCCTTGCCGCGGCCGCGGTCCCGGTCACGGCCGCCTCGGTCGCCCCGGTCGCGGTCACGGCTGCCCCGGTCACGGTCGCGGCGGCCCTGACGGCCCTCGCCACCCTGGTCACCGGCGTCGGCCCTGGTCTCGCCCTGGGGCTGCGCCTGGGCGGGCGTCTCGGCCTTCGGCTCGCTCTTCGCCTCGGCGGTGACCGTCTCGGGGCTGCCCGCGTCGGCGATGGCCCGGCGACGCCTGCGCTCGACGGGAGCGTCCTCACTGGCCGGCTGACCGGGAATCTCGATCTGCTGCTGGGCCACGGCCTTTTCGGCGCTCTCGGCCTTGTCCGCCTTCTTCTCGCTCTTCTCGGCGGACTTGGCGGCGGGGGATGCGGATTCGTCCCCCGTACGAGCCTTCGAGGTGGTCCGGCGCTTCGGCTTGGTCTCGGTGGCCGCCTCGGCGGTCTTCGCCGGGGCACCCCCTCCCGCCTGCGCCTCCTTGATGACCTCGATCAGCTGGCTCTTGCGCATCCGCGCGGTGCCCCTGATGTTGAGGCCGGATGCGACCTGCTGCAGCTCGGCCAGCACCATGCCCTCAAGGCCACTGCCGCGGCGCCGACGGGAGCCTGAAGCACCGGTGGCAGGCGCGGCGGAGGCGTCCGTGGCGGGCGCGGCAGCGGTCTCCTCGACACGTGCGCCCATCAGATCGGTGGTGTCGCTCACGAAGGGTCCTTCCCTGGAGCGGACGTCGGCCTGTCTGGCTCGGCGACCGGTTGTGCTGTCCGGCTTCGGTCCTGTGGTGTGGACCGCGCCGGGGCGGTGGTCCGCCAAAGAGGCGGAGGGAATATTTGCTGGATGACGTTTCCGGGGGCCGTGACACTGATGTGCGGTGTCGATCGGCTCGGTCACGCCGGTTCCGGAGCGTGCTCAGGACTGCTCAGCGCATAAGCACCGAATGCGTGACACAAAGCAGTTTGGGAGGCTCCCGGAAAGAGGTCTGTCCCGGACGGGGACACGAAGCACCTCGCCATGGTGGGGTCGGGTGCAGACTTGAGATTAACACTACCGGATCCAACAAACATTCCCCCTCTCCAAATCCGGCAACCGTACGCTTTTAATCGACACCGTAGGTGGCAAGCGGCAGCACGCTCGCTCCCTGGGCATCGAGGCTCAGCCGGTTGGCCGCCCAGCCCTCGCCGGCCAGGCGCGAGACCTTGTCGGCGGTGGCTTCGTCGGCCAGCGCGAGCACGGTGGGACCCGCACCGGAGATCACGGCGGGGACCCCGTCGGCCCGCAGCCGCTCCACCAGAGCGGCGCTCTCCGGCATGGCGGGAGCGCGGTACTCCTGGTGCAGTCGGTCCTCGGTGGCGGGCAGCAGCAGCCCGGGGCGCCTGGTGAGGGCCTCTACGAGCAGTGCGGCGCGGCCCGCGTTGGTGGCGGCGTCGACGTGCGGCACGGTGCGCGGCAGCAGTCCGCGGGCGGTCTCCGTCAGCACCGGCTTCCCCGGTACGAAAACCACCGGAACGATGGAATCGGCGGGATCCATCCTGATGGCGCGTGCGGCGCCGCCCTCGATCCAGGACAGCGTGAAACCGCCGAGCAGACAGGCCGCGACATTGTCGGGATGGCCCTCGATCTCGGTGGCGAGCTCGAGGAGCGCCTCGTCGTCGAGCTTCGCGTCCCCGCCGATGGTCACGGCGCGCGCGGTGACGATGCCCGCGCAGATCGCGGCGGACGAGGAGCCGAGGCCGCGGCCGTGCGGGATGCGGTTCGCGCAGACGATTTCGAGTCCGCGCGGCTGTCCGCCCAGCAGATCGAAGGCGGTACGGAGGGAACGTACGAGGAGGTGACTCTCATCACGCGGGAGTGTCTCGCTGCCCTCACCTGCGATGTCGATGTCCAGGCCGGAGTCGGCCACCCGGACGACCACGTCGTCGTAGAGCCCCAGCGACAGACCGAGGGCGTCGAAGCCCGGGCCGAGGTTGGCGCTGGTGGCGGGGACGCGCACCCGGACGGCGGCGGCGCGGAACGCTGGACCGGCCATCGCTCGATGACTCTCCTTGAGCTTGAGCTGCGAGATTGTCGAGATGTGTCGAAATCCTGCGAGACGAACGGAAGATCACGGAAGACCCCGCGGCCGCAGAGACGGCGCGGCACCGCGGCATATGCGGCGGGCGGGTTACCTACAGCTTATCGAAGGAAGGTTCCGTGGCGACATAGGGCGCACGGGAGGCGCATGGTGCGTGCCATAAGCCCCCCGTGCACCCCCTGTCAGGAATTACAGGTTAGGCGAAACCGAGGCGCCACGCTTACGCAAGCCCGAGACGCTCTGCCGCAGTTGCCGCGTCCACCGGGACCGTGACGGGCTGCGGGGCGCCCGCGACGGCCCAGTCCGGGTCCTTGAGGCCGTTTCCGGTCACCGTACAGACGATGCGCTGGCCCGGGTCGACCTTGCCCTGCTCGGCGGCCTTCAGCAGGCCGGCGACGGACGCGGCGGACGCGGGCTCGACGAAGACGCCCTCCTGGGAGGCCAACAGCCGGTAGGCGCGCAGAATCTCACGGTCCGTCACCTCATCGATGAAACCGCCCGATTCGTCCCGCGCGGCAAGCGCGAACTTCCACGAGGCCGGGTTGCCGATCCGGATCGCGGTGGCGATGGTCGACGGATCCTTGACGACCTCCCCGCGCACGATCGGGGCGGAACCGGAGGCCTGGAAACCCCACATTCGAGGGGTCTGCTTCGCGATCCCATCGGCCGCGTACTCCGTGTAGCCCTTCCAATAGGCCGTGATATTGCCCGCGTTGCCCACCGGCAGGACGTGAATGTCAGGTGCGTCACCCAGCATGTCCACGATTTCGAACGCGGCGGTCTTCTGACCCTCGATGCGCACCGGATTGACTGAATTCACCAGCGCCACAGGGTAGTTGTCGGACAGATTGCGCGCGAGCGTGAGGCAGTCGTCGAAGTTCCCGTCGACTTGGAGGATCTTCGCGCCGTGCACGAGCGCCTGGCCCATCTTGCCGAGCGCGATCTTGCCCTGCGGGACGAGTACGGCGGAGACCATTCCGGCCCGTACGGCATACGCGGCGGCGGAAGCCGACGTGTTCCCCGTCGAGGCGCAGATGACGGCCTTCGCACCCTCCTCCTTGGCCCGGGTGATGGCCATGGTCATACCGCGGTCCTTGAAGGATCCGGTGGGGTTCGCGCCCTCGACCTTGAGGTGCACCTCGCAGCCCGTGCGCTCGGAGAGCACCTGCGCGGGCACGAGGGGCGTGCCGCCCTCGCGGAGCGTCACGACCGGCGTGCTGTCGGATACCGGCAGCCGGTCCCGGTACTCCTCGATGATTCCGCGCCATTGGTGGGTCATTGCTGGTTACTCTCCTTCAACCCGCATGATGCTGGCGACACCCCGCACGGTGTCGAGGCTGCGCAGCGCCTCGACGGTCCCGTTCAGGGAGGCGTCGGACGCGTGGTGGGTGACGACGACCAGAGAAGCCTCGCCGTCCTTCCCCTGCTGGCGAACCGTATCGATCGAAACGCCGTGCTCGGCGAAAACGGTCGCGACCTGGGCGAGAACACCCGGTTTGTCCGCCACATCGAGACTGATGTGGTATCGCGTGACGACCTCGCCCATCGGCGAGACGGGCAGCTGGGTGTACGCGGAGGCGCCGGGTCCGGTGGCGCCGCTGATCCGGTTGCGGCAGACGGCCACGAGGTCACCGAGGACCGCGGAGGCGGTCGGCGCACCGCCCGCGCCGGGACCGTAGAACATCAGCTGCCCCGCGGCGTCTGACTCGACGAACACGGCGTTGTACGCACCGCGCACGGAGGCGAGCGGGTGGGCCAGCGGAATCATCGCGGGGTGCACGCGCGCGGTGACGGACCCTCCGTCGGCGGCCCGTTCACAGATGGCGAGCAGCTTGATGGTGCAGCCCATCCCCTTCGCCGAGGCGAAGTCGGCGGCGGTGACCTCGGTCATGCCCTCGCGGTACACGTCGTCGAGCCGCACGCGCGTGTGGAAGGCGATTCCGGCGAGGATCGCGGCCTTGGCAGCGGCGTCGAAGCCTTCGACGTCCGCGGTGGGATCGGCTTCCGCATACCCGAGCGCGGAGGCCTCGTCGAGGGCCTCCTGGTAGCCGGCGCCCGTCGAATCCATCTTGTCGAGGATGAAGTTGGTGGTGCCGTTGACGATGCCGAGCACGCGGTTGACCTTGTCACCGGCGAGGGACTCGCGCAGCGGCCGGATCAGCGGGATGGCACCGGCGACGGCCGCCTCGTAATAGAGGTCCTTGTTCTGCTCCTCGGCGATGGCGTGCAGGCCCGCGCCGTCCTGGGCGAGCAGCGCCTTGTTCGCGGAGACGACGGAGGCGCCGTGCTCGAAGGCGGTGGTGATGAGGGAGCGGGCGGGCTCGATACCGCCGATGAGCTCGACGACCACGTCGATGTCCCCGCGTTTGACGAGGGCGGTGGCGTCGGTGGTGATGAGCTCGGCCGGGATGCCCTCCCGTACCTTGTCGGGCCGCCGGACGGCGACGCCCGCCAGCTCGACGGGGGCCCCGATGCGGGCGGCGAGGTCGGCAGCGTGCGTCGTCATGATGCGCGCCACCTCTGAGCCGACAACACCACAGCCCAGCAGCGCCACCTTCAGCGGACGCGTACGCATCATCCGACCTCGTTTCCTCTTACCGTCACGGTGGATCCAGTCTCACTCACCGGACGGGACTTTCTATGCCATGTCCGGATCGTGAGATGTCTATTTCATTTCTCCGGTGGCCGATCACAGGAGATCTTCCGCCGGTTGTCTGCGTACGTCAGCGGGTCATCCGGCTGCGTACGTCAGTGCCTCATCCGACATCGAGGCGCAGCAGGTCCTCCTCCGTCTCCCGGCGGACGATCACCCGGGCCTCGCTGTCCCGGACCGCGACGACGGGCGGGCGCAGCGCGTGGTTGTAGTTGCTGGCCATGGAGCGGCAGTACGCCCCCGTGGCCGGCACGGCGATGAGGTCGCCCGGCGCGAGATCGGCGGGCAGGAAGGCGTCGCGTACGACGATGTCGCCGCTCTCGCAGTGCTTGCCGACGACGCGTACGAGCATGGGTTCGGCCTCGCTCACACGGGAGACGAGGGAGACGCTGTACTCGGCGTCGTACAGCGCGGTGCGGATGTTGTCCGACATGCCGCCGTCGACGGAGACGTACGTACGCAGTCCGTCGAGCGGCTTGATGGTGCCGACCTCGTACAGGGTGAAGGCGGTCGGGCCGACGATGGCGCGCCCTGGCTCGACGGAGATGCGGGGGGTGCGGAGCTTCGCGGACTCGCACTCGCGCGTGACGATCTCGTTCAGCGCCTTGGCGATCTCGTGCGGCTCGCTCGGATCGTCCTCGCTGGTGTAGGCGATACCGAGGCCGCCGCCGAGGTCGATCTCGGGCAGCTCGACGCCGTGCTCGTCGCGGATCTCGGCGAGCAGCTTGACCACCCGGCGCGCGGCGACCTCGAAACCGGCCATGTCGAAGATCTGCGAGCCGATGTGGCTGTGAATCCCGATGAGTTCGAGTCCGTCGAGGGCGAGGGCCCGCCGTACGGCCTCGGCGGCCTGCCCGTCCGCGAGCCCGATGCCGAACTTCTGGTCCTCGTGGGCCGTGGCGATGAACTCGTGCGTGTGCGCCTCGACGCCGACCGTCACCCGGATCTGCACGCGCTGCCGCCTGCCGAGCGACTCGGCGATGTGCGCGACGCGGACGATCTCCTGGAAGGAGTCGAGGACGATGCGTCCCACGCCGCTGCTGATGGCTTCGGTGATTTCCTCGGTGGACTTGTTGTTGCCGTGGAAGGCGATGCGGTCGGCGGGCATGCCGGCGGACAGGGCGGTGGTGAGTTCGCCGCCGGAGCAGACGTCGAGGTTGAGCCCCTCCTCGTGCAGCCAGCGCACGACGGCGCGCGACAGGAACGCCTTGCCGGCGTAGAAGACGTCGGCGTCCTCCCCGAAGGCAGTGCGCCAGGCGCGCGCCCGCGCACGGAAGTCGGCCTCGTCGATGAAGTACGCCGGGGTGCCGAACTCCTCGGCCAGCTTCTTCACATCGATGCCGCCGACGCTGACGACTCCGTCGGGCGTACGGGTGACGGTCTGCGCCCAGACCTTCGGGTCCAGGGCGTTGAGGTCGGTGGGCGGCGCGGTGTAGTGCCCCTCGGGCAGAACATCGGCGTGACGGGGCCCGGCGGGGTGTGCGGAACGGCTCATGACTTGTCTTTCTTCGGCTCTCTCAGAGGTGTTCGGGTGCGTCGATGCCGAGCAGGGTCAGGCCGCCGGCCAGCACCGTCCCGGCGGCTTCGGCAAGCGCCAGCCGGGCCCGGTGGGCGGCCGAGGGTTTCTCGTCACCCAGGGGGAGGACGCGGGTGACCTCCTGGTACCGGAGGAGGGCGTCGGCGATGACGACGAGGTGGCGGGCCAGGTGGTCGGGGGCGCGGCGGGTTGCCGCGGTGGCGAGGGCGGCGGGGTGGTCGGCCAGGGCCGTGAGGAGGGCGGCTGAGGAATGGTTGGGATTTTGTGGCTGTACGTCACCGGGGGCGCCGTCGAAGCCGAGGTCGGCGGCGTTGCGTCTGAGGGCTCGGGCGCGGGCGTGTGCGTAACGGACTCTGAAGAGGGGGTTGATCTCGCGCTGTACGAGGTGGTCGGCGGTGATCCGGGGCCGGTCGTGGGGGGCCGGGTGGAGAAGGGCCCAGCGGGCGGCGTCACGGCCGAGGGGGGTGGGGTCCTCGGGTGCCGGTACGGGGCGGAGGTTCACGTCGAGGGGGATGCGGTCCTCGGGTGCTGGTCCCGGCCGGGGATTCACGTCGAGAGGGGCGGGAGCGCCGGGTCGGCCGTGGGCGTCGACGGTCACGCCGAGGGGCTCGGCCCACGCGGGGTCCGGTTCGGCCTCGCAGGACGTACGGACGAGGGCACCCTGCGTACGGAGGATCCCGGCGAGCACCTGCCCACTGACCGCGGCGCGCACCTCGCACGGGTAGTGCAACTGCACGATCCGCCCGCTCGGTTCCTCGGCGTACCCATAGCGAACGCCGCGCCGCAGGATCTCCCGGACCAGGGCCTCCGCTCCCCCGTCGAGGGTGATGTTGAGGAAGCCGGGCCCGGTGATCTCGACGTGTGCGACACCCGCGGCCTCGGTGATGAGCGGCCGCAGGATCTCGGCGACATGACGTGGCGGACGCCCGGCGGGCCGGGCCAGCTGCAGGGCGACATTCGTGGCGTAGTCACCGCATCCCCCGGGCCCCGGCGGCGCCACCACGGCCCGCGCGGGCACGGCCACACTGAGCTCACCGGCGTCCACGGCGCGGCGCACGGCGCGCAGGACGGTACGGGAGAGCTCGACGGGGGTCACGGGGACAAGCGTATGGGAGGAGGGGGGTGGGTGAGCGAGCCGATTTGGGGAGGGTCCGGGATGTGGACGGGAGGATGTGGACGGTGCTGGGCCGGGCCGTCAGCGCACGGATCCGTGGGGCGCCGACCCGTCGGGGCCGGACCGTCACCCCTCCCCCTTCAAGCGCCGGCGCGCCCCGCCCGCTCGGCACACTCGGTCTCGCTCGTGGCTCCCGGGGCCCCGAGCGGACTCCCGAGGGAGGCTCCACCACCGCGCCGCTCCATCAACTGCCGTACGAGCCGCACGAGTTCGGCAGGCTCAAAGGGCTTGGCCAGAAAGGCGTCCACCCCCACATCGAGCCCGCCCTCGACCTCGTACTGCGAACAGGCGCTCACGACGGCGAGGGGCAGGTTCCGGGTCCGCGGATCGGCACGGAGCCGGGCGGCGGTCCGCAGCCCGTCGAGCCGGGGCATCACGACGTCCAGGGTGATGACATCGGGCCGCACGTGATGAACGACATCCAGACACTCGGCACCGTCAGCCGCGGTCACGACCTCGAAACCCTCCAGCTCGAGGTTGACCCTGATCAACTGCCGGATGACCTTGTTGTCGTCCACAACAAGCACCCGACCCGACGCGCCTGGCACAACTCGAGAGTAGGTCCGCTCCCCCGCCCGCGTCCGGCTTTTCCCCACTTCCACCCCGCCCGCGGGCCCGCGCCCCGACCCGTTTCCCCACACCAAAACCGGTTCCTGATGCCCTCGTAAGAGCTGGTAGGGTTCTACCCGTCGCCGCACAAACCGCGCCCGACACGCCCCCGTAGCTCAGGGGATAGAGCAACGGCCTCCGGAGCCGTGTGCGCAGGTTCGAATCCTGCCGGGGGCACTCGCCACACAGTCAGCAAGAATCAGGCGCTGAGCTGGGCGGATGCCGACATGAGAGAGCGGGAGTCAGTCTCACTGACTCCCGCTCTTTCTCGTTGTCTCTCACTGTTCACGCACTATCTGCGATACACGCGACACACCTCCGACACGCTCACACGCTGCTCACGCGCAGGGCGCCCCGCGACGACGTCGGGGGCTGCGCGGAAGGATGCGTACATGCCCAAACCGAAGAGCTTCACGGCGTGGTTGAAGACCCAAACCGATCGCGAGAGCGGCATCGGCGACATAGCCCGCGACGTCGCCGCTGATCCCGACTGGCCCTCACGGAAGGGGCGGGCGGGCCAGCGCGCCTATCTCGAAGAGTGCGGCGCCATCCCAGCCGCCATCGAGATGTTCGAGGAGGCCTGGGTTCGATACGAGGCGTACCGGGCGGCGCTAGGCGATGCCTGAGCCGCTAGCGCGGACCAACAGGGGTTCCGGCCGCTCGCTGCACCTCTAGTGCCGCGTCAGGCAACGTTTGCGATGTTCGTCGTTGACCCTGAGCCGACGGTAGGTGACGTGGCACCGTGCATCGAAGTCGAGCGTTATGGGCGCCGTCCCGTTGCGAACCTGAACGCCCCGAGCGCCGAATCGGTCGCGCGCTCGGTCTGCGGTCTGGTTCGCATCACGACGGTGTTGAGTAGGTGGGATCGGGCGCCGATGAGAAATGGCGCCGACAGTCGTCTAAGTACGGTCCGGTGAAAACGCGCTGCGCGCATCAAGGGAGAGCAACGAGATGAGACCACTTCGATACTCGATCAACGTCACGCTCGACGGCTGCTGCCATCACGAGGCAGGGCTCCCCCCGGACGAGGAGTCGATGCGCTACTGGACCGCTGAGATGGAGCGAGCCGATGCCCTGCTATTCGGCCGGGTGACCTACGAGATGATGGAGTCGGCGTGGCGGAAGCCGGCCACGGACACGTGGCCTGACTGGATGGATGAGTGGCGCATCCCGTTCGCCGAGACCATCGACCGGGCGAAGAAGTACGTCGTGTCGAGCACGCTGAGCGGGGTCGATTGGAATGCCGAGCTGGTGCGAGGCGACTTGGGGCAAGCGGTTCAGCGGCTCAAGCAGGAGTCAGGCGAGGGCCTGTGGGTGGGTGGCGTGACGCTCCCCCTGGCGTTGGCAGATCTGGGACTGATCGACGAGTACGGGTTCCTTGTGCAGCCGGTCCTTGCCGGACACGGGCCGACGTTGCTCGCCGGTCTGCGCGAGCGCATCCAGCTCGAGCCCGTGGACCGCCATGAGTTCCGGTCGGGGGCGGTCGCCCTGCGATACCGGCCCACGCGAGTTACGGCTTGACGTGATTTGTCCTGGCACGTTGGCCGCTCCCTCGCGACGGAACGACGGCTCGGGGTCGCGTTGGCCGCGCTGGCCGCGCTGGCCGTGCTGGCCGTGCCCCCGAACGCGCGGACATATCGACGGGGGACATCGCCCCGAGGTGCCGGTAGCGGACAGGGCAAACGTTGCCTGACGTGGCACTAGCGCTAGAGGGCGGTCCGAGTCGCCCGGACCGCCCTCGCAACGCGATGCAACGGGCCGCTATGCGGCGTCTCCCTCCTCCTCCAATGCCTTTGTGATCTTCGCGTTGGCGGCTTCCTCGTGGCCGTCGATGCAGCCGTGGTAGCGGCGGTGGATCACTTCCGGGGAGTTGCCGACCCGCCGGGCCACCTCAGCGATCGGAACCCCTGCGTTCAGCCACCGCGTGATGCATGCGTGCCGCAGGTCGTACGGGCGACCGGCGAGCGGCGAATCGACGCGGTCCGGCGGGAGGGCGAACAGCCGCGCTTCCTCCCACGCCCGCCAGTAGGTGGATGAGCCGACCAGTCCCCCGCGCTCATTGCCGAACACGCGCCCTTCCTTGGCGGTCCCGAACTCCTTCAGGTGAGCCCGGAGGATGGCGACCAGGACCGGCGGGATGGGGACCGGCCGGTCAGTGGACGCCTCGCGTGCCTTCAGGCCCCGGCGGTCGTGCCGCTCCCCCGAGTCCGTCCACTGCTTCCCGGAGACGGGGCGCGTCTCCGCCAGGGTCAGCGTGTCCCAACCCGTCTCCGGCAGGTGGCAGTCCGACAGTCGGAGCCCGACCGCTTCGGCGGGCCGGAGTCCGGCGAAGTACAGGACCGCGTAGAAGGCCGCCAGACGCCGCCCACGGCAGCGATCCCACGATCCGACGACGAGACGGCGGTGAGCAACTGCCGGGCCTGTACGGCGTTCACGAGGACGCGCCGGTCAACCGTGTCCTTGGAGCCGACGTACTTCCGGCGGGCACGCTGAAGCGGGTTCTCCGGAAGCACGTCGGCGACCACGGCGTGTTCGAGGGCGGTGTTCAGGGCCCGGCGACGTCGTCTGTACGTGTCGCCTGCCGCCGGTGTGCCGTCCAGCTTGTAGCTGAGCCGGTAGAGCACGTCCTCGAACACCTCGGCGTCTGCACCGGCGCCCGACGATCGGGCTGGTCGGGGCCCTGATGCTGGGTGTGCTATTCGGCGTGGGCTGGACGCAGTGCATCGGCCCCACCCTGGCCGCCATGCAGGCGCTCGCCTTCAGTGAGGCCAGCGCTGGGCGCGGCGCGGTCCTGACCGTCGCCTACTGTGCCGGGTTGGGGGCGCCCTTCCTCGTGGCCGGGCCGGCGTTCCGCAAGGCGCTCGGTGTGTTCGCCTGGGTGAAGGCCCACTACCAGTGGGTGATGCGGATCGGCGGCGGCATGATGATCGCCACCAGCCTGCTGATGGTCACCGGGGTGTGGAGCTACCTGATCAGCCAGATGCAGTCCTGGTCGGCCGGCTTCACCGTCGGCATCTGAATCCTCCCGCTACGTTCTGAACCCTCCCGCTACTTACTGTCTACTTTTGATCTTGGCCAGTGCTCCGCCCTTCAGGGCGGGGGTGAAGGCCATCTCGGAACTGCTCTGACCCGCACTGTTCGCACGGGTCCGCAGTGTTGCCATCAGCCTGTGGGGCGTTGCTGGTTCTCGATGTACTGGCGTACGGCGGTCAGCGGTGCCCCGCCGCAGGATCCGGCGAAGTAGGAGCCGGACCAGAAGTGGCCGCCCCACAGATAGCGGCGGACGTGAGCGTTGTACTCCTTGCGCAGCAGGCGGGCGGAGACGCCCTTGAGGGAGTTGACCAGTTTGGAGAGCTGGACCTTCGGCGGGTAGTGCACCAGGAGGTGCACGTGGCCCTCTTCACCGTTGAACTGCTTCAGCTCGGCCTCGAAGTCGGTGCAGACCTCCCGCATGATCTCCTCGCACCTGATCAGCATGGCGTCGGTGAACGCCTTCCGTCGGTACTTGGTGACGAACACCAAGTGGACATGCAGGTTGTACACGACGTGACGGCCGGTGCGTACATCGGGGTTTGGGTTCCAACGTGGCGACATAAACCAAATGGTACAGTGATCGTGCGAACACGGAGCGTGCTCTGGAGGAGTGGCAGTTCGGGCATCGCGCCCGGCTGGCGCTGACGCCTGCGCAGGTCCGGCTCGTGGATGATCAGGCTCATGCGGCGCGGGCGATGTGGAATCAGCTCCACGACCTGTGGACCATGACGCCGAAGTGCCAGAGATCGCTGTCCCGCATGGACCAGACGTTGCGTCAGGCCCGTAAGGAGATCGACTGGTACGCGGTGCTGCCCGCACAAGCCGCGCGGGCGGTCCTCAAGACGTACTTCCAGGCGTGGAAGAACTGCTGGGACAAACGGGCCGAGGAGCCCACCTTCAAGGCCCGCATCCGCACCGTCATGTCCGTGGACATCCCGCAGGGCCGGGACCTCCAGATCAAGCGGGTGCACCGACGGTGGGGCATGGTCAACATCCCCAAGGTCGGCCGCGTCCGGTTCCGCTGGACCCGTGATCTGCCGATGGGCAAGGCAGCGAACAAGGAGAACCGGATCACCGGGGCGCGGCTGGTCAAGGACGCGCTCGGCTGACACATCGCCTTCCGCGTCCAGACCCTTCAGCCCAGGCCCGAACCGCATGGCGGCGGCGAGGTCGGCATCGACGCCGGGGTGAACCTGCCTCTGGCCCTGTCCGACGGCAACCACCAGGACCACGGGCGGCCGCCCCGGCTCCCGGACGGCACCGCCGACCGGGACAAGTGGCTGAACCCGGACGAGAAAGCCAAGTTGCTCCGCCTGGAACAGCGGGCCGCACACCGCAAATCCTTCCGCAAGCCGAAGGAGCGCAGCTCCAACCGGCTGCGGAACACCTATGACCAGATCAACCAGCTCCGCGCAAGAGCCACGCGCCGCGCCGTTGACTGGCAGCACCAGACCACAACAAACCTCGCCCGCACCTACGGCACGGTCGTGGTCGAACAACTCAACATCACGAACATGGTCAAGTCCGCCAGGGGAACCATCGAGGAACCGGGGAAGAACGTCGCGCAGAAGTCCGGCCTGAACCGCTCCATCAGCCAAGAGGCATGGGGCCGCACCGTGACAATGCTGACGTACAAGACCGCCCGCCACGGCGGCACCCTCGCCAAGGTCCCCGCCCCGAACACCTCCCTGCGCTGCTCCACGTGCGGCTTCATCACGCCCGGCAGCCGGGAGGACCAGGCCACGTTCGTATGCAAGAACCCCGACTGCGGCTGGGAAGGCAACGCCGACCACAACGCAGCCCGGAACATCTTGCACCTGTACCGGATGGGCCACGCGCTCATCCCGGCTGCCGGGAGGGCAGTCGTCAGGCGCACCCGTGGCGCCAAACCCGCCACCGCAAGGTAGGCGGGAGTCTCCTTCCTGAGCTTGCCGAAGGAAGGAGAACACTTCAAGGATGTGGATTCCGGCTCCGGCCGGTTGATTCACGACCGGCGGCTGAGGAACCGTTTCCGGGACCGGTGCGCGGGGTGCGCACGGCGAGAAGAGCGAGGTCGTCGTGGCCGTCGCCGGGGTTCTGGTCGGCCAGCGTGCAGCAGAGTGCGTCGAGGGGCAGCCCGACGTGGGCGGCGGCGGTGGCGGCAAGCGTGTCCAGTCCGGCGTCCAGCGGGTGCTCGGGGTGTTCCACCAGGCCGTCGGTGAACAGCAGCACTGTGTCTCCGGGCGTCAGCGGGTGGGTGTGGTCGGGGCGCGGCAGGCGGGTGTCGACGCCCAGCGGCACGCCGGGTTCGGCCTGCAGGTAGCGGGTGCGGCCGTCGGCGGTGAGGAGCATGGGCGGCAGGTGGCCGGCCGTCGACCAGTGCAGGCGCCAGCCGTCGCCGTCGGGTTCGATGCGGGCCAGGCAGGCGGTGGTGACGGGGGCCTCGGTGATGGAGTGCAGAATGTCGTCGAGCCGGTCCAGGACCAGGCTCGGCGGGGTGAGCCGGTCGTACAGCAGGGCGCGGAGCATGTTGCGGGTCTGCGCCATGACGGCCGCCGCCGTCAGGTCGTGGCCCAGCACGTCGCCGATGATCGCGGCGCACGCACCGTCCGGGAGCAGCAGGGCGTCGTACCAGTCGCCGCCCAGGTGGTGGTCGGGGGCGGTCGCCGGCCGGTATACCGCGGCCGCGGTGAACGGGGCCAGGTCGGGCAGCGTGGGCAGCAGCAGGCGCTGGAACTGCTCGGCGGAGGTACGCACCCGCTGATACAGCCGGGCGTTCTCGATGGCGATGCCGGCGGCCCCGGCCAGCGCGAGGACGACAGCCGCGTCCTGTTCGTCGAACGGTTTGCCGTCGCGTCGGTCGGTCAGATAGAGGTTGCCGTAGATGCGCCCGTGCACGCCGATCGCCACCCCGAGCAGGGTCCGCATCGACGGATGCCCGGTGGGGAAGCCGACCGCGTCCGGATGGTGCGGTACGTCGTCCACGCGCAGCGGTTCGTGCTGCTCGATCAGGTGGGCGAGCAGGCCGCGGCCGTGCGGGGGGTGTATGTCGGCCAGGGCCTGGTGCTCGGTGTCGCTCAGGCCCAGCGGGATGAAGTCCTCAAGGCCCGTACGGTCCTCGCCGAACACGCCGAGGGCGCCGTAGCGGGCGTTCACCAGCTGCATCGCGGCGCTCACGATCTCCCGCAGCACCACCGGCAGCTCCAGCTCGCGGCCGACCGCGAGCACCGCGTCCAGCAGCGCCTGCATGCGTCCCTGAGCCCGGGTGAGTTGTCCGACCTGCTCGGCGATGCCGACCAGGTCCGCATCCCCGGCCGGACCGGAAGCCGTCGGCGACTGCCGGCGCTGAAGGCTCTCGTCGCCGCTCATCGGCGCCTCACCTCTTCCCGGCCGCCCCGGGTTCTGTGGCGGATACGGCCACATCGCACACCCTAGTGCCCCGGTAGCCCTCTCGCCCCGCCGTGGGCGCCGCGGCAGGAGCGGCCTTACAGCAGTTGCCACACGCCGTCAGGCGATCTCTCCGCCTCGTCGGCTCGGAGGGTGTGGCCTGCGGCTTGAGCGGGGGCCAGGTGTACACCCGCACCCGATAACGAACCCAGCGTCGGGAGGGGTCCCCCGGGGACGGACATGCCCGCACGAGTGAAGCGCGGCGCGGCGATGGTGGTCGTGGGCGTACTGGCCGTCGGCGGTTGTTCGTCGGACAAGGACACGGACACGTCCGAGGCCAAGCAGTCGGCGAGCCCGGTACCGAGCCGTGCGCTCGTCGTCTGGGCCGACGGGATGTGTGAGTCCACCAGTGCCCAAGCAATGTCCAAGGGACGCACCAGGGAATTCCTGTTGGGCGTCCGCAAGGAGCTGGAGCGATGAAACACGCCATTAACGCCACTAAGGATTTGGGTACTGAGGGGTGGCACAAGCCGCGGAGCGGCAGCAACAACGGCAATTGCGTCGAAGTGAAAAAGCTTGACGGTGGGCACGTGGCGCTCAGGCAGTCCACGGACCCTGAGAGCCCCGCACTCATCTGCACCTCCTCCACGATCGCCGAATTCGTCGGGGCAGCCAAGGCCGGAGTGACGGACTTCCTGGTCACGTGAGACACCGGTTCGCAAAAACACCATTCAACCGCATCCATATGAGGTTTTACGGTCACACCCATTTAGCAGCGGAGGACTGAAGTGACAGATGCAGGATTCAGCACGGACGAAATCGACACCAGCAAACCTCACTCGGCCCGCATGTACGACTACTTCCTCGGAGGCAAGGACAACTATCCCGTCGACTGGGAAGCCGCAGAAAAGGTGATCTCCTTGTTCCCTGCCGTTGAAGAAATGGCACGGGTCAACCGCGATTTCATGTACCGGGCCTCCCGGCTATTGACTGAGCGAGGGATCAATCAATTCCTCGACATCGGCACTGGAATACCGACCGAGCCGAACCTCCATCAGGTCGTCCAGGCCATCACACCCAGCGCCCGTGTGGTCTACGCGGACAACGACCCGATCGTCCTCAGGCATGCCGAGGCGCTTCTTCACAGCACGCCAGAAGGGAGGACCGCCTACATCCAAGCCGACGTGAGAGAGCCGGGAAGGATCCTCGCAGCGGCGAAAGAGACCCTCGACTTCGAGCAGCCCATCGCTCTGTCTTTGGTGGCCCTCCTGCATCTGGTGGCAGATGACGACGATCCCTACCGGATCGTGGGTGAGCTGCTCAAGCCGCTGGCAGCCGGGAGCTATCTGGCGCTTTCCCATGCGACAGGAGATTTCGATCCCGAGACATGGGAGCGCGTTGTCAACGTCTACCGCAGGGGAGGAACTCCCGCGACAGTTCGGTCGCGCAGCGAATTTTCGAGGTTCTTCGAAGGCCTTGAGCTGGTCGACCCTGGCATAGAACTCGCCGCACTCTGGCACCCAGAGCTCGGGGAACAGCACAGTCAGAGGGAGCAGATCCCGCTGTATGTGGGGGTCGCCCGCAAACTGTGAAGCCCCTGCGCCAGCGTCACGGGCTTGGGCCTCGTGTCCGCTTTCCCCGCAAGAGGCTACCGTTCACGGTGACCACCTCCTGCAGCAACTCCGCGCACTGACCTTGAAGTTACGTCGGTACATGGGTGTATGTCAGAGGCAGTGCTGCTGTCCCTCGGGTCACCGCACTGCCGCTGGGTCAGTCGGTCACGTCCGCGGACGTGACCGGGCGGCCGCAGAGCGCGCGTCCTTCGACTGGCTTGAGCAGGGGCGTGTTCTGGACACCTCCGACGCGGTTGGCCCACCAGACAGTCAGTTCGCGTACGAAGAACATCGGCAGTCGCCGGTAACGGCGAGGCTTCTGGAAGACCCCGACGGAATCACCCCAGTAGGCATGTTTGGCGTCAATGGCCGAGTAATTGTGCCGGATTCCCGCCATCGGCGGAAAATCGGTGTAGGCCTCGCGCAATTCGAGTCCCGAGTACGCAGCCATGGCTCGGAACCCGTCTGGGTAGTAGCGCCAGCAATCCTGTGCATCGTGCACATGGCCGCGCGACGGTGCCGTGACGAATGCCATTCCCCTGGGCTTCAGCACACGCGCGATCTCCATCATCGTCACCCAGAAGAACGGGATGTGTTCGAATGCTTGACCTGAGAGCACAAAGTCCGTGCTGTTGGACTTCACTGGAATGCGGTACGGCTTGGCCATGACCACATCCACATTCTGTCCATCGAGTACATCAACGCCCACATAGTCGATGTCATGCTGACCCAGCATGTCTTTATGCGTGACACTCTGTTTGTCTGACACACGCGATCCAAGATCCACGACCCGGTGCCGCCGGTTCGTCGGCATGTACTCCTTCACGCAGAGTTCCATCTGCTCGTATGCAGACCTGTGCATCAGTGTTGCCTCTCGATGTGCCCCCACCTGAATGGACATGTCCCACAACTCCAATCGGCAGAAGGAGTCACGCTCCTGAACTGCGCGACAGCAAGACGGAACGTCGGCGTACAACCTCGAAAATAGAGTCGTCACCCATGCCGCTGGGCGGCGGTTCGTTGTCCACAGGCTGTGAACCGCCTCTCCGGCGGTGACGGCCGGCGCCCAGTCGCAGACGCGGTCGCCCTTGGAGCCACGTCGGGGGCACTCGCCGAGGATCAGTAGAAATCAAGCTCTGAGCAGGGCGAATACCGACATGAGAGAACGGGACCCAGTCTCACTGAGTCCCGCTCTTTGTCGTTGCTGATCACGGTTCACGCGTGAGGGGCGCGTGAACCGTGTGATCACGTCGGTGTCAGGGCTCCAGCCCGCTGGCCCTGGCGATGCCCTCGACCTCACGCCGTAGGTGCTCCCGCTCGGCGTCGCTTTGCACGGGTTCGGTTCCGGTGAGGGTGCTGAAGTCGACGAGCGTGTGCGCACCGAGGGGGCCCAGAAGATCCAGGAGCTGGTTCAGCCTCCGCCCGAACTCGGGGGTGAACAGCTCCTGTTCGCGTGGCGACAGCTCGATGTCGATATCGACGTTGCGGTGGACGAGTGCGTCGTTCGTACCCTTGAGGATGCGTAGCAGCAGCTCGTACGACTCGGGGTCGAGGCCGCTTTGGAGCTCGGACAGGTAGAGCGCGAACTGCTTGGTGCTCTCCAGGAATACGTCTTCGTTCATGCACGTATCGTGCCGGATCCCCGGCAATACTCCGGGGCGTTTCAGCTGATCGGATGCCATTTCGCCCACGGACTTGACAGGAGTTCGGGTTCCCGGCTCCCGAGCTGCCCCGGCCGACTTCATCCGTACAGCGGGCACCGGCTTGCATTCTGTCGTCAACACCCGGTGAACACCTCCGCCGGCAGCGCCGCTTGCAGAGGGATGTGATGGCACGGCAGGGTTTCGGGACGTGGCCACCTTGTTGATCGTGCATCACACGCCTTCGCCCAACTGCCAGGCGATGTTCGAAGCCGTCGTGTCCGGCGCGACGGCACCGGAGATCGAGGGCGTACGGGTCGTACGGCTCGCCGCGCTGTCCGCGACGGCGTCGGACGTACTGGCCGCGGACGGATATCTGCTCGGCACTCCGGCGAACCTCGGCTACATGTCCGGTGCCCTCAAGCATTTCTTCGACCAGGTGTACTACCCATGCCTGGACGCGACACGCGGTCGCCCGTTCGGCTTCTACGTGCACGGCGGAAGTGACACGACAGGGGCCCTGCGCGGGATCGAGTCGATCACGACGGGCCTCGGCTGGCGCCGTGCGGCCGAGCCGGTGACCGTCACCGGTGAGCCGGGCAAGGCCGGCATCGAGGCGTGCTGGGAGCTCGGCGCGACGGTCGCGGCCGGGTTGATGGACTGAGCGCCTGGAAGCGAGGAGGCTCTCAGCCCGCGCGCCTTGGCAGACTGCCGACGCTGATCATGGACATGCGTGACCACGCCGGCGCGACTGAGCCGGACGACACCGACCGCTGACCCCACCGGCCCGTTCGCACCCCGAGGCCCCCGTCCTGACCACCGGAGTGCGGTCAGCAGCACTCGCAGCCGTCCCGGCAGCCGCAGTCGCCCCCGGTCCGTGCGGCCGTGACGGAAACGGGCGCGGCACAGCAGCCGTCCCCGCGCCAGGCGTCCCGCCCCTCCTTGACCGCCACCGCCGCGATGACCAGGGCCGCGATCGGGTCGGCCCACGACCAGCCGAGGACGGCGTTGGCGATGAGGCCGACGAGCAGGACAGCGGAGAGGTACGTACACAGCAGCGTCTGCTTGGAGTCGGCCACGGCGGAGGCGGAGCCCAGTGCGCGCCCCGCCCGCCGCTGGGCCGCGGACAGGAACGGCATCACGGCCAGCGACAGAGCTGCCAGCACGATCCCTGGAACGGAGCGCTCCGCCTCTCCCGTACCCGAGAGGGCGCGTACGGCGTCCACAGCGACGTACGCGGCAAGGGCGAAGAAGGAGACGGCGATGATCCGGAGCGTCGTCCGCTCGCGGGCCTCGCGCACGGCATGGTCGCGGGCGGAGAACTGCCAGGCGACCGCCGCGGCCGAGGAGACCTCGATGACCGAGTCGAGCCCGAAGCCGATCAAGGCGGTGGAGGAGGCCAGCGTGCCCGCGGTGATCGCGACGATCGCCTCGATGACGTTGTAGGTGATCGTGACGGCCACGAGCAGGCGTATCCGGCGGGTGAGCGCCTCGCGCCGGGCGGGCGAGGGTCCGAGAGATATCGCGGTCACGGTCAGCAGCAGCCCTTCTCGTCCGTGTCGGGGCAGGTGCGGTCGGTCTCCACCGCCACGATGGCGGTACGCAGGTCGTCCAGCGCGTGTCCGAGGCGGGGGTCGGCGAGTTCGTAGCGGATGCGGCGCCCGACCGGTACGGCGACCACCAGGCCGCAGTCGCGCAGGCACGCCAGGTGGTTGGACAGGCGGGTGCGCGAGATGCCCAGCTGGTCGGCCAGATCGGAGGGGTGGGCCGGCGCCTGGCGCAGAGCGAGCAGCAGGCGGCAGCGGATGGGATCGGCGAGGGCGCGGCCGAAGCGGGCGAGGACGTCGATCTCGGTGGCAAGAGTCAGCACCTTCACAACGATACATGGATTCCTGAATTCAGAAATCCATGTATTCAGTCACCCTTGGTCCCATCGGTGACCCACCGGCCTGCTGGTGACCGGCCGCGGCTGGTCACCAGCACAGTGGCAGCGCTGGGCGGCGGACGCGCTCGCCCGGCAGCTCTTGCCATGAGCGAGGCGTTGGCTATTTGAGTCCGGAGGTGGAGACTCCGGCGATGAAGCCGCGCTGGAGGATCAGGAAGAGCGCCAGCACGGGCACGACGTACATCACGGTGCCTGCTGCGACG